>PLYQ01000306.1 GCA_003153415.1 Rhodospirillales bacterium | reverse complement strand
GGCGGTGCATGACGATCCGGCGGCCCCCGCCTGTGTCGTCAGCCGGGCGTCTTCCTATGGCCTCGGCCGGCTTCCTGCCAAGGGCGAAGGCGAATGGGAGAAGACCTTGCAGAAGGACTTCCAGGACGGCGGCTACCGCTTCCCCGCCTTGCTGCGCGAAATCGCCACCAGTCAAGAATTCTATCGTGTCGCACCGCCCCAGATGGGCGCGGTCGACATGCCCACATCAAAACTCGCCCAATCGAGCTCGACAGGCGCGGGTTCCACTCAGGAGAATCAGCAATGATCCCGATGCATCGCGTCAACCGCCGCAGCCTCTTGCGCGGCATGATGGGCGGGGCCGCCGTGTCGGTCGGCCTGCCGTTCCTCGATTGCTTCCTTAACACCAACGGCACCGCGCTGGCCGACGGGCAGGCTCTGCCGGTCGTGTTCGGCACTTGGTTCTGGGGACTGGGCCTCAATCCCGGCCGCTGGGAGCCCAACAAGCCGGGCAAGATCGACCAGCTGGGCGTCGAACTTCAGCCGCTCGCGGCGTTCAAGGACAAGATGAACGTCTTCAGCGGCATGAAGGCCTTCCTCGACGGCAAGCCCAACGGCGTGCATTTCTCAGGCGTCCAGGGGATGCTGACCGGGACGGTGCCGCGTGGCATGCTGGCCGACAAGCCCAGCGTCGATACGCTGATCGCCGACGTCATCGGCACCCGCACCCGCTTCCGCTCGCTAGAAGTCGCCTGCGCCGGCAACCCGCAGCACAGCCAGAGCCGCCGCAACGGCGCCGTGGTGAACCCCGCGGAAGTCTCGCCGGCCGCCCTCTATACCCGCGTTTTCGGACCGGAATTCACCGACCCGAACGCCGCCGACTTCAAACCCGATCCTGCCGTTTTGGTCCGCCGCAGCGCGCTGTCGGCGGTGGCCGACGACCGCCAGAGCTTCGAGAAGACGCTGGGCGCGGCCGACAAAGCTCGGCTCGACGAGTATTTCACCTCACTGCGCGGGTTGGAGCAGCAGCTTGATCTGCAATTGCAGAAGCCTGCCCCGCTGGCCGCCTGCACGGTCCCGGGCAAGGTCGACGAGACCCCGATCGGTACCGAGATCGAGATCGTCAAGACCAATCACAGACTGTTCGCCGGCATCCTGGCCCATGCGCTCGCCTGCGGCCAGACCCAGGTGGTCAACGTCGCCTTCGCCGACGCGACTTCGTCGCTCAGGCGGGCCGGTGGCACGCAGACCCACCATGAGTTCAGTCATGAAGAACCTGTCGACGCCGTGCTGGGTTACCAGCCGACGCTGGCCTGGTTCTTCAATGAGATCATGGGCAGCCTGGCCTTCTTCCTGACCTCGATGGACGGGATCAAGGAAGGCGATAAGACCTTGCTCGACCGCATGACGATCATGACCGCGACCGACCTCGGCTATGCCAAGCTGCATGGGCTGGAGAACATGCCGATGATGACCTTCGGCAGCGGCGGCGGACGGCTCAAGACCGGTCTGCATATCGCCGCCCAGGGCGACCCGACTAGCCGTGTCGGCCTGACCCTGCAGCAGGCCATGGGCGTTCCGGTCAGCAGCTGGGGCACGGATTCGATGAAGACATCGAAGACGATCACCGAAATCATGGCGTAAGCGGAAGCACGAAGGCTTCGTTTCTGGAGATTGACTATGCGGCTTATTCCTACTCTGGCGGTCGCCGTCGTCGGCGTCGCGCTTATCGCCGGCGGACTCTATCGCTATGCCGGCCACAGCCAGGATGGGACGGTTCTCGCCCTGGCCGAAGAGCCGGCGCCGCTCGCCACGCCTCCGGGCGTGACCTATCAGACTGCCAGAACCGGCGGAACGGTCCTGCTCGCCACGGCGGGCATCCAGATTCCGGCGACCGCCAGCGCCTATGCCGATGGCAAGGGCATGACGCTCTATACCTTCGACAAGGACGCCGGAGGCAAGAGCGCATGCAATGGACCGTGCGCCGGCAACTGGCCGCCGTTGATGGCCCCGGCCGATGCCAAGGCGTCGGGCGACTGGACGATCATTACCCGCGACGACGGCAGCAAGCAGTGGGCGTACAAGAGCAAACCGCTCTACTCGTGGTCGAAGGATCAGAAACCGGGCGATATGACCGGCGACGGATTCAACGGCGCCTGGCACGTCGTCAAGGACTGACACCGAGGCTCGGAGCGGCGCCAAGCCGGATGCGCCGGCTTCGCGCGCCGCCGCCGCAATGTCCGATACGCTTCCCGACGCCGATCTCATTGCCGCGCTGCCGCGATTGCGACGGTACGCGCGCGTTCTGACCGGCGACCTCAATCGCGCCGATGATCTCGTTCAGGACACGCTGACCCGCGCGTGGGCGAAACGACGGTTGTGGCGCACCGGGAGCGATCTGCGTGCGTGGTTGTTCACCATCATGCACAACGTGCACATCAATCAGTTTTCGCTGCGCCAGCGCGAATTCTCGGAAGTCTCTCTCGATGCCGACGATGGGCCGGCGGTGGCGTGGGAAATTCCGGTGCGCGCGACGCAATCCGACCGGCTGGAGCTGACCGAGCTTTTCGTGCAGATCGGGCGTCTGCCCGACGAGCAGCGCGAGGTCCTTCTGCTCGCGGCGGTCGAGGAGTTGCGCTACCAGGACATCGCGCAGGTGCTCGGCGTGCCGATCGGCACCGTAATGTCCCGGCTCAATCGCGCGCGCGAGAAGTTGCGGCGCATGACGGGCGGCGCCTATGCGGCACCGCTCAAGGTGGTCCGGTGAGAGCGGCCTTACCGGTCACGGACGACGATGTCCACGCGTACGCGGACGGCCAGATCACCCGACAGCGCGCCGTGCAGGTCGTATCCATGCTCGAGCGCGAGCCCGAGCTTGCGGCCCGCATCAACGACATCCGCCAGCAGAACGCAAGGCTGCGCGATGTACTCGATCCCTGGCTGGCCGAGGCGCTGCCGAGCAGGCTCATCGATGCCGCGACGCGTCCGCGCTCTCGACGCGATCGCAGCGCGCGCCGCCTTTGGCTGACGTCGGGCATCGCCGCCGCGTCGCTCATCGTGGGCGTCGGCCTCGGATGGCAGTTCCGCGGCGAGACGTTGCAGCTGGCCGGGACTCCCATCACCTTTCAGAGGCAGGCTGCGATTACTCACGCGCTCTACGCCGGTGACGCAAATCGCCCGGTCGAGATCTGGGCCAACGAAGAAGAGCGAATGGTGCGCTGGCTGTCGAAGCGACTGAGCTTTCAGTTGCACGCGCCGAACCTGAACGATGTCGGGTTTGCGCTTGTCGGCGGGCGCCTCGTCGCCGGCAACGAAAAGCCCGGAGCGCTCTTCATGTACGAAAACGCCGACAAGCAGCGCGTCTCGCTTCTGGTTCGCAAGGACGGCGAGGCGTCTCGCGAAACCGCGTTCCGCTATGCGCTCGAGGATGGTGTCGGCGTCTTCTACTGGATCGACGAC
>PLYQ01000214.1 GCA_003153415.1 Rhodospirillales bacterium | reverse complement strand
TCATGAGTTCCGTCGGGTGGTATTATCGCCGACGCCCGCCATTGCTGGGCTGTTCATCGGACCCAACCGGGGGCCGGAGACAGTTGTCTCGGGCGTTAATGGCGGACGATTGGAAACCCAGATCGAACGTTCTTCGCTTCACTCAGCCCTAAGCACTTGCCGCGCACGACCGCAATTTTATTGCGTCCCGGCATGGCTTCATCAGATCGTCCGCCTCTAACGCCGTACTCCGCACTCGCCGGCATTCCCGAGCCCGGACTACGCCACCGCGTGCTGTCGCAACGGCTCGATCAGCTCCCCCATCGTCTTCCATTCCTCGCAGCGATCCACCGCCGCTTCGAGCTCGTCTATCCCCGTGGGTGTCAGATGCGCCGCCGCCAGTTCGCGAAACTTCGCGCGAACCTGTGGCTCCGGATCTTCCTTCAGGGTGTCTCGCACGGAATTCTCGCGCGCCGCCGTCGCGCTGCGCCCGTCCTTCAGCGTCAGCGTCACACGGGCAGGCCGGAGCGTCGGCGTACTGCGCGCCGTCATCGCCGGATCCTCTACGATCTGTACCAACGGTCGCAGCGTGGCGACGACTGGATCTTCTAGCGAGCTGTCGTCGATTTCGGCAAAGCCCAGACCCCCGCGCGCGATCAGGACCGCCGCCGCATGAGGCAGCGAATATTTCGACGCAAAGTAGTTGGGTGGTGCAGGATTCCGCATGACGGAGGCGAAGGCGAAGGTCTTTACCTCGATCCGCGCGACCTCGGCGGGCTTTGGCTTCAGCACGGCCAAGGTCTCCGCCAGGCTGTCGAGCGCCGCATGGATCGGATTGCAGCAGGCGTAGAAGCGGAAATAGTTCTCGAGTATCTCCCAGTGCTGCCCCAAGTCGTCGTTCAGCTTCGCAGGAGAGAAACCTGCGCCCACCATGACGCCGAGCGCCTCCTCGATCGCGTCCGCCTGCGCCGTGAATCCGGCCGCCGCCATCTCGGGCGCCAGCGTTGCGGCCACGGCGCCGAGACCCGCCGGCAGGTTCAGCGTGGTGCCGCCGGCGACGGTGTTGTTGTAGCTCGGCGTCATCAGCATGGTGGTAGCGACGCGCATCGCCAGGCTGATGCCGGCCCCGTCCAGTCCATAGAGCCTCGCGCCGGCTGCCGCAGCGGCGAGCAGCGAGAGCTGCCCATTGGGGTGCGAGAAGGCGCGCTGCGTGTAGCCGCGGTTCAGCCGGCCGGCCACTTCGTAGCCCAGAACGAAGGCACCGAGCATGGCACGCCCGCCCATGCGCCGCTGCTCGGCGATCGCCAGGACTCCCGGCAGGATGTGCGGCGACGGCTGGAGGCCGCGCGACCCCTCGCACAGTTCCACCGCTCGCGCCGCGATCCCGTTCAGCAGCGCCGCCGTGCGGATGTCGGCCTGCGGCAATCCGGGCGCGAGCACCGTCGCGCCGCGACCCGGGCCTGCCAGCAGCCGCTCGCGCAACCCGATCACCTCGGGCCGCGCGGCGCCAGCGAGCGTCACGCCGATCGTGTCCAGCAGGACCAGCTTGGCGCGGCGGTGTACCGCTGCCGGCATGTCGTCCCAGCCCGTGCGCGCGACGAACTGCGCGAGCTTCTCGATCTGTTCGCCCAATTTCAACCCCCTCTTCAACTGGGCTTGAGATTGAGGCGCGCAACGATCGGCGTCCACCGCGCGATCTCCGACCGCAGCAGCGCCTCGGCCGCGGCGGGCGTTGCGTCGGGCCAGGTCTCGAAGCCCGCGCTCGCGAGACGCTCGCGCAGGGCCGGATCGGCCAGCGCGCGCGCCGCCGCGGCACGCAGCGCGGCCAGCGCCGGCGCGGGCGTGCCGGGACGGACGAAGATCATCGTCCAGGCGGCGTTGTCGTAGTCCGGCACGCCCGCCTCCTGCAGCCCCGGCAGGCCGGGCAGCAGGGTCGAGCCGCCGGCCATCGTCACCGCCAGGGCGCGCAGCTTGCCCTGGCGGACCAACGGCATCAGCAGACTCGGGCTGTCGACGGTGAGATCGAGCCGGCCCGCGGCCAGATCCTGCGCCGAGGCGGCGGCGGCGCGGTAGGACACGATGGTGAAGTCCACGCCGGCGCGCAGGCGCAGCAGCTCGGCCGCCATGTAGTTGACCGCACCCGGCGCGGCCGCGCCGCAATTGGCCGCCGTGCCGCGCTCGCGCAGCCAGGCGATCAGCTCCGGCACGCTGTTCGCAGGTACCGAGGAATGCACGGCAAGCACGAAGGGCTGGCGTGTGGCGAGTGCAACCGGCACGAAATCCGCCACCGGATCATAGGCGAACTGCGGATAGACCAGCTTCATGAGCGCGTGGTTGTTGGTGGGGACGTAGATCGTCTGCCCATCCGCCGGCGCTTGCTGGAAGGTGTTGGCGCCAAGCGTGCTGCCGGCGCCCGCGATGTTCTCCACGACGATCGGACGGCCCAGCAGCGGCGTCATCGCATTCGCCATGATGCGGGCCACGATGTCGGACGCGCCGGCGGCCGCGACGGGCACGATCATGCGGATCGGCCGGTCGCCGAAGAGGGACTGCGCCCGGGCGACGAGCGGCGCGACAAGAAACGGTGCGGCAATCAGGCTGCGACGATGCATGGTACGGTCCCGGGTGATTCGGCAGCAGGACAACGCTAGCAGGCCGTTGAAGAACTCGGTAGCAGCGCCTCAAACTACGTAGTTGGCACGTTAAACCCGCCACCGGGATCAGCGAAGCGACGCTAAGCGACTGGCGGGCCGGTATGGCGGGGTGCAGGTGTCGGAGGCCATGGGCCGCGATCACGCCATGGCGATCGCGGAGCCGCGCGGCAAACCGGGCGCCATGGGAGCGCCGGCTGAACATTCTTCACATCGCCGTCATACCGCCGTCCACGAACAGCAGTGCGCCGGTGATGTAGGAGGCATCGTCGGAGGCTAAAAACAGGATCGCTGCGGCGACCTCCTCGGCCCTTCCCGGGCGCTTCAGCATGGTGCCTCGCGCGGCGCTGGCGTTGTACTGCGCGACAGACTCGCCAGCCGCTTCGAGGCGGCGCTGATGGAACGGCGTGAAAATCGGGCCTGGGCCGACGGCGTTCACACGAATGCCCTCCGGCGAGTGATCAGCGGCGAGCGCCCGCGTCAGGCCCGCGATCGCGGCCTTGGTGGTGTCGTACTGCAGGTTGCCGCCGCCTGCGACGACGGAACGTACGGAGGCGACGTTAACGATGGCCCCGCCCTTGTCNNTCGTATTTGCGGATACCGGCGTTGTTGACGAGGATGTTGAGGCGCCCGAACTTTTCCGCGGCACCGTTGACGAAGGCGAGGCATGCGGCCTCGGTACCGACGTCCGCCTGCGTGAACGCGACCGTGGCGCCGGCGGTCTCGAGCTCGGCCGCCACGCGCTGGCCGCGCTCGCCGTCCCGATCACAGAATGCCACCCTTGCGCCCTCGGCGACGAAACGCCTGACCGTCGCCTCACCGATCCCGGATGCCCCGCCCGTCACCGCCGCGATCTTGCCGTCGAGCCTTCCCATGTTCGCCCTCTTTCATTGCATTGCGAAAACGCACAGTCACGGTACGTAGCTTCGTGCGACAGCGCAGCCCTTTCAACAAAGATCAGATGTCAAACCACTGACCATCCCGCAGGCGAACGATCTTGGCGTCACATTCGTGAAAACGCGAAGGCTAGGCCTGGAGAAAAGTTCGCGAGTTGTCAGTCTGCCCACCAGTCAGGATTCGAGGTGATGGCGCCCATTAGGAGACTTCCGGTGCCGGCCTGGCCTTGATCCTGCTTGCGGGCCAGGCATCCGTCGGCCCATGCCTCTTCCTTTCGATTCGCATCACACAGTGAGAAAGCGAGCCCGAATTGTCTCTTCCTCAGCGCGGAAGACGGCAGGGCTCGCACGGTAGACCATTCGACCCTTGACCATGATATGCAGCTCGTCGGCGACCGCCTCGGCAAGCTTCATGTTCTGCTCGACCAGCAGAATCGTGACGCCTTCCTCGCGCAGCAGCCGGATGATGCGGGCGAGCTCGCGCACGACCAGAGGAGCGAGCCCCTGGCTCGGCTCGTCGAGCAGCATCACCTTGGGATCGGACACGAGCGCCCGGGCGATCGCCAGCATCTGCTGTTCCCCGCCTGAGAGCTGCGAGCCCTTGCTGGCGGCGCGCTCGCGGAGCGAGGGGAACAGGTCGAGCAGCCGGGTTAGCGGCCAGGCGGTGCCGGGCCCGCGTTCGCCAACCCGGATATTCTCGATGACGGTAAGATCCGGAAAGATCAGCCGTCCCTCAGGGACGTAGGCCACGCCCTCGCGCGCCACGCGGTGCGGCGGCCAGCCGGTGACGTTGGTGCCGCCGACAAGCACGCGCCCGCCGCTCAGGACGACAAGCCCCATGATGGTCTTCACCATCGTCGTCTTGCCGACGCCGTTGCGACCGAGCACGGCGCTGATGCGGCCCTGGGGCATGTCGAGGTCGACGCCCTGCAGGACATGGCTGGCGCCATAGTGCGTGTTCATGCCCTCGATCCGCAGCATCAGGCGAAGCCTCCGAGATAGGCGTCCTGCACTCGCGGATCAGCTTTCACCTGGTCCGGCGCACCGTCGGCAATCACCGCACCTCGATGCAACACCGTAATCCTGTGGGCGAGGCGAAACACCACCTCCATATCATGCTCCACAAGAAGAACCGTCATCCGCGATGCCTGCAGGAACCGCGCAAGCGTGTCCACCGCCTGGGCCGTCTCCTCGACCGACAGACCCTGCGTCGGCTCGTCGAGCAGTAGCACGCGCGGCTGCTGCGCCATGGCCATGGCAACCTCGAGCAGGCGCTGATCGCCGTGCGAGAGCAGTCCGGCCGGCCGCTCGGCAACGCCGGTCAAGCCGAGTTGCTCAAGCGCCGCGTCGGCCAGCGATTGGGCCTCCCTGAAGATCCTGGCGCCGCCGAACGGCTGCCAGCGCCGGGGGTGGCGGGCCTGGGCCGCCAGCCGCGCATTCTCGCGCGCCGACATCTCTGGAAACAGCGCGGTGATCTGGAAGGTGCGCGATATGCCGAGCCTGCAAATCTGGTGGCTCGGCAGGCCGGCGATCGGCTGGTCGGCGAACCGGATCAGTCCCGCGGATGGCTTGACCGTGCCGGTGATCACGTTGAACAGCGTCGTCTTGCCGGCGCCGTTGGGACCGATGACGGCGCGAACCTCGCCCTCCTCGACCTTCATGGCGACCTGATCGAGCGCGACCAGGGCGCCGTAACGTCGTGTCACGCCGTCAAGCTCAAGCAGCGGCACGTTCAAGGCCTCGGGGCGGCACGCCGCAGCCGCGTCGTCGCCAGTCCCCAGATCCCTTCGGGCGCGAACAGGACGAAGGCGATGAAGATCAGGCCGAAGTAGAGCGCCCAGGCCTCCGTCAGCGCGCTGAGCTGGTGCTCCATCAGCATGAAGAAGGCGGCGCCCAGGACCGGGCCAATCAGGGTTCCGGCGCCGCCGACGATCACCATGATAAGCACCTGGCCCGAGAGGAGCCAGAACAGAAGCTCGGTATTGGCAAAGCCGGCGAACGGCGCGTAGAGGGCGCCGGCCAGTCCGCCGAGCCCGTAGGAGACGGCCACCACGGCGATCTTGTAGAGACGGGTGTTGTAACCGAGTGCCGTCGTCTTGCCCTCGTTCTCGCGAATGCCGCGCAGCACCGCGCCGAACGGCGAACGCACCAAGGCGGAGCACACGAGGAACCCGCCGACGAGGCAGCCGAGCGCCAGATAGTAGAAGCCGATTTTGCTCGACAACGCGGCGAAGCCGAACGGGCCGATCGTGCGCGGAATGCCCGCGAGTCCGTCGGAACCGCCCGTCACCGAGGTCCACTTAAAGGAGATGGCGTAGAGCAGCTGGGCAAAGGCGAGCGTCAGCATCGAGAAGGAGACGCCGGTCGCCAGCGTGCACATCCAGCCGACACCAATGGCGATGAAGCCGGTCAACAACCCGGCGGCGAACACCGCGAACAGGAGCGGCATGCCGGTGTGCAGCAGCATCCAGCCGCAAGCATAGGCCCCGAAGCCGTAGGCGGCGGCGTGGCCGAACGAGACGAGCCGCGTGTAGCCGAACATGAGATCGAGGCTCATGGCGAACAGTCCGAGGATGACCGCCTCGGTTAGGAGCGTCATGGCGAACGGCGGCAGGCCGAGCGGCGCGAGCACCAGCGCCAGGGCAACGACGATCCAGATCAGCAGCCGGGTCGCGCTACGCATCCGCTCACGCTTCCTTGCCGAGCAGGCCGCCCGGACGCACCACGAGGACGGCCAACATCACCAGGTACATGAAGGCGAGCGCAAAATCGGGAGCGTAGTAGTTGCCGAACACCTGGACGAAACCGATCAGCAGCGCCCCGATGAGCGAGCCGAGGAAACTGCCCATGCCGCCGATGATGACGATCACAAAGGCGTCGATGATGACGGTCGCCGCCATGCCGTTTGAGGCGGTGACCAGCGGCGCTGCCAGCACGCCCCCGAGCGCCGCAAGCCCACAGCCGATACCGAACACGCACGAGCGAATGAGCTTTATGTCAACGCCGAGCGCATTGGCCATGTCGGCGTTCTGCGAGGTGGCGCGGATGAGCAGCCCAAGCCTCGACCGCTCGAGGAACTGCCAGATCGCCACGGCCACCACAGCGCCCGTGGCGGCGAGAAAGAGGCGGTACACCGGGAACGGCTCGTCGAGCAGGAAGATTACGCCGGAGAGAAGCGGCGGGGCTGGGACCTGGAGCGCGTCAGAACCCCAGATCAGCCGGACGGCCTCGCCGACGACCAGGGCGAGGCCAAAGGTCACCATCAGGAAGGCGTGGGCATCGCGCCGGTAGAGCCTGCGCAGGATCGAGAATTCGAACGCCGCCCCGAAAAGCCCGACGAGCACCGGCGCTCCCGCCAGGGCGAGCCAGTAGTTGCCCGACCAGCTGCTGAGCGAATAGCCGACGAAGGCGCCCAGCATGTAGAGCGCGCCGTGGGCAAAATTCACGATCCGCATCAGGCCGAAGATCAGCGTCAAGCCGACGCCTAGGAAGAACAGCAAGGCCGCCTGCGATAGCGCGTTAACGAACTGCGTCAGCAGAAGGGCCAGCGTGCTCATCGAGAGCGCGCTCCCAGCAATGAGTCGAGGGACACGCCCTAGTCTTTGAAGGTCATAGTGTTGCAGGTAGGCGTCGTGCTGTCGCCCGGGTAGGTGGCGATCACCTCCGGCACCGGCGTTTCGAACCCCGGCTTCTTGACCACCTCGACCATGAAGCCCTGCTGCACGCCCTGGTGATCACACTTGCGGATATGCACCTTGCCCTTGACGCTCTCGATCTCGATGTCCTCGAGCGCCGGGCGCAGCTTGGCGGCCTCGATGCCGCCCGCCTTGATGATGCCGGCCTCGAACACCTTCATACACTGCCACTGTTCGCCCTCGAAGGTATCGGGAACGGTGCCGTGCTCCTTCTTCCACACGGCGACGAACTCGTTGTTCAACGGATGGTCATAAGTGAAGCTGTAGCGCGATGAACCGATCAGTCCGAGCGACGCATCGCCCACGGCGCGGATGCTGGCGAGGTCGACGATCTCGGTCAGCAGCTTGACCTTCTCGGGCAGGCGGTACTGCTGTGCCTGGGATAGGAACGCGTTGTTGTCGTCGCCCTGCAGCACCAGGAAGACGGCGTCGGCGCCGGACTGGCGGATCTTCGTGATGTAGGGCGAATAGTCCTTGGTGCCGGTCGGCGCGAAGATCTTGCCCAAGAACTCCTTCTTGGACTTGAGCGCCTCCTGCTCGAAGACCTGCACGCTGTTGTGCCCCCAAGCGTAGTCGAGCCCTAGCGCATAGAACTTCTGCAGCTTGGCGCTGCGCAGGTAGAGCGACACCGCGCGCGTGCCCATCGGGCCCGAGATGTTGGCGCGGAAGAAGTTCGGCACCAGGCTCTCGGCGGTCAACCGGCCGTCGCCGTTGTCGGACGAGATAAAGATCGTGTCCCATTCGGCGAGCTTCGGCACCACCGCCAGGGCCTCCGACGACAGCGTGACGCCGGTGATCAGGCGGCAGTCGCGACGCTCCACCATCTCCTGCGCCTTGCGCACGCAGTTGGCGGGATTGCCGGCGGTGTCCTCGATCAAAAGCTCGATCGGCCGTCCCAGGATGCCGCCCTTGGCGTTCTGGAGCTTGGCGTAGAGCTCGGCGCCGCGCTTCTGCTGCTGTCCCACCGAGCCCAGCGCGCCGGTCAGCGCCAGCGGCATGCCGATCTTGATCGGGCCGGTCTGCGCCTCGGCGCCGAGGCGCAGGATGGCGGGCGAGGCGACAGTTGCGGCGCCCGCAAGGCCGACCTTGAGCATTGCCCGTCGCGACGGGCGGAATTGTCCGAACATGTGCTTTCCTCCCATGGCATGGCGGTTTGCCGCCTACCGGTTGTTCTTAATTCCACCTGCCCGACCTCGCGACCGGGCCGAAACGCTACTCCGCGGCTTGGGCCTGCGTGGTCGGCGCCTCGACGACCCTGGTCTTGAAGTCCGCGGGCGCCACGATCTCGAGCACCTCGAAATCCTCGGAACATGCGAGCTCGCGATGCGGGATGCCGGGGATCTGGTTGATGCAATCGCCCTTGCGGATCGTCTTCTGGCCTTGTCCGGCGTACTCGAACGTCGCCCATCCGTTCAGGACGTAGACCATCTGGAAGGTGCAGTCGTGGACGTGCCAGTGCTGCACGTCGTCCTTCATCTTCTTGCCGTTGTGACGAACGAGGTGAGCGACATAGTCACCCTTGGTCCCACCCTTTATGCCGAGGTCCCGGTACTCGAAGATTTCCCGCAGGCCGGGTGACCACTCGGCGGCGGTCGCGACATCGTGGCTGAACTTCCAGTCCTTGGTGTTGGACATGATCTTCTCCCATGCAGATCGCGTGCGGCATTATTTATCCCGCGGCGTCTCGTTGTCGAGAGCGCCAGAGGTGCGCGCGCCGCATGGCGGCTCTACAGGACCCCGCTAAAGTGCGCCGCCCCGCCGTCGATCGTCACGACCGTCCCGGCGATGTGCGAGGCCCGGTCGGACGCGAGGAACGCCACGAGATCGGCGCACTGCTCCGGCGTGCCGACCGGTGGATTCGTCGGGATCAGTTCCTGCCAGCGCGCGGGATCGCCGAATTTGGCCTCTGCGCTCGCGCGCAGCATCGTCTCCATGCGCTCGGTCCGGATGAGGCCGGGATTGCAGGCGACGATGCGGATGCGGTCGACGAGGCTGGTGCCGCCCATTCCGCGGGTGAAGGCCATCAGCGAGGCATTGCCGGCGCTTCCGGCAATATAGCCCCAGGTCGGCCTTTCCCCGGCGGCGCCCAGTACGTTGACGATGACGCCGCCGCCGCGCGCCTTCATGGCGGAATAGACCGCGCGGCACATGTTGATGTAGCCGAACACTTTCAGGTCCCAGGCCTGACGCCACCGCGCCTCGTCGATCGCCTGCAGGTCGCCGGCCGGAATGGCGCCGGCATTGTTCACCAGGATGTCGATGTCATGGCAGGCTGCCGCGAGCGATCGCGCGGCATCGCCGTCGCTGAGATCGACGGCGTGGATCGTCACGGAAACATTGTGCCGCGACTGGATCGATTCCTTGGCGCGCTCGAGATCCACTTTCGTGCGCGACGCCAGATGCAGATGGCAGCCCTCCTCTGCGAGCTGCCTGGCGCATGCCAGACCAATTCCCTTGGAAGCACCGGTGACGAGTGCGAGCTTGCCGCGCAGGTTCAAATCCATGCCAACCTTCTTGTGTTAGGGACCCCGCCAAGATTACGTTTTCATCCGCAGTATCAACACTATACGCGAATGTCAGTTGGTGTCCCGACTCGGTGCTGAAGCACAAATGCGCCGGCGGAGCAGGTCTATACCATCGCGATCTCAAAGATCTCGTGGCGAGCAGCATCAGGCCTCGCGGAACTCCTCGTTCAATCGGTCGGTAACCAGCATGTGCCCTGCCTTGTGGGTGATGCAGAACGGCGGCTTGGCTGCTTCGATCACCGCCTGCGGTGTGACCCCACATGCCCAGAATAGCGGCACCTCGCCGGGCCGGATGTCGGGCTCGCCGCCGAACTCGGGCTTGTCGATGTCGGCGATGCCAATCGCCGCGGGATCACCGAAATGGATCGGCGCGCCGTGCACCCGTGGGAAGCGCGAGGTAATCTCGATAGCGCGAATTGCGTTGGGCACGGTGAAGTTGCGCATCGACACCACCATACGGCCATGGAGGCGGCCGGCTGGCTCGGTGTCTAGCGCGGTGCGATAGGTGCAGACCTTCTTGCCCTGCTCGATGTGGCGGATCGGTACGCCCGCGTCGAGCAGTGCCGCCTCGAACGAATAAGAGCAGCCCAAGGCAAAGGCGATCAGGTCGTCACGCCACAGTGCGGTGATATCCGTTTCTTCCGACACCACCGCGCCGTCGCGGAACACCCGATAGCGCGGCAGGTCGCTACGGACGTCAATATCATAGCCCAGGCTCGGCAAAGCTGGATCGCCGGGCTCGCTCCGCGCGATCAGCGGACAGGGCTTGGGGTTCGCCGCGCAAAACGAAGCGAATTCTTCGGCCCAATCGGCCGGCAGGATCACGAGGTTCGCCTGCAGATGGCGCGGAGCCATGCCCGTGGTCACCGTGGTGTGGCGACCGGCTCGAATCTGCTCGCGCAAAAGTTTGGCGGGATTGACTGCCGATAGGGTAGCTGGCGCGTTCATCTTCGTCCTCCAACGGATTTCGGGCACCCAAACCAATCTTGGCTCCAAGATGCGCCAAGACGCCAGAGGTTACGACCAGGTGGCCTCGGCCCACTAGACGAGGCGGCAATCCGNNTCATGGGAATTGCGGCTTCTCTAGAAGGTGCCCTTGGGCAACGGTACGAGTACCTCTTGGTGAGCGCGGACAATTTGTCGGCCATCACTCGTCAGCGCGGTAACTTCGTATTTGCCCGCTCGACTGGGCATGATCCCATCGTCCTGTATGCCGGAGAGGCCCACTGCCTGAGGGACGCGTTCACGCCCAGCGTGCTGGATCTTTGGCATGTCGCGCAACGAGACCACGGTGCCAATATGCTGTTGATCAAAATCCATACGGGTTCCACTCCGGAGGAGCGGCAACACGAGGTGGCCGATCTCGTCGAGAAGCATCGGCCACCGTTAAACGGCCCAGACACAGGGGCTAAAGATCGGGAATGAACCCCGCCGCGATAAACGCCAGCGCCATGAAGCGCTTCTCCGTTGTCAGATGCGCAGGTCCTCTGCCTCGAGCTTCGAGGGCGACAGCCACGCCGGCGACGTCGGGTGGATCGAGCGCCGGGATCAGGTGAGGTCGAACCGGTCGAGGTCCATGATCTTAGCCCAAGCGGCCACGAAGTCCCTGGCGAACTTCTCCTGCGAGTCCGCGGTGGCATAGACCTCCGCGAGCGAGCGCAGCACCGAGTGCGAGCCGAAGATCAGGTCGACTCGTGTGCCGGTCCATTTGACGGCCTTCGTCTTGCGGTCGTGGCCCTCGTAGAGGTTGTCGCCGGCGGGCTTCCACTCGGTGCCCATGTCGAGCAGGTTGACGAAGAAATCGTTCGTCAGCGTGCCGGGCTTCTTGGTGAAGACGCCGTGCGTGGACTTCCCGGCATTGGCGCCCAGCACGCGCAGGCCGCCCACGAGCACGGTCATCTCAGGCGCCGAGAGCGTCAGCAGCTGCGCGCGATCCACCAACGCCGCCGCGGGCGCCATGAACTGCTTGCCGCTGAAATAGTTGCGGAAGCCGTCCGCGCGCGGCTCGAGCGGCGCGAAGGAGTGCGTATCCGTCTGCTCCTGCGTGGCGTCCATCCGGCCGGGCGTGAAGGGGATCTTCGCGTCCACGCCGGCGTCCTTCGCGGCCTTCTCGACCGCGGCGTTGCCGCCCAGCACGATTAGGTCGGCCAGCGACACCTTCTTCCCGCCTGTATTGAACTCTTTCTGAATCGCTTCGAGCTTCTGCAGGACCGTCTTGAGCTGGGCGGGCTGGTTGACCTCCCAGTCCTTCTGCGGCGCGAGCCTTACGCGCGCGCCGTTGGCGCCGCCGCGCTTGTCGGAGCCGCGGAAGGTCGAGGCCGAGGCCCAGGCGGCCGAGACCAGCTCGGGGACCGAGAGACCCGAGGCGAGGATCTTCGCCTTGAGCGTCGCGATCTCGGCATCGCCGATCGGCGGATGGTCGACCTTGGGGATCGGGTCCTGCCAGATCAGCGTTTCCTTCGGCACGAGCGGGCCGAGGTAGCGCGCGATCGGGCCCATGTCGCGGTGCGTGAGCTTG
>PLYQ01000168.1:34199-53605 GCA_003153415.1 Rhodospirillales bacterium | reverse complement strand
CACCGAGCAGCGGACCGGCACCTTGAAGCGGGCCAGCGCCCAAAAGCGGAGACCCGCCCTGGAGCGGACCGGCACCCTGAAGCGGGCCGCCACCTGCGAGCGGGCCTGCACCTTGAAGAGGACCGGCGCCTTGAAGCGGACCAGCACCTTGGAGAGCACCAGCACCCTGAAGCGGGCCCGCGCCTTGCAACGGGCCGCCAGCTTGCTGCGGGCCACCCTGCAGCGGACCGGCGCCTACTTGGGGACCGCCCTGAAGCGGACCGGCACCCAGCTGCGGGCCGCCCTGCTGAGGACCGGCACCTTGCAACGGACCAATGCCTTGCTGCGGTCCAGCACCCTGTAGCGGACCTTCGCCCTGCTGCGGTCCGGCATTCTGACCCTGCTGGTTCTGCTGGCCGCTCGCGCCCTGCGCGAACGCACTACCGCTCCACGCGATAGCGATGGCAGCCATTACACACTGCGTTCTAAATGCAATTTTATGCATATGAGCCACCCAGTTCCCCCGGTAGATAGTCCGGCGCAATTAGACGTCACGAGCTCGCGAGATCGGTAAAGTACCGAAAAATTTGACGAAAACCAAGCCTCAATGACCTTACGACAGTCCGCCAATTGTATCAAAGCCTACATGCCCGCCTCGGCGGATCTCCCGGCTCCGGCAGTACTTCTACCAACCAGACGGGGTCGCGGACGTCTCCGCCCGATCCGCCAACTCCTCAAGTGCCACCGCAAAGCTTGCAGAGTCACCGCAAGAAACCCGCCAGTAACCAACTCTCGCGGATCGTGCAAGTAAATCAACGTCCGAATTGGAGCTACCGACGAAAACCACCGGTCTGCCCGAGGCCAGACAAGCATAGATTTTCGACGGCATGACGAAGCCCACGAAGGGGTCCTTCAGCGTCACCAGATGGGCATGGGGCGCGCGCAGGAGCCCCGCCAGCTTCTCCAGGGGCACCGGCGCCGATCTGTGGAACGGCAACTGCTCCGCGACAAAGCGTCCGGCCAGTTCCTCGGCTCCAGCTCCTGCGGCACTGAGCCACAGACGGACCCGACCAGTCCCCTGACGATGATGCAATTTGTAGCCCTCGGCGACTGTCGCGACCTCATGGGCGATGCCGTAGTTGCCGGAGTAGAGCAGCACGCAGCTGCCTGCTATTTCGGCCGGCAGGGGCTCGGCAGCTTCGCCGTCGACGAAGGCAACCGGAGACCCGTCGCGCACGAGCGCGATTCGCTCCTCCGGGATGCCGGTTTCATGCAGACGCTTGAGCTGATCCTCGCCGAGAACCTCGAAGCCTTCGATGCGGCGGCGCCAGAAGTTCGTGAGCGCCAGTAGCCATCCGAGCAATCGCGAGGGGCGTTCCTGGGCAGCGATCAGGCATTCGGGATGAAAGTCGGTAATGCGATAGACTAGGCGTCCTTTCCACAGCGGCCTGAGCGGCGCCAGCAGATGGATCAAGAATGGCGGCGAGCCTGTGAACAGGATGCCGTCCGCGGCGCGCAGCCTGCCGAAAGCGGCGAACACCAGCCGCAGGTCGGTCCAGATCGTCCACATCAGGCGCCCGGCCAGGGAGCCGCGCGGAACCGGACGGGCCGCCAGCCGAATCTCGGTAAGCGTGCCCTCGCCTACTCGCTCTTGCCGAACCGACGCCCCGCCGGACGCAAGCCCCACCAGCGTCACCTCATGGCCGCGTTCGGCCAGAGCGCGGGCACGCATCTGCATGTACTGGCCGACGGCGCCGAAGTCCGGCGGAAGCCAATCGGCGATGATGACAATCCGACGCTCCGACATTGGATCATCGAACGGGCTCTGCTCCAGAAGATCGATCATGTGCGTAGCACCGATCGGTAGAGGTCTTCCATGCGCCGGGCGATCGCCGGCCAGCCAAAGTGAGCCACTACGTGGGCGCGTCCGCGCTCGCCCATCGCCCGGCTCGCGACTTGATCGGCCAGCAACATGTTCAGCCCGCGAGCGATGCTCTCCGGCGTGCCATCGACGATCGTGCCGGCGCCAGCGTCGCGAACGATCTCCGACATGCCGACCTCGCGCGCGACCAGGACCGGCAGGCCGCGGCGCATCGCCTCGAAGGCGGCTAGGCCGAAATTTTCCGACAGCGATGTCATGGCGAACAGCCGTGCCGCGCCGAACAACGCCTCCTTGTCGGCGCCATCGACGAAACGGGAGAGCATGGTCAGGCGCGCGGAAACGCCGAGACGGTGCGCCTGGGCCACCAGTGAGGCGGCCAGTCCGACGGCGTCGTCCCCCGCCACCACCAGCCGCGCCGCCGGCACCCCGGGCAGCGCCGCGATCAGCCGATCGAGGCCTTTCTCCCAACTGATCCGGCCCAATGCGAGGATCATCGGCCCGCCGGCAACGGCGGCACTCACATCGGCCGAGACCGACTGGCCTGCGGTATGCGGCGGATCGTCGACGCCGTGCGGGACGATGGCGACCGGCGGCAACGACCAGCCGAAGCCGGCAAGACGATCTGCCTCAACGGCGGACGCGCAGTGTATCGCCGCCGCCCGTTCGAGGTTGCCGCGATCGATCAGGGAGATCCAGGCATTCTTCACGAAGCGGCTCTTGCGATGGATGAGCTCGGGCACGAGCACACCGTGCGGCGACACCACGTAGGGGATACGGTGGGTCCGCGCGGCGCGCGCCCCGGCCCATGTCGGCCAGAGATACAGCGCATTCAGGTGCACGAGATCGAATGACGGGGCGCCAGCCAGCAGCGCACGCCGCATCGGCGGCGACCAGTAGAGCCGTCGCAGCACTCGGCTCGGAAAGTACGTGACCTGCACGCCTTCGACGTCGACCGGCTGCTGCAGCGGCACGGCGCTGTCGCCATCGCCATCAACGTTGGTGGTGAAGACATGGACGTCATGGCCGTCTGCCGCCAGGGCCCGGCACAGCGCGTGCACGGCGAGGATCGGTCCGCCATATCGGACGGCGGGAAGATACGTCGGAACGACGTGCAGAAGGCGCAAATGCTCGTCCACCAATGCACGGGCCGGCGGCCGACCCGGCCCCGGCTCCCGCCGGGGGCTTGCAGTTCTTCGGTTTCCAATAGCATAGGTAACGGACGAACGGACCACTAACACCGACCATCGTCTTCGGCCCGGGCAAACGGCCACCAGGCCGCCTCGACAAGTCGCACCGAGAATTTGCACCGTCGCATGAAGCTTCGAATATTTTTCAGGCCTTTCGTCGCGACCCTGCTGTTGGGAAGCGCCGCTGCCCTATTGTGGTGCGCCACGCTTGCGCTGGGCAGCGGCATCCGGTTGCTGCCGCTCGCCTTCGCCGTGTTCTACTCGCTGCTCTTCGCCCTCTCGGCGTGGTCGCTCTGGCGCATTCATGTGCTCGAACGATGGACCGCCTGGAACGCACCGGGGCGACTGCTGATCCTGGCGCCGCACGAGGACGATTGCGTCATCTCCGCCGGCGGCATCGGCGCGCGCAACCGGCGGTTAGGCGGCGCCACGCGCATCGTCTATCTCGCGCCCGACGAGACGCCGGGAATGGCAGAGATCCGCACCGCCGAAGCGCGCACGGCCTGGCGCGAAGCCGGCCTTGATGCCAGCGATCTACGACATCTCGATCTGCTGCCGCCCCTGCGCCAGCGCGACCCGCAGCGGCTGCGCATCGCCGCCGAGGCGGTTCGATCGATCATCGACGACTTCAAGCCCACCGCGGTCGTGGTGCCGATGTTCGAAGGCGGCCACATCCACCACGACATGATTGCCGCGCTGCTCGGCTCGATCATGACAGCGCAGGACCGTTTCGACGTGTTCGAGGCACCCGAGTACAGCCCGTACGTCTCGCTCGCCTACACGCCGCACCGGATCATCGCCTTGTGCGCGCGTTGGCTGTTCGGCCTGGTCGCCTATTATGGCCCGCCGGACGGGATCGACGATCGTCCGGTACTGAAATTTCACCTCGATCCCGGCGATCTCGACTGCAAGCAGCGCATGCTCGCTGCCTTCGTCAGCCAGAACGCGCCGGCCCTCGTCGCCATGCGACGCTATCCCGACCGCCTCGTCCGCTGGGACGCCACCCGCCAGCGGCGGCATCCGTTCGAGTCCGGCCGTTCCTACCTCAGCCTCGTGCTGGCGTTGCGGCGGTTCCTGCCGGCGCAGATCGTCGACCGTATCCTTCCCGTGCAGGTCGGCACGATCGGCCGTGAAGGCAGGGTCACCGATTGGCACGAGGAGTGGACTCTCGATAGGTCGCCGCTTGGTGACGCGCCGCCGCGTAGCGACGAGAGTCGACCACCATGAAGCGGCCGGCTGAATTCGGCGGTCGCCTCGCGCTGCTCGCGGTATCGCTGCTGGTCACGCTGGTCGTCGTGGAACTCGGCTGCCGGCTGTGGCGCGGAACGTGGTTCTTGTGGCATTGGCCCAATCTCGTCCTGCTGGAAACCCACAAGAACGACGGCAAGTGCGGGTTCGTCCACGATCCTGGCCTGGGCTATGTGCCCGGCCCTTCGTGCAACAATCCGGAACACAGCCACGATGCCCAGGGCTTTCGCGTGACGCCGAACCAGGCGGCCGACGCCGCCAGCGGATCGCCCCTACTCATTGCCGGAGATTCCTACACCTACGGTGATGAAGTGGCCGATGGCGAGACTTGGCCTGCGTACCTCAGCACGCTGGTCCGCCGGCGCATCGTCAATGCGGGCGTTCCGGGCTATGGCCTCGATCAGATCGTATTGCGCACGGAGCTATCTGCGGCGGCCCTTCGGCCAGCCGCCATCGTGATCGGCTTCATCGCCGACGATCTCCATAGGAATGAAATGAGCCGTCTGTGGGGCGGCGAGAAGCCATACTTCGACCTTAAGGGCGGTACGCTGGAGTTACGCAACGTTCCGGCGCCAATCTCGCCCATCGCGCGCGGCGAGCTGTCGTTCTGGCGGCGCGCGCTCGGCTGGTCGATGTTCGTCGACAAGCTCGTCCGGCGGCTCGGCTGGTACCCGAAATGGTACTGGGACGATGTTCAGGTGCTGCCCACCGGCGCCGGCGAACGCCTGGCCTGTCCACTGATGCGTCGCCTCGCCAGCCTCGATATCCCGACCTTGGTCGTGGCCCAGTATCTACCCCATGTCTGGCGAGAAAATCAGGCGTTTGCCGACGAGCAGCGCAGACTCTCACAGCGGGTGCTGCGTTGCGCCGCCGAGGCCGGTCTCGGCACCCTGGACTCGTTCTCGATCATCGACGGGATCGTTCGCGCGCGGGGCATCGACGCTGCCTATCGTGTCTGGCACCAAACTCCCGAGGCCAATCGCCTTGTCGCCGACGCGGTCGCGGCCGAGCTCAGCCGGCTGAGCTTACGGCCGTAGTACTGGTACCGTACTTTTCAGCCAGGTCCGCGTAGGCCCGGGCGCTCGCCTCGAGCGTCAGCTTGTTTTCCAGAATCATCTCGCGCGGCGCGAACGCGCCCGTCTGGACACCGCGCCAGAATTTGTCGAGCGCCGGTACCATGTCCTCGACGCCCGCAAATTTCACGCCGCAGCGATCGTCCCAATAGGGCACGGATGTCACCGGTCCGAAGCGGACCCCGCGCAGGAGGTACTCGATCGTCTGCCAGTCGCCACCCATGTCCCAGGCGAGAACCGGTACATCCGACGCGAGCATCTGTTGCAGGGCGATGCCTTGGGTCTCATGGCGGCTCAGGTAAATCATCGATTTCGCGCGCCGGCTGAGCGCGTGGAGTTCCCATTCGCGGTAGGAGCCGTAGCGCAGCCGCTCGACGACAAGGCCGCGGCGGCGAAGCTCCTCGAGCAGAGGATTGATCAGCGTATCTTCGAATTTTTCGCGGTAACGAAAGACCTTGTCGTAGACTACGATGTCGACGTCCTTGGACGCCGACGGTGCGGGCTTCCAGCGCGCGGTGTCTACTCCGACCGGCCACACCGTGACCAGACCGGGCCAGACCTCGGAAAACATTCGCTTCACCCAGGGGCTGGGGACGAGAAACTGGCGGATCGTGTGGCGGGACAACACGGCTTCGTCGTCGATCGGATGATTGTAGATCGACGTGCCGAACAGCAACGGTGTGCGGCGCTTGAAAGCGTCGAGGATGTGCGGCTTGCCGATCAGGCAGGCCAGTTCGTCCGGATTGGCCCTGATGTGGCGATAGTCGTTAACCCGGTAAGCCACGCCGAGGCGGTCGAGACCGGCCATGAGATTGAGGAACACCCGCATCTGCCCGCCGGGCTGCCAGGGGCCGCGCACGAAGCGGCGCAGCAGGGACCTTGGGTAGCGGTCGAGCGGCACCCATCGATCGGGGTTTGGCTCCTCGTAAAAGAGATTGAGCGGCTGTCGCGAACTCAACTGAGGCGGCCCCGAAAAAAGATGCTGCAGTCGCCGCGGCCAAGGCCGCACGCCTGATCAGCGAATATTATCATACGAAGTGCGGTAGTACTTCACACAATCANNGTGTTGCCTTCGCGGCCATGTCGCCATTGCGACCACGTCGCGGTTGTGACCTGTCGCTGCCGCGACGCGTCGCGGTTGCGACCATTGATCCGCCCCCTCCAGGCAATTCGCAGTGGCATTAGCCGGAGCCATGGAAGAAACTCGCGACTCCCATGCAAGGCGTAATTCACGCGGTTCATACCGCGATAGTCGGGCTGATCAAGCTGATGCCGCTGTCCCTCGGCGTGCTCGTCTTTCGCGTCTACAACAAGGCGCTGAAGATGATCGGCCCTGAATTTCGCGCGCCAACCTATTTCAAGGCTCGCCTGTTCTGCGATCCGCACGATCTGCTGCAGAGAATGATCCTGCATTTTGGCGTCTGGGAACCGGACGTCTCGCGGGTCATCGAGCGCAACCTGGAGCCCGGCGACATCTTCGTCGATGTCGGCGCAAACATCGGCTACGATACGGTGCTTGCGTCCCGGCTGGTCGGCGCCTCCGGCGGGGTGATCGCCATCGAGGCGTCACCACGGGCGTTTTCGCTGCTGACGCGCAACGTCGAGCTCAACGGCCTGACCAACGTCCGCGCCGTCAAGGCGGCGGTCTCCGATCGGGTCGGCAAGCTCGACCTCTACGAGATCTACGAACTCAATATCGGCGCGGCGACGACGCTGGCCTCGCGCGGCGGCAAGCTCATGGAGTCGGTGGATGCGCTGCCGCTGGAAGACATCCTGACCGCGGCAGAAATGGCGCGCGTGCGGCTGCTCAAGATCGATATCGAGGGGGCCGAGCCGCCGGTCCTGCAGCATCTACTCGACAGGCTTTCCCTTTATTCGGCGAAGATGGACATCATCGTCGAGGCGAGCCCCGAGGACGACTACGAGGCGTGGAAGAACGTCTTCGGCCGGTTGACCGAGGCCGGCTTCTCGGCGTGGGAGATCGACAATTCGTACGAGCTCGAGTGGTATCTCAAGTGGCGGAAGCCGAAGCCCTTGCGCCGCAGCGACGGCGCTCCTGGCCGCCAGCAAGATCTGCTGTTGACCCGCCTGGCGGCGCGGGCATCTGCGCCGACCTAACCGGAAGAAAGCCGATGCAAAAGGTCACGACGACAGGCAACGCGACACTGATCGCCTATGACGACAAGCCGATCCTGGCGACGGATCCGTGGTTTGGCGACGAGGAGCCAGCCTATTTCGGCAGCTGGTCGCTCAGCCACAAGATCCCGAAGGAGCTGAAGGACGACATCCGAAAGAGCGAGTACATCTTCTTCTCACACGGCCATCCCGATCACCTGAATCCAGAAAGCATCGAGCGCTTCCGTTCGAACAAGATCCTGCTGCCCGACCACGTCAACGCGCGAATCTTCAAAGACCTGTCGCCGGCAGGCTACGACCTCACTGTCCTGCCGGACAGGAAGTGGGTGCCGCTGTCGAAGAATATCAAGATCCAGTGCATTACGACGCGTATCCAGGATTCGATCCTGCTCCTCGACGTCTGCGGCAAGCTGTTCATCAATCTGAACGACGCCGGCACACGGGACTGCTCGCGCTACATCCGCAGCATCTCCAAGGACTATCAGCACTCCTATATCATGGCCCTCACGGGCTACGGCGACGCCGACATGATTAACTTCTACGCCGAGGACGGCTCGTTCATCCTCCCGCGCGCCGCGAGCAGGCCCTCGGTCGGCCTGCAGCTCAACAACCTGTCCAAGGCCACGGGCGGCAAGGCGGCCATCCCCTTCTCCTCATCGCACCAGTACCAGCGGCAGGATTCGATCTGGGCCCAGGCCTACACGACGCCCGTCGAAGCGTTCCATGACGGCCGAGCCGCGGGCGTCGAGTGCCTCCCGGCCTTTGCGTCCGTCGACTGCCGGACGCTGGCCGTCGAAGCCTACCCCCACGAAGAGCATAAGGTGACGATCCGGCCGCCCGAAGACTTCGGCGACAGCTGGTCCGATCAACTCGACAAGGACGACCAGAAGCTGATCACCGATTACTTCGCCCGCAAGGATCGCGTGCAGGACTATTTCGGGTTCGTCAATTTCGAGGTCGGCGGCAAGAGCTATGCCACGAAGATGCGCGGCAGAAAGGACCGCGGGATCAGCTTCGCTGTGCCGCGAAACAGCCTGATCGCTTCCATCAAGTACCGGATCTTCGACGACCTCCTGATCGGTAATTTCATGAAGACGACATTGCATGGCGTGAAGTCGTTCGATGACGGTCACTTCAACTTCAATGTCGCGAAGTACGGCGACAACGGGATGGCCGAGACCGAGGAAGAGGTCAGGAAATATCTTGCCGAGTACCGGCGCCGAGCCGGCATCGACTACGTGGTGGGCGCGCTCGAGGACAAGTCCCGCGACTTTCTGATGCGCTTTGCCATGCAGGACTCGGCGATCTACAAGATGATGAAGTCGCTCTATATCTCATACCTTCGCTGAGCAGCACTGTCAGCGGGCGCTACTGCGAGAAGCGCACGAAGCGGTCATCGATGTCGGATCGCGTCCATTTGTCGAAGTCGTAGTCCACGAATGCCTTGCGGATCGCGTCGGCCTTGCCGTTGCGCAGGAATGTCGTCGGCAGGTAGAGGACGAGCTCCCTTGCCCTTCCCTTGAATTTTCGCCAGTGCGCCACTTCCAGCGCCTCGAAGTTGGCGACGGTCGCGATGACGCGCCCGTCGCGGACTTCCACCGCGAGTTCCGGCGAGGCGACGTAGACCACCCTGCCGTTGCCCTGTGCGCCGGTCGGCAAATTCGAGGCGTTGAGCTGCTCGAGCAACTTCGCGGAGGCAAAGCCGTGGCGAAAGCCGAGCGCCCCGACCGGCCGCTCGCGGATGCCGACGATATGCTGGACCGTCGAGCCGGCGCCATACAGGCATGCCAGGACCGCCGTCGCGAGCGTCAGGTGTCTGAACAACCGGCTACGGCCTCCGATCGCCGCAAAGATCAGGCACGGCAACATCATCAGGCTTATTGGCCGGAAATACCGGTCGTCGAGGTACAGCGCCCCCGCAGCCAGGTAGAAGATGAAGAAAATCAGGTAGGGAACGCAGGTCCCGACAATGAAAGCCCAGACCTCGCCCAGCCGAGGTGCGACGACACGACCGACATACCAGACGGCGACGGCGCAGATCGGCAGTAGGCCAGCATAGACCACGTCCGGCTCCTCGATCAGCTTCCTGCCCGGATTCATCAGCAGGAAGCCGATCGCATCGCCGATGCTAAAGGCGGAAACGAGTGTCGACACCATCGGGAAATAAATCTTGGCGAGCGAGAGGCCGGCGCCCTTGGGGTGATCGAGCGCGGTCCATCCCCTTGTGATCCAGAAGGCATAGACAAGGACGGCGACCATCAGCGCCGCCAACCCGGCGGGCAGCATCCAGCCGGCCAGCGCCCCGACGCGGCGCCAATCGAATAGTCGGACGGTCCACGCAGCGCCGTTGTCCAGGCACGCCGCCGCCAGGCCGCAGACAAGGGCGCCACCGAGAACAATGCCGGACAGCTTCGCGAAGGTAAGCATTGCCACCACTGCGGCGGTGACGACGAAGCGCACCGTCCAGGGCTGGCGTCTGCTGTTCCACAGCCACAGCGCGCCCCAAGGTGCTGCCGCGAACAGGATCACGTCGGTGCCGTTGTATTCGTAGAACGGGTTCGAGAAATGCCGGGTGAGGGCCACGATGAGGCAACTTGCGAGCGCGACCTGCCCGGAGAAGCCCCACGACCGGTAGAGCCTCCACCAGCCCCAAAGGCCGAGGATGGAACAGGCGGCGACGACCACGGCGATCGCGTGGCCGAGGTCGAAGCCCGCCCGCTGGGCGAGCCCCGGCAGCAAATATTGGCTGGGCGACCACGCGGCCAAGAACGACGAGGAATCGCGGGCGATGTCCTCCTGGCTCGGCTGGATCTGCAGGTTGAACCCGCCTCCCCTGGCCATCGATTGCAGGATTTCGAAGCCGACCCCGGCGTCGTTGTTGATGGACGGCCGAAGGACGAAGAAGACGACACCGAGCAGGACGGGAATCGACAGGATCCCCACGAAGCTCCATTTCCATCGATCGCCGGGGCCGTACGATACTGGCGGGGACGGTTTCATTTCGCCGGCAGCTCCTGATAGAAGCAGACGAAATCGCCGAGCGGGATCGTCTGCCAGGCGTCGATCGCGTAGTCCGCGAACGACCTCAGGATGATATCGGCCTTGCCGTTGGCGACGAGCTTGTTCTGCATGATGACGTATAGCCTGGCGACCCGGCCGCGATAGATGCGGGCGCGCAGCTCGTCCGGCGAATCGAAGTCGGCCTGATTGGCCATGACGCGCGCGCGCGCGAAGTCGAGCGCCATCTCGGGTGTCGGCACGAGCACCAGCGGCGGCGCCCTGTCAGGTCCGGCAACGTCGATCTTGCGCATGAAATCGAGGACTTCAGGCGAGGCGATCATGTGCCTGAAGCCGCGGTCGCCGAGCGGACCGTGCGAGATCACCCCAACGCGGATGGCAAACGAGGCGAGCCCGTAGAGGGAGGCGCCGACGACCACGAGCGCAAAGGTGGTGCGAAGGGCCTTGCCCGGAAACTCGACGAAGGCATGGACGATACCGGCGAGAAACAGCAGCGCGACGAGCCGCAGGTGCCTTTCCTCGTGGCCAACGACGCTGCCCCTTACCCAGGTGACCAGCAGGACGGCGATGCTCGCCACGGCGATCAGCGATACGAAGCGCAGGTACTCGTCGTAATCGCCGCGCAGGCGCGACCAGGTCACGGCGAAGACGCCGACCGCGATCGGCAGGAAGACCAAGAATCCCGGCTCGATCGACTTCAGCACGGCGCGGCCGGGATACATCAGGATGTAGCTCGCCATATCGGGCAGCGACAGGGTGGCGCAGCAGGAGGCGGAAATCGCGTAGGCGACGTCCATCGGCAGGCGCGCCCAGTTCAGCTGCGATGTGGGATGCACCGGAGTCCAGCCGCGCGAATACCAGGCGAAGTAGAAAGTCACGCCGACCAGACCGACGGTGACGACGGCCACGACCATCTTGCGCAGCGTGTCGCGATCGCGCCATGCCTCGGCGCCACAGGTCGCGGCCGCACCGATCGTCGCGGCCGCGAAGATGATGCCGCTCAACTTGGCGAAGAACAGGACGAACGTGCCAACGAGCATCGGGGTCACTGCGCTCCATCGCAGGCTGCGGAGCTTCCAAACCATGAGCGCAAAGTACGGCGCGACGCCGAACAACAGCACCTCGCCGCCATTGTAGATGAGAAAGGGTGTGTTGAAGAACCGGTTGGAGGCGACGATCGCCAGCGCGATCATGGCCGTCCGCAGCGGAAATCCGAAAGCCCGGTAGAGCAGGTACCAGCCGACCAGACCGAGCGCGGAAAAGGCCGCCGTCACCAGGGCGATAGAAAGCCCCAGGCTGAGACCCGACGACGCCAGCAGCTCGGGAAAGACGTTTTGGCCCGGTGACCAGACGGTGCCGAATCCGGCGGCGCCCTTCGAGATGTCCGCGAGGTCGGGCAGCATCGAATAGTTGAAGCCCGCCGATGCGCGCTGCCCGGATTCCCAGCCGAGGAAACCCCAGCCGCCGTCGGAGTACATCGACGGCCGCACGATGATGCTTGCGGCCGTGTAGACGAACGTGACCGACACCATCAGGACGAAGCAAAGCGACGCCATGGACGCCCACACTCGCCCGAAGAAGGTCGTTCCGCTCACCGTGCGTCGCGGTCAGAAGTTTCGCCCGGAGCCATGTTCGACGCCTCGTTCAGGACCTGCCGATATTGCGCCGCCATCTCGGAAGCGACATCGCCCATGGTCCGACTGGGTCGGATCGTGGCGGCAAGACGGGCAACTTGCGCCCTGTCGAGAGCGGCGGCCCGCATCGCGGCCGCCCAAGCTTCGCTGTCGTCGAACGGCAGGAGCCAGCCGTCGACGCCGTCGCGAATTCTCTCGGCGATGCCGCCGAGGTTGGCACCCATGACCGGAATGCCGAAGGCATAGGCTTCGAGCACGACCAGCGGGCCGGTCTCCATGTAATTCGACGGAACCGCTAGGACATCGATCCGATCGAGGAAGTCGGGCACCTGGTCGTGCAGGATCGGCCCGAGGAATTCGATACGGGCATCGCCCTCGGCCGCGGCTTCGAGCGTCCGCAGATAAGGCAGCTCCGTGCCGCTGCCGGCGACGATCAGGCGGATCGGCACATTGCGCGGGATCTGGCCCATGGCCTGCAGCAGGATGTGTGCGCCCTTGTAGTGCTCGAGGCGGCCGATGAAGCCGATGCGCAGCTCCCGGCCGTCGTGGGCCGCGCCCCCGCGCGCGCCGCGCTCGATGAGCGATTTGGCAACCGCCTGTCGCGAGATGAAGATCTTCTGTGGCGGAACGGCGTTGGCGGCCAGCGCGGCATAGACCCATTGGCTGGGGGCCACGATCCGGTGGCAGAGCGAGGCCATGCGATGGAGATCGCGGGCCTGTATGTTCACCAGCGAACGGGCGGAAAGCATCGTCGCCAGCCGGCGTGTCAGGGTCGACTCGTGGGTGCCGCCGATGGACATCCTCGGCAGCCGGGACACCCCGAACGCCACCGGCGATGGCAGGCCCCGCGAGATCGCCCAGCACTGGGCGCAGCGCTTCTCGTCGATACGGCCGTCGCACGGCTCCTTGCCGTTCAAGATCATCGTCCCGCGCAGGCAGAGCGCCGACGGCACGTGCACGGTGGCGACGCAGGGAATGCCGAGTTGCGCCACCTGCGAGAGCTGCCGCAAGCCCGCGCCGGTGGTCCAGGAGTGGAGATGGAACACGTCGGGGTTGGCGCGGAGGATCACTTCCTGGAACTTGCTGAGGCCTTTCGTCGATGGAGCTTCTGATGTCTCGCGGACGTCGGCCCAGTTGCTCGGATAGCGGAAGACCGGCATGCCGGCCCAATCGTAGGCCTCGTAGGCACGGTCGGTCGCGGCAACGATGTTGCTGTCGATCGAATATGGCAGGAGCGCCGTGGCAAGATCGCGGACGTAGACTTCCGTCCCGCCGACGGTCTGCGGGAAGTAGAAGCCGACGCAGTGCGACACTCGTAGGTTGGTCGAGCCGCCGCGGTTGTTGTGCGTCCCGGTCATCCCGCGTAGCCGCGCGGCGGCCCTCTGCGGAACAACGCCCTGATCCGGACCAGCCGTTCGGTCATTTTGAAGCCGAGCAGCCTGTAGGCGGCGGCCAAGCTGCGGCGAATGGGCGGCTCGAACTCAGGATCGGTCTCGAAGATCCACTTGGCGGCCGCAGCGGCCTCGTCGAGTTGGCTCCGGGCGAGGTTGCGCACGACCGGCCACATATGGGCGACCGCCGCCCTCCTGCGCCGCTTCGACAGATCGCCCTGGGCGGCCAGCATCGCCACCGCCTTGCGGTAGACCTCGATGTGCGTCCAGTCGGTGAGGGTCCGGAGAAAGCCGGCGCTGCGCTGCAGTCGTCCACGGTCATGATGGCGATGGACGAAGGCGGCCTCACGATACACCGCCAGCCGCGGCTTGCGCAGGGCGACCTCGAGCAGGAACATCCTGTCGTCGCGAAGGGCGAATTCCTGGCGATGCGGGATGTTGGCGATGAACTCGCGGCGAAACAGGAAAGCCGAATAATGCGAGAACGACACCTCTCCCAGCTGCTGGGCGATGAAGTCGTCGCAATCGACCCACGGATGGGGCTTCAATTCCTCCGATGGCTCGTAGAAGTCGTCGTAGCCGGCCACGACAATGTCGGCTTGCATCTCGCGCGCCATTGTCAATTGCTCGAGATTTGCCCGCGGCTTGAGCCAGTCATCCGAATCGAGAAATCGAACATATGCTCCTCGGGCCACGGACATTCCCGAGACCACAGCCCAGTCCTTGCCCCAATTGTCCGTGCGGATACTCACAACGTCCTTTCGGGTTTGCAGCCAGTCCCAGGTCCCGTCCGTGCTGCCGTCGTCTATGACGATGACCTCGACGGCACAGCCGGTCGAGAGGCAGGACTCGACGGCCTTCGGAAGTGCCCAGAGTCGATTGTAGGTCGGAATGATGACCGAAATATCGACCATGCGAGCGTCAGGAATACTTCAACCTGGCAAGCGCGCTGCGTTGATCGAGCCATTTCACGACTTTGGGGAACAAGAACTTGTTCAGCATCACGAAGACGATGAAGAACATGAACATGGCGCCCAGGACTTTGGGCAGCGAGATTTCCACGCCGGTAGTCGCCATACTGGACATGAAGGCCATGATTATGGCTTCGCGCATTATCAGTGGCACCTGGAAGCTCAGGATCAGGCGGATGACTCCGGCGATCATGAGGCCGAGGAAGGCCATGCCGACCAGCATGCCGGGGAATCCCATGTCGGCAAAGATCTCGCCCATGTAGCCGACGCTGATCGACGTGCCCATGCGGATGTCCTCGAACGTGAAGCCGCGGGCGAGACGCGTGTAGACCTCGGAATCCGAGAGCTCGGCCTTGCCCGGAAACAGCATGCGCGGCACCAGTACGTGCCCGATGGCTTCTCGCCACTGCCGCATTGGCATGGCCTCGGGTGACGCCTCCTGCACATCTATCACCGAGCCGAAAATGTCGACGTAGGCCAGGCGGATCAACAACTGGTAGGATGTTCGACTCAAGTCGATATTGGGCGCCAGCGCCCGTCCGCCAAGGAATGCCAGGCGATCGGACAGCGGCATGACGATGGCCTGGGATTCGTCGGATTGTGCGGCAAACGTTCGATAGTCCATCTTGACCGACGTCCAGAACAACGAGAGCGTGACGAGGGCCATCAGGCCGATGATCGATATGACGGCGACGGTCCCGCTCCACTTGATGCGCGCTGCAATAGTGGAGATTCCCAGGTAGATGAACACACTGCGAAAGTCCGACAGGAAGCCGGAGAAGCCGGCGGCGATCTCGAACAGCACCACGCCGACCATAACTTTGGTGCCCCGGCCGGTCGACAGGACGTAGGCGAACAGCATGAACAGGCCGACGAACTTGACCTGCCCCAGGGCGCCCAGGGGCTGTTGCGCGCTCGGAACCACGCGGGCGGCTAGAACAACGACAAACCCCAAAACTGACCCTGCGATGTAGAGGCGCAAGAGGTCGTTGACCTGCCACTTGTAGTGCGCCGTACGCTGCGCCGGTGTCGCCGGCTTGACGTTGCCCAGCACCAACCGAAACATCAGCGCCAGCACCACCAGGCTGGCCATCATGTACCAGTAGGCACGCGTCACGTTGGGGCCATAGAGTCCATTCGACAGCGTCTCGCCGTCGACCCAGGCCTGCGGCACTCGGGCGAAAACCTGAAGCCATTGCCAGACGAAGAAATACAGCAGCGCCGCCGGCGTCGCGGGCGTGCCGATGATGCGCAGGATCAGCCACGGAACGGCGCCACCGACAGCGAACTCCAGCGGCACGGATGAAAATGGCGCAAGAACAGCGCAGACCCCTCCGACATAGGCGAAGCCAAGGCGGACGAGATTAACGTCCAGCGTCGGCGCGGGGCGTGTGCGAAGGACGGCTGCGGTCGTCATAAAATCCTGAAAAAACGTAGATTTCAGCGATAAGCTTCTAGTTTAGCAAAAGGCGCCCACAAAGACTAATCGCACCTTCGATGATCCCTTCTGCAGCACGTACCGGCGAATAAATTTGCATGCGCGCCTCCAAACGGTCGCGCATCGTCGGCGCGTCGAAGGCAAGCACGGCCTCAATGGCCTTGGCCATCGCCGGGATGTCACCCAGGGGAAATGTGGCGCCGGTGGCGCCCGACTCGACCAGGTCAGGCCCGCAGCCGACGACATCCGAGACCACGGCCGGAACGCCGCACGCCATGGCTTCGTTGACCACCAGGCCCCAGGTCTCCGAACCGTCCGACGGCAGGGCGATCACGTCGGCGGAAGCGTAGATCGCCGGCATTTCGCTCTGATTGACGAAGCCGTGGAACTGCACCGGCAAGTCTGTGGCCTTGGCAAATTGTTCGAGGCTGCTCGCCAACTCGCCCGAACCGGCAAACGCCACCTCGACCGACATGCCGTGCCTGCGCACTTGCGCCGCAGCGTGCAACAAGTCGAGTGGACGCTTGCGCTCGACCAACTTGCCGACAAAGAGGATTCGCTTGCTCCCCGCCCGAGCGGTACCGGTGGAAGCGGCCTGCTGGCGCTCCGCCTCGCTGCCGGCGCGGAAGGCGGCGTTGTCGACGCAGTGTGGCGAGAAGAAGAGCCGCTGTGGCGGTGCGCCATAGTGCAGCAGGTACTCGCGATTGCGTTGCCCGACATGGAAGAAGCCGTCGAACCGGCGCAGCAGGTGCGGAAAGATCAGCGCCTTGGCGATACGAAGGGCGCCGTCGCGCTGACCGGCGAGTTGCGAATCGCCGCGGACGAACACGGGCACGCCGGCCCGTCGGCAGGCCCGCGCTGCCTGCCAGTAGGACCACAAGGCCCATCCGGGAACGACGAAGGCGTCGAAGCGGCCTTCCGAGATCTCACGCGCGACGTCGGGCGTGTCGCAGCCCCAAAAGCGATCCGTCGACGGCCGTCGCGAGAGGTTGGTCAGGAACTGGCTGCGATAGCCGGACAGCAGGTCGATGTCCCAGTCGAAGGCGACGCCGAAGCCGGCACTCGCCTGCTGTTCAGGCGTCTGGCGATGGGCGAAGTAAACCGTCAGGTCGCAACGCTTGGCGAGCTCGCGAAAGATCGGCGTGTAATATTGGATCGGATGGCTGACCAGAAAGCCGATACGCGGCGTCATGGACGGCGTGTCCCCTGCTGCCGTTCGAGGGCGAGGTCGAGCGCCCCGGCGAGGGTCCGTGTCGACTCCCGCGCCGAGTAGGCCTCGAAGCCGCTGGTGTCGACAAAGCGGGCATCGTATGCGGTCGCTTCCTCGCTGAGGGCGCGAATCTCCCGGGCGACGGCGGCCGGATCGGGCATTGCCGTTTCGGTGAGCGTCATCACCCGGCCCGCTCGCGCTGTTCGGATCATCTCCACGGCGGTGCTCTCGACGTGCAACATGGCGAAGACCGGCCGACGTGAAAGCATCCCCTGGAAGACCTTGGATGGCGTGTAGTGCGCCTCCGTCGAGCCTAGGACGAGGACGGCGTTGCTCCGTTCAAGGTGGTTGAGCGTGTCGACATAGCCGATCCGATGGGGATGCTCGCTCACCATCTCGCCGACGCCGGCCTGCTTGGCCCGCGGCAGAACCCGATAGCCCTGCGGATCGTCGGGCGAGGTGCCGGTGCCGACGAAATGCACGCGCAGCCGGGCCGCGATCGCGGGCGCGCTGTCACGCAGGGCACGCAAGCCGGCAAGAAACGCGTCGAGCACGACGACACCCGCCGGCAGCAGGGCGCCGGCATAGATCATGTGGAAGTTCCCGTCGCCCGGATCGAACAGGAACGGCGGCCGATGCAACGTGCCGACCAGTTCGAAGTCCTCGGGCGCGGTGCCCATCGGCATGAAAGCGACCACGGCGTGGCTGGCAACAGCCGGGTTGCGTTCCAGCATGCCGGCGACGTAGCCCGGCGCCATGCCGGTGATGAGGGCTGCATCGCGCACCGCCCATGGCTCCAGCAGGCAGGCGAGGCGATAGGAGCCCCACGCACGAGTGAAGGGTCGGTCCACTCCCGGCCAGCGATTGACCCAGGGATCCTGATAGTCGATGCCGAACGGCACGCCGTATCGACGATGGATCAGCCGGCCGACCGGCCCGAGAAAATTCGACGGGATCGTCACCAGCACGAAATCGACATCGCGCGCCGCCGCCAGCCGGGCCAGCACGCGGTAGCAACCCCAGAAGGCGCGCACCCCGATATCGCCGACGAGACGAATCGGCCGTGTCGACAGCGTCGGGGCGTGGATGACGCGAAGCCCCGGCGCCACCAGCCGCTCGAGATCGGGATCGGGCCGCTCCTCGTACTTTGCGGGATCGCCGGTCACGACAATCGGCTCCCAGCCGAACTCGGGCAGATAGCGCGACCATAACCGCGCCCGGTGCGCCCCGACCAGATTGCTGGGCGGGAAGTGGCCGCTCACGAGGGCGACGCGCCGGGTCATCGCTGGGCAAGCTCGGCGATGGCCAGCCGGTAGAGATCGAAGTAGCGCGAGACGATGACCTCAGGCGCGAATTCCTGCTCGGCGCGGCGCCGGCAAACGGCCCGATCGATCGTCTCGAGCTTCGCCACGGCGGCGCAGCCTTCCTCGATCGAGTTGATCAGGAACCCGTCAATGCCCTGCCGCACGATCTCGGGCAACGAGCCGCGCGGACAGGAGATCACCGGCGTGCCGCAGGCGAGCGACTCGGCGAAGACGATGCCGAACGGCTCATCCCATTGGATGGGTACCACCATGGCACGCGCCTCGCCCAGCACCTTGTTCTTCTGCGCGTCGTCGACCGCGCCGACATATTCGATGCCGTCGCGACCGATCCACGGCTCGATCTTCTGGCGCCAGTAGTCGCCCTCCGGTCCCGAATCGGAATGGTTGCCGGCGATGACCAGTCGACTGCCGGTGCGCCGCGCGATCTCGATCGCCCAATCGGCGCCCTTGATGCTCTCGACCCGGCTCAGGAAGCAGAGCGGTGCATCAGGCGGGACCGTCGGACTGAACTTCAACGTGTCGATCTCGAACATATTGTGAATACCACACCAGTCGCCGCCACCCCGCCGTCCCCGGCTCGCGAGATCGTTACTGCAGCCGGTGAAGCGGATCACCCTGGGCGCCGCCAGCGTCACTGCCATGCGTACGGTGCGCGGGGTGGCCTCGCGCTCGTAGGTCATCACGATCGGCACCGGGCCGCGCAGATGAGGCGTAAGGTAGGCCAGTCGCGAGAAGCTGTGGATGATGTCGGGCTTGAATGTGCGCACCGCCTTCCATAGCGTCCAGAAGTTCATCGGCGAACCGATGCCGGGCCAAGCGTAGAACGAATCGGCGGAGCATTCCGAGCCGGCCTTGGCGACGAGGCCGACCTGATGCCCGCGTGCGCGCAGGTGACGTACCAGACTGTCGATGAC
>PLYQ01000168.1:24395-34173 GCA_003153415.1 Rhodospirillales bacterium | reverse complement strand
AGATACTCGGCGTCGAACCCGCCATAGTGTTCGCCGTCCTGTACGAACACATGATTCAATGCCTCGATCTTGGTGGCGAACGTATCTTGCGGCAGTTCGCCGCCGCAGCCGACCTCATTCAGCATCTCCCAACCCGGCGCCAAATAGGCCTCGGCGTACTTGTGCATGTCGGGCACAATTATGCGCAGTACGCCGCCTGGCTCCAGCGAGCGACGGCATTCGGCAAGGAAGCGCGGCCGTTCGGTTGTGGGCTCGAGATGCTCGAAGTAATGCTCGACGTGAATGCCTCGCGCCGATCCGTCGGCGAGCGGAAAGCGCCGCCGGCAATCGACACGCAAGGTGACGCCCGGCGCGGCAAAGAGGTCGAGGTTGACCCACCCTTCCCTGCCGAACGGACCGCAGCCCACATTGACCAGCAACTCCTTCTGCCGCTGCAGGGCGCCGCGCTTGGCGATCCAGCCGGGATGGATGTGGTTGAGCAGGCGCACCATCATGGCGCTCAATTCGACGCGGAAGGTGCGGAAGACCCACGGATTGACCGGTAGTCGCGGGATCAGCCAGGCGCCAACTCGCTGCTTCAGCGTCGTCATGGGCGAACCTGTCCGGGATGGTCGAAGGCCGCGGCGACGGAGGCAAGCAGGAACTGCTTTTCCACATCCCAGTTATAGCGCACCCGGCCAAGCCGTGCGGCGGCGACCTTGGCCGCGCGCAAGGCGGCGGACGAGGCCGCGAGTCGGTCGAGCACGGCCGCCATGCCGTCAATGTCGGCGAGTGAGACCAGCGCCGCAGCCTCGCCCAGATCGGGCGCGAGCGCACGCTGGGCCGGCGTGTCGCTCATCATCACAGGCACACCGGCCAGCAGATAGGTGAAGATCTTGTTGGTGAGGCAGAGACGGCGACTCTCGGTAACGTCAGTCTCGAGCGACAGGCCGATATCGTACGACGCCGCCAACTCGACCATCTGGTCGGGAGGGGCAACCGGCAGCAAGGCGACGCGGTCGGTGATGCCGAGTTCGCGTGCCAGCTCTATCAGCCGGTCGCCATGACCCCACCTGTTGCCGCCGCGGACGTCCAACGTGACGCGCGCCTGGGCGCGAGCCATCGCGCGCAGAAAAGACTGAAGGCCGCGATCGAGACCGATGGTCTGAGAGAACCAGTAGGCCCGGAGGCCACCCCTCTCGCCGGCATGCAGGCTTTCACCCGTTGCGGCGGACAGCATCGCAAGAGGAAAGACGTTGAGCACGGTCGCCGGCGAAATATCGTAGCGCTCTGCATAGGCCTCGCCGATCAGCGGCGCGGCGGCCGTCATGTGGGCGCACAGCGGCAGGCAAGCGTCCTCGATCGTCCTCACCAGGGCCATGCGGAACGCCTCGGCGGCACCGCCGGCGCCTTCGCCCGAGTGAAAATCCTCGGCATCGAACCCCATCATCGCGCCGTGCCGGCGCGCCGCTGCGCGGGCAGCGGGCAGCGCCGCGACGTAATGGGCAATGTAGAGGTCCGCTGGCACCGCGCACGCCGCCTGCCGCAGGGCCGCGCTCGGACCGCCATAGGCGCTGGCGGCGATCGCCAGCGGGACCTTCACGCCGGCCATCGACAGGACATGCGCTGCGACGTCGGACGCAAGATGAAAGTAGCGCTCGCTGGCGAGGCGCGGCACACGCAGGACCCTCCAGGGCGCGCGCGCGGCGATCTCGTCGTCGAACCGGCGCAGCGCCTCGGTGTAATTGCAGACCACCGCGGTGACCTCGTATCCCGCTTCGTGCAGGGCATCGGCTTCCTTCAGCACGCGCGGATTGGACGCCAAATTGCCCGGGCTCACGATGCAGACGGTGTTAGCCATCGACAGTCGACCTGGCCGGAGGCGGTCTAGGGCACAGCCGACGCCGCCGGCGCCGGCAACGGCACGAACTGGAGGGGAGCGCTCAGCTTCATTGCCTGATTGCCGAGGCCGAGCTCCTGCTCGAAGCTGTAGGGGATGCCGCCGGGACTGCAGCTCTCGACGAAGAAGCGCACGGCATTGTCGACCTTATGTTCGACCACGATGTTGGTCGAGGTAATCACCAGGTCGAGTCCATATTCTCCGGCGGCCAGCAAATAGGAGTCGAGCGACAGCGTGCACTCGTAAAATCCGGCCCTGGCCGGCACCGATACCTGATTGAAGATCCCCGAAGAGTAGTAAGCCACGGCGAGATTGTGCTGGTCGCGCAGGACGACATCGAGCGACATGCCGGCAAGCCCCGTGGNNCGTCGCGTTGTCGCCGCGTCCCCAAGCGCGCCGCCCGCCCGGCTTGGCAAGCGACGACGTGTAGTAGGCAAGTCCCTCCTTGACCGGACCATCGAAGGTGAGCCGGCCCGACTGCAGGACGATCGCCCGGCGCGTCAGCGCCTGCACCGCCGCAAAATTGTGGCTGACGAACAGGACAGTGCGGCCGCTGCTGGCGACCTCGGACATGCGATTGAGGCAGCGTTCCTGGAANNTTGACCGGCGTGTCGATGAATTTCTCGACGCCCGAGAAGTCGACGATCTCGTCGAACCGCCGCCGCATCTCGGCCTGGCTCATGCCGAGGATAGCGCCGTTGAGAAAGATGTTCTCGCGGCCGCTGAGCTCGGGATGGAAGCCGGTGCCGACCTCGAGCAGGCTGTTGACCCGGCCGTAGATCTCGACCCGGCCCTCGGTCGGCTCGGTGATGCGCGAGAGAACTTTCAGCAGCGTCGACTTCCCCGCACCGTTGTGGCCGATGATGCTGACCAGCTCACCGCGCTTGATCTCGAAATTCACCTCGCGCAGCGCCCAGAATTCCTCGGTCCTGCCGTCGCTGACGGGTGGCTTGCCGCTGAGCAGGTCCGCGCTCCTGCGCCACAGGTTGCGCACGCCGCTTGTCATGGCGTCACGCAGCAGCCCGTCGCGCCGGACGTTGTGCCCGATGATGAATTTCTTGCCGAGTTTCTCGGCGCGGATGACGGTGTCGGCCATCGTCAAATCAGGTCCGCGAAGCCGCGCTCGATGCGACGGAAGGTGCGGATACCCCACCACAGCAGGACGAACATGACGACAATGCTCAGCGTGAAGCCCGGAAGGTCGATCGGGCTTGCGCCGCCGATGATGCACCAGCGAAAGCCGTCGATGATCCCCACCATCGGATTGAGGTTGTACAGCAGGCGCCAGTGTTCGGGGATGACCGTGCTCTGAAACCCGACCGGCGAGACATAGAGTCCGAATTGCAGCACGAAGGGAACGACGAAGCGGAAGTCGCGGTATTTGACGACGACGGCGGCGGCCCAGATCGCCGGCCCGAGGCTCGTCATCAGGGCCAGCAGGACGAACACCGGCAGCAGCAGGATCTGCCAGCCGGGCGCGATTCCGTACCAGATCATCAGGCCGGCCAGGATCGACAGGCTCACGGCAAAATCGATCAGGACGACCAGCACCGTGGACAACGGCACGATCATCCGCGGAAAGTAGACCTTGCTGATCAGGTTGGAGTTGCTGATGACGCTGCCGGCGGCCTCGCCGAACACCGAAGAGAACAGCGTCCACGGCAGCAGGCCGCCGATCACCATGATCGCGTAGGGCGTGGCTCCACTGGTCGGCAACTTGGCAATCTGGCCGAACACGATGGTGAAGACGACCGTCGTCAGGAACGGCCGCAGAAACGCCCAGGCGACTCCGACGACGGTCTGCTTGTAGCGCACGGCGACGTCGCGCCACGCCAGGATGTACAGCAACTCGCGATAGCGCCACACATCCGACCAGTACTGGCGGTCGGCGCGGCCGGCTTCGAGAATGAGATGGGTCGAGTGAGGAGAGTCCGTGGTGCTCATGCCTCGCCCTTCATACGACGCGGCCGTGCCCGGAGGCGAGCGAGGAGTAGCCTGGCGCCAGCGGCAAAGTGCGGCCGCCGGTAGGGTTCAAGTGCGGCCAGATCCGCCCTGCCCTGGCCCAGCAGGCGCAACACGGCGGCCGTCAGAGCCGCTCCGTCGGCACGGTCAACCAAGACGCCGACTCGCTCGTCGGGAATGGCGTCCTCGCTGCCGCCGCCGACGCCGCCGATGACGCGAAGGCCGCAGGCCGCCGCCTCGAGATAGACGATGCCAAACCCCTCCTCCGAACTGGGCATCACGAAAAGGTCGGACAGTCGATAGAGGTCGGGCAGGTCCTCCTCGGGAACGTAACCGAGAAAGCGCACGGCGGCGGGATCGTGCGCGAGCTCGAGGGCGCGCTTTTCGAGGCGGGCGCGATCGTCGCCGTCGCCGGCCACGACATGGACCAGGGTCGGATGCCTGGCGCGCAGCGCGGGCAGCGCGGCAAAGATCTCCTCGTGGCCTTTATAGCGGTCGACGGAGGCCAGCCGGGCGACCGTCAGCAGGATCGGTCCGGGGCCCAGCCCCAGGCGCGCCCGCAGCGCCTCGGATGGCGGTCCCGGCGCGAATACCTCGCGCACCGTGTTGGGCAGAACCCTCGCCCGCTCCGGTGAGAGATCCACCCATTCGAGCAGGCTCCGGCGCGTACCGCGGCTGACCAGCGTCATCATGTCGGCGGCTTCGATACCCCAGCGTACCCAGCGGCGGCGGCGGGCCCACACGTCGACACCGTGTGCCTGCACCCAGAAATAGGCGCCGAACAGGCGGCAGAGCAGTCGGGCCAGCGGCGCCATGAAGACGTGGCCGCAGAACACGACATCGATCGGCCGATGGCGCCAAGCGGCGCGCAACGCGGCGAGGGAATAGATCAGGCTGTTGAAGACGGGCGGAACCTGGCGGATGCCCGCCGGCAGCGTGAGCCCCGCCGCGCTTTCGAGTCGCGGCAGGATCAGGATCTCGGCGTCGTCCGCGGCCAGCGCCCCGAAGAGATCCTGGTTGTAGCGGGCAATGCCGCCCTGCGCACCGTAGCAATCGCTGACCAGGGCCAGGATGCGAGCACCCGTCGTCACGCCACCGCCGGACCGAGCCATCCGGCCCGCCATACGCTGAGCGTTCAGCGGCGCGTCGGGACCGGTGCCGTCGACCAGCAGCGTTGTGCCAGCGGGCAGCGAGCGGATTTCGCGCGACACCGCACCGCCGGCCAGCAGGGATTTGGCCCGCGATGCGAAGCGCAACGTCCAGCCGTCGTCGGCGTAATAGAGCGGCTTGATGCCCAATGGATCGCGCGCCAGCAACAGGCGGCGCTGTCTGGCGTCCCACAGGCCTAAGGCGAACGTGCCGCGCAGCCCGTCGACCATGGCCGCGCCACGATCTTCGTAGAGCTGCAACAATACTTCGGTATCGGAATCGCCGCGAAAGACACGCCCCTTGGCCTGAAGCTCGGCGCGCAGCTCGCGATAATTGTCGATCTCGCCGTCGAAGGTGATGACAAACGCCCCGTCGGCGCCCGGCCGGCGCTGAGTGAAGCCCGTGCGGCCATCGGCCGAAACCCAGTCGCCGCTTCCGTCGGCGCCCCTCATGCGTGCCAGTTCGCCGTGGTCAACCGCAGGGGCGACGTCGAGATAAGCGTAGAGACCGGCAATTCCGCACATGGTCAGGATGAAGCGAGCGCGGGGTGGGGCTAAAAAGCGGTCAGCGCGCGCCGGCGCCGCCGAAGACCACGGCAAATGTCCGCAGCACAATCACCAGATCCAGCCAGAGCGAGCAGTGCTTCAGATAGAACAGATCATACTCCAGTTTTGATCGCATTTCGTCGGGGTCGTGAGCGTAACCCTGGTTGATCTGGGCCCAGCCGGTGACTCCGGGCCGGACAATGCTGCGCAGGGCAAAGTGCGGGATGTCGCGCACGTATTGCTGATCGAGATTGAGTGCCTCCGGCCGCGGTCCCACCCAGCTCATGTCACCGAGCAGCACGTTGACGACCTGCGGCAGTTCGTCCAGCCGGCAGCGGCGGAGAAAGTAGCCGACGCGCGTCACGCGGGGATCGGCGGCGGCGGTGAAACTCGGACCGCCGGCGCCATGGTACATCGTGCGGAACTTGACCATGCGGAAGATGCCGCCGCGTTGGCCGACGCGATTTTGCCTGAAGAACACCGGACCGGGACTGTCGAGCCGAACCAGGAGAGCCACGACCGCCAACACCGGGAGGATCAACGGCAGGAAGAAGACGGTGAATACGAATTCGATGCCGCGACGGAAGACCAGATATTGCCGCGACGGCAGCAGCGCGCCGAATTCATTGGGCCTCAAACCGCTGAGCGGAGTCCGGCCGGTCAGCGACTCGACGATATAGCGGCGGTCGAGGACCGGGACGCCTGCGATAGCGGCGCCCGCCAGGGCGGAGATTTGCTGTTCGGTGAGGCCGGCCCCGAGATCGGCGACGATGGCATCGACACGAATTTGCTGCCTGCCGACGTCGTCGAAGTCGAGCCAGCGACACGTCGGCAACTCCGGCATCGCATCGATCAATGCGGCCGGAACAACGGCGTAATTGCGCACCAGATAGCGCGAGCGCAGCTGGGCGACGAAGGCCATCCACATGATCGCCAGCACGCCGCTGCCGAAGAGCTGGACACGCGAATATTCAGAGCGCAGCAGCAGCAGGACGACGGCAATTGTCGCATAAGCGATCGCAGCGACGGGCGCGACGTAGCCGATGTTGCCCTGCAGGGTGACCCTGGGAAACGCATCGAGGCGGCGGCCGCAATACCACACGATACTGTAGGCAGCGGCGGTCGCCAGAATGGTCTGTTCGGCTACACCGATGCCGGTCGCGAACGGCTCCGCGGTCGCGTAGATCGGAATAGGCAGGACGACGCAGAACAGAAACCCGCCGATCGCATCGATCCAAGTTTCGATGAACCGCTGCGGCGCGGAGCGGATTGCCGGCGCGCCCCTCGACCGTGGCTCGGCCGATGGAACCTCAGCCCCGACGGGGATCGCTGTCCGCAAGGTCAACGCTCCTTCCCCTAAAGCCAAATCATACTATGCAGTATCCGGCGACGCAGATCGCCGGTGTCACGCCCTTGTACGTCCTGGCTGTTCCCAAACCCTTTTAATATGCTAACGGGCATATTTACACCGACAGTGAATATAGTTGATCTAGGGGTGGTCCGTAAAGTGCCGGCCGAGGGGCGCCCTGCGGCCAAAAGTCTGGGCCCAACCGAGGCCGAGGAAGGCGCTGACCCAAAAGGCGATGGCCGGGATCTGCAGGCTGAAGTCGATGGTCGAGTGCAGGATGGCGACCGCTGAAATCGCGAACGCCGCCGCCGGGAGGCCGCGGTGCCGATGTCGTTGCCGGGCGCCCTCGAGGCAAACGAACCACGGCACGAGAACGATCATCAGAGTTGGAATCGATGCAGGAATGCCGATTTCGACGATGGTCTCGAGCGGCGTCGAGTGTGCCTTGTCATTGGGCAAGCTGACTTCGGGGGGCTGCAGCATGGTGTAGATGTCGGGGAAGCTGCCGAGCCCCCAGCCCAGCCAGGGTGACTGACCGATCGCGGCGAGCGACGTGCGCCAGATCGCGATCCGGTTGGCGCTGCCGCCTTCCGTCAAGGTCGACATCTTCTGGACCAGCGCGCCACCCGCAATCAGCCCGACGACGATCGAGAACAGGACAGCGATCACGACCGTCCGGCGCAGCTGGAACACCCCGCCCGAACTCTCGCGCAGCATTAGGAACAGCAGCGCCACCACGCCAGCCACGCTGGCGGTGAACCCGCCGCGCGAGCCCGAGATCAGCAGGCAGCCCATGAACACGATGGCGAGCGCGATCAGGACCAGCCGGCGGCCGGTCAACCAGTTCAGCGGGCTTTCCTCCTCGCCATCGTCCAGCTCCGGCTCGCGGTGCGGGCGGTTGCCGCCGAACAGCAAGGCGACGGCGGCAACCAGCGCCATGCCCACGAAGCAGGCGAACGAATTGCTGTTCACGAACGTGCCCGACATCAGGCAGTGATCGGACGCCGGATTGTAGTCGAACTGCTTCTTGAGATAGCTGCCGAGGTAGCATGAGTGTGTCGTCGCCTGCATGAGCAGCGCGTAGACCACCACCAGCAGTGCGCTGACCACGAGCGCTGTCAGCAGCACGCGAGCGCGGCGCTGGTCGACGCACATCGCGCGGGCGATGGCGAAGATCAGCGCGCAGGCAAGGCTCTTCAGCAGGACGTTGCGTGAGACGTCGATGGCCAGCGTGGCGACGGCGGCGTGGGCGTGCCCGAGGATCGCGCCGGCCTGGCCATAGAGCGTCGCGGCGCGTGACGGCACGCCGACCGTCGACATCTGCAGGAACGCCACGGCGATGTAGACGGCAAAGCAACCAATTAGCAACAGCAGCGGCGCGCGCTCGCCCGGCGCAAGCTTGAATCCGTCGCGCGTGCCCAGTCCTGCCGCGCACAGGACGGCGAGAATGCCGACCACGATCGCCAGCGGGCTCCAGGCCCAGTCGCGGTTGGCCCCCATCGGCAGCGGCGAGACGACCAGCAACAGGATGAACAATCCGATGGCCAGCCAATTGGCCAGTCCGCGGACGAGCCAAAACCGCTCGCGACGCGAGGCTAGCGCAGTCTCGTTCTCGTCTTCCTGCCCGGGCCAGGCTTGATCGGTCATTTCCGGGTGGCCGTGATCAATTTGCCGAGTTCGGCCTGGGCATTGGGCTCGTTGCGCAGGAAGAAGCGGAGGATCAGCTCATCGACCGGATCGCGCACCGCACGGCCAAACCACTCCCGATTACCGCCGAGACGCCAGAGCCGCACGATATGGCTGCGCAGGCGCTCCTTCTGCTCATCCGAATAATAGCCCCAGTTGTCGAAGATGATGCGCATCCGCGCCGGCCAGACGAAGCTGATCAGCGGCGCGGTTTCGATCGACATGAACAGCGGCGGCAGGACCTCGCGCGACGCGCTGTCCATCGCCTGCCGCACCGTCGCCACACGGAGCCAGTCGATACCACGGACCGGCGCGGCGGCGAGGCCAATGTCGAGGTCGGCCCTGGCGAGCTTCAGCCAGGCATCCTGCTGGGACTGCGAGATCTTCAGTCCAGGCGTTAGGGCGCCGCCGCCAAGCAGTTCGGAGCGCTGCAGATGACGCCCGGCAACGGGATCGGCCGCGACGGCGCGATTAAGCGCCTCGATGCCCGCCACGACTTGGGGCAGGCTGAGCGGGCGTCCCTTGCGCAGGTCCGTCACGACGGCATCGGCGCGCTGCGCCTGCAGGGAGCTCGCGGCCACCGGCCAGCCCTGCCAGACGAGAACGGCGCCGCCGACGGCCATCAGCCCGCGCAGCAGCCAACCCAACCAGTTCAATCGAAGCCCTTCCCCCAGATGCCCGTGCGATGAGCGCTTGCGCCACTCCAACGCCGCGGCATGGCATTGTCAAAGGGCATGCGACCTTAAAACACTGCAAATTGATCGAGACCTACGCTGCATGAGTCGGCGCCAGCGCTATTGCAGCCGCCGGCGCGACGCGAGACCGAGCCCGCGCGCGCCGCCTGAAGCTCACGCGAACGGGTAAGGCCCGGGGAACGCGCCGATCGGCATGAAGTGCGTGATCATCCCCGTCCCCGGACGCCAGTGATGCAACAGCAACGCCGGCGGCTCGACATGTGACGCAGGCTTGGCGTTGGGCCTCAGCCGGAGCGCGATGGCCGTCGTCGTCGAAGGCGCGGTGCAGAGCATGGTGCCGCCGAAGCGCAGCTGCATGAAGCGATGGACATGGCCGCAAACGATGCGCTCGACCGCCGGATGGCGTGACACGACCTCGGCCAGCCGCCCGCCGTCGCGACAGAGATAGGCGTCAAGATATGGCACGCCCGACTCGAACGGTGGCTGGTGCATCATGACAATCGTCGGTCGCTGC
>PLYQ01000168.1:0-24380 GCA_003153415.1 Rhodospirillales bacterium | reverse complement strand
TCGCGGTCGTCGTGATTGCCGGGGATTGCCAGCGCTGGAACCGCAAGTGCGGCGAGCAGCCGACGCAGCATGGCATATTCGCCCGCCGCGCCCTGGTCGACGAGATCGCCGCTCAGCAGCACGAGGTCGGGTCGCGGATCGAGCGCGTTCACATGGGCGATGGCCGCCGCGAACATGGCGTTCGAATCCACCACGCCCTGATAGAGCACACCCTGCGGCCGCACATGCGGGTCGGACAATTGGGCGATCAGCATCTAGGCGGGCTTCCTGACGAAGCTTTTGAGGCCGTCCCTACCCTTCGGCGTCAGCGAGTAGACGCCGCGCTCGACCTTTTCGAACCAGCCGTAATAGTCGGCGCGCAAAATGTTCGCCGCCCGCGGCACGTCGGCCGCCGCGCGCATGGCGGCGGGCTTCATCGGCCCGTTGCTGGCCAGCAACTCGGCGCAGCGCAGTGCCTCCTGGCGGTAGGCCGTCATCATCGGCACTTTGGTGCTGGAGCCGCCGCGGTTGGGATCGCCGACGCGACGGGCGTGCTCGCCCAGCATGCGGCGGGCCTTCCGCCGGTTCTTGCGCGGCTGGTACGGCACGGGGTCGAGCAGGACGTCGGCACGCTCCGACGTCACCACCATCAAGCCCAGGCCGAGCCGGCGACAGAGCTTCTTCACGTTGCGCATCTTCTTCGGCCAGTCGCCGACGGCGAGATAGACCGCGTCGGTGAGTGCGAGCCGGTCGACGCCCTGCAACACCAGCCCCAGCCCGAAGGTGCGCTTCAGCTCGACCACGACAGGCGGCTCCTTGCCGCGCACCGCCACCACGTCGCAGCCGCGCACTTCGCCCTTCACGCTGTAGCCCTGGCCTTCGAGCAGGGCCTTCACCGGCGCATAGAGGTCACTCTCCAATGACATGGTCGGGCAACGTATCATGCTAAGAAGAACGCATCGGGGGAAAACCACATGACCGAGTTGCTGGATCAGGGCGCCGCCGCCATCGCCGCATCGGTGCGCAAGGGCAAGACCACGGCGCGCGACGTTGCCGAAATGGCGATCGCCCGCGTCGAAGCGCGCAACAAGGCGCTGACCGCCATCGTCGACTTCAATCCCGCCGAGGCGCGCGCCTCGGCCGACTCAGTCGATGCCCGGCGCAGGCAGGGTTTCGACGGCCCGATCCTGGGTGTGCCCTACACGGTGAAGGACACGACCTGGGTGGCCGGTCGGCAGGTCACCAACGGTTCGCTGCTGTGGAAGGATTTCATCCCGCCGCGCGACGCGTTGGCGGTCGAGCGCCTCAAGAACGCCGGCGGCATTTTCGTCGGTATGACCAACACGCCCGAGATGGCCGCCAAGGGCCACACCGAAAACAAGGTCTACGGCCCGACGCGCCATCCGATGAACCCGGCGCTGACGCCGGGCGGTTCGTCGGGCGGCGCGGCGGCGGCACTCGCGGCAGGTTTCACGCCGATCGCGCTCGGCACCGACGGCGGCGGCTCCGGCCGGCGGCCGGCGTCTCACTGCGGCGTCGTCGGCCTCAAAACCTCGGCCGGCGCCATCCCCTCGCCCTTCGGCTTCGGCGGCGCCTACGGACCGCTCTATGGCGTCGTGGCGCCGATGGGTCGCAGCGTCGCCGACGCCAAGGTGGCGTTCGAGGTAATGGCCGGGCCCGATCCGCGCGATCCCCATTCGGTGGCCACGCTCGACGTCCCGCCACCGACAAATCCGCGCATCGCCTACAGCCCGCGCCTCGGCATGGGCGTGTCGGTCGATCCCGACGTGATGTCGGCGGTGGAAGCGGCCGTCGCCAAACTGCGTGCCGCCGGCTGGCGCATCGAAGAGGCCGATGTGCAATGGCCCGAAGGCACTAGCGAGAGCGCCTTCGGCGCGGTCAACGCGGCGGCGATGGCGCTGCTCCATGGCGAGCGGCAGGCCAAGGACAAGAACCTGTTCGGCGACAACGTCATCAGCCTGATCAAGCGCGGACGCACCCTGCACGGCACCGACGTGGTCGCAGCCTTTCGCCTGGCCGACGCGTGCGCACGCGCTGTGGCGGCGTTCTTCACCGACTACGACTATCTGCTGACACCAACCACGGCCTGCGTGTCGTGGCCGGTCGAGCAGGTCTATCCCAAGGTCATCGAGAACAAGGAAGTTGGCCCGCGCGGCCACGCCGTCTTCACGCCGCTGTTCAACCTGGCGCTGGTCCCCGGCATCTCGGTGCCGTGCGGCAGCGGTCGCGACGGCCTGCCGGTCGGCCTGCAGATCGTGGCGCCTCGGCTCCACGACCGGCCGCTGCTCGCCATGGCGCAGCGGGCGGAGACCGCACTCGCCCGCTAATGGACAACACACAGTTCCTGATCCTGCTGGCGGGCGTGGTCGCCGCCGCCGTCGTTGCCCGCCTCATTCGCGCGCGGCTGAAGGGCGCGCCGCCGATCAGCAAGCATGACGTCCTGATGAAGCGCGCCGAAGCCTATGCGGAGAAGAGCGGGTTCCTGAAAAAGGCGGTCCGCGATTATAAGGCCAACCGTCACCTGTCAGTTCGTCAACTTGAAGAGGTTGAGAAAGCGCTGGAGCGAACCGAAAGTCCAAAATGACCTTAGCGAGTTGGCAACACGGTGATTGAGCAGTAGCTACCAATCCTGCACCGACCCATCGCGTCCGATCGGCGGTTCGGTCACGACCTCGCGCAGCTTGAGGCGCGCCAAGGCGGCGTCGTTCAGCTCGATGCCAAGGCCCGGCGCATCAGGCACTTCGAGATAACCGTCCTTCAGCACCAGCGGCTGCTTGACCATGTCGCGCTTAGGCGCGTCTGACTCGCCGGTGTATTCCTGCAGCGCGAAGTTGGGGATGCAGGCGTCGAGCTGCACGCAGGCCGCCGTCGAGATAGGCGACAAAGGATTGTGCGGGATCACCTTGACGTGGTGCGCCTCGGCCATCGCCGCGACCTTCTTGCTGCCGGTGAGTCCCATGCAGAGGCACACGTCGGGCCGAACATAGGCGCAGCCTTTGTTGGCGAGCAGCTCCTGGAACTGGAAGATCGACGAGAAGCGCTCGCCCGTCGCCACCGGCAAGCCGCTGCGCGCCTGCACATCGCCCATCATGGCCGGGCTGTCGGGCAGCATCGGGTCTTCATAGAAGTATGGGTGAAATTTCTGCAGGCGCTGTGCCAGCGTGATTGATTCGGCCGGATTCATCTGGCGGTGCAGCTCGATGCAGATGTCGGCGTCGCCACGTATCGCCTCGTGCACCGCGCCGACCCGGCGCTCGGCCTCGCTCACCCATTCCTCGAAGGATTTGCGCAGATGATAGTCCGGCGCGAAGGGCGAGAAGCGGATCGCGGTGAAGCCCATGCGCTTCTTGGCCACCGCATCGGCCACCAGCTCGTCGAGCGTGTCGCCGCGGGCGTGCATGTAGCAGCGCACGCGGTCTCGCGTCTTGCCGCCCATAAGCTCGTAGACCGGCACGCCATGCCGCTTGCCCTTGATGTCCCACAGCGCGATGTCGATCGCCGAGATGGCGCCGCCGACCAGCGCACCCATGAAGTGCGAGTGACGCTGCAGCGCCTGCGCGTGATGCTCGATCGTCGAGGGGTCGCGGCCGACCAGGTACGATTTCATCTCGTCGATCATGGCGGCGGTCGGACGCGGCCAGCCATGCACACCCCCCTCGCCGATGCCGACCGTGCCGTCCTCGCAATAGACGCGCAGCAAGCACCAGCGCTCGATCAGGAAGGTCTCGAGCTTTTCGATCTTCGTCGGGGACATGTTGCTCAGGCGCGCGGTCATGGCGCGACTATAACAGGATCCGGGCAGACAGGATCGCGGGTTGCGCTATAGTTCCGACGAAGGGATGAAGCGCCAGAAAGTCTCCGCCTCCGCCGCCCGCCGCATCGCGCTGGCCGCCCAAGGCTTCGCTACTCCACGTCCACCGGCCACGCACACCGGCTCGCTGAAGCGCGCCATCGATCGGCTGGGCTTGCTGCAGATCGACTCGGTGAACGTGCTGACGCGCGCGCACTACCTGCCGCTGTTCTCGCGGCTGGGTAACTACGACAGCGATCACCTCGACGGGCTCGCTTGGGGCCGCAAGAGCAAGCGCGGGCTGTTCGAGTTCTGGGCGCACGAGGCCTCGCTGCTGCCTTTGTCGAACCATCCGCTGTGGCGCTGGCGCATGGCGCGCGCGGCGGCGGACGATGGCGACGGCAAGAACAAGCTGCATGTCTTTCGCCGCGAGAAAGCCAAATACATCGACGAGGTGCGCCGGCAACTCGCCGATCGCGGGCCACTCGCCGCCTCCGATCTCGACAGCGGCCCTCTCGGAATCGGAAAGGGCAAGACCGGACCGTGGTGGGGCTGGAGCGACGCCAAGTTCGCCATGGAGTGGCTGTTCTTCGCAGGCGTTGTGACGACGGCGACCCGGCGCGGCGCGTTCGAGCGGGTCTACGATCTCACCGAGCGTGTCCTGCCCGCCTCGATCCTGTCGCTGCCGACGCCGTCGGCCGAAGAGGCGCAACGCGAGCTGCTGCGGATTTCCGCCCGCGCGCTGGGCGTCGCCACCGCAACCGACCTGCGCGACTATTTCCGGCTGGGTGTCGCCGATACCAAGGCGCGGCTGGCCGAACTGATCGAAGCAGGCGAGCTGCTGCCGGTGACGGTCGAAGGCTGGAAGAACCCGGCCTATCTCGATCCCGCCGCGCGCCAGCCGCGCAAGGTCGAGGCGCGCGCCCTGCTGGCGCCGTTCGATCCCTTGATCTGGGAGCGCGACCGCACCCATCGCATCTTCGACTTCTTCTATCGCATCGAGATTTACACGCCGATCGCCAAGCGCAAGCATGGCTATTACGTGCTGCCGTTCCTGCTGGGCGACCGGCTGGTGGCGCGGGTCGATCTCAAGGCCAACCGCGCCAACGGCCGCCTGCTGGTCCATGCTGCCCATCTGGAGGAAGGCGTCGCAGTCAAGGACGTGGCCGGCCCCCTGCGCGAGGAACTGCGCCTGATGGCCGATTGGCTGGGCCTCGAGGGTCTATCCCTGCCACGTGCGGGGCCGCTCGCCCAAGCGTGGCAGCGGAAGCAACGGGGCTAAGGACCATAATCGTCGATTCAGGTCCGATGGGCTTATGATGGGACGAGCGCACCAACGACAAAAGGATGAAGCTGTGCCGATCGTCTCGCCTCAATCATCACAAGCGATAGTATGGCCTGCCGGCGCCGCGCTTTTTCAACCGTTTATTAAACCGTGTTCGAGATCGACGACACTAGATCTAGAGGAAACGAATCAATGAACGAACTGGTGTTGAAGGGCGGCAGGGTGGTCGATCCCTCGCAGGGGCTCGACAAGGTGACCGACATCGCCTTCGCGAACGGCAAAGTCGCCGCGATCGGCGACCATCTCGCGGCCAAGGACATGCGCAACGTCGCGGGCAAGATCGTCTCGCCCGGCCTGATCGATCTGCACACCCACGTCTACTGGGGCGGCACGTCGCTCGGCGTGGAGGCCGAGCTTTTAGCGCGCACCGGCGGTGTGACAACCTCGATCGACGCCGGCAGCGCCGGGCCGGGCAACTTCCACGGCTTTCGCAAGCACGTGATCGAGCCCTCGCCGGTGCGCATCCTGCCCTACCTCAACGTCTCCTTCGCCGGCATCTTCGCCTTCTCCAAGACGGTGATGGTGGGCGAGAGTTCCGACATGCGCCTGCTCGACTCGCGCGAGGCGGTGCGCGTGGCGCGCGAGAACAAGGACCTCGTGCTCGGCATCAAGGTCCGCGTCGGCAAGTCGGCGAGTGGCGATTCGGGGATCATGCCGCTCGACATCGCGCTCGACGTCGCCGAGGAGGTCGGCATGCCGTTGATGGCGCATCTCGACGCGCCGCCGCCCGCCCGCCACGAGGTCGTGAGCCGGCTGCGCCCCGGCGACATTCTCACCCATTGCTTCCGCCCCTTCCCTAACGCGCCGGTTCGAGCCGATGGGCGGGTGCGCGAAGAGATATTGGCCGCCCGGGCGCGCGGCGTGATTTTCGACATCGGCCATGGCGGCGGCTCGTTCGGCTTCGGCACGACTCGCAAGATGCTGGCGGCGGGTTTCCTGCCCGACGTGATTTCCTCCGACGTGCACGTGATCTCGATCGAGGGTCCGGCCTTCGACCTGCTCACCACGATGTCGAAGTTCCTGTGCCTCGGCGTCGATCTGCCGACGGTCATCAAGCTCGCCACCTCGAATGCGGCCGCCGCCATCAAGCGGCCCGACCTCGGCACCCTGAAGGTCGGCAGCATCGGCGAGGCGACGGTGATCGATCTCGCCAGCGGCACGTTCGACTATGCCGATTCGATCGGCGAGCGCATGATGGGCGACAGGCGGCTGCTCTCGGCTGGCGTTGTGCTGGCGGGCCGCTGGTGGCATCCGGCATGACTGCGGAAGACCGCAAGACTGCAGAAGATCCCAAGGCCGACGACCCGAGCTCGCCCGCCTGCCTCGCCCACGAGGCGGACGACGCCTACATGGGCTTTGCGACTCAGGCGGAGCTCGCAGTCTTTCTGAAGAAGCTGGCCGACGCCGAGGGCGCCGGCCAGCCGTTTGGCGATCTTCTGCGCGAGATGTTGCCCAAGGTCCGCGACGACGCCCTGCATCGCCGCCTGACCGAAAAGCTGCGGTCGCATGAAACCAAAATCGCTCGTGAAGCAGGGCGCTAGAGGTTGCTGCTAAAGTATCGCCGAGGGCACTATCCACAGTCGGCCAAATTTTTCGCCAGCGCACGCAACCCTCGCGAGGACGGCCCGTTGATCAGGTACGGCCGGGCTACCTGGCGTCGCCTTTGCCCCCCGCTCCGCGATGCCACCCTCCCCAACCCGGCTATCCAACGCCCGCCTCCGAGGAAACTCGGGGGCGGGCAGCCTATTTCAGGGGGCCGCCACGAGATAGGTCACGGCAAACAGCCGATGCTCATCGGTCCAGGTCTCGGCAATGGAGAAGCCGCCGCTGCGGGCCAGGGCCTCGATGCCGGCGGAGTCGTATTTGTAGGAATATTCGGTGTGAACCCGCTCGCCTTCGGCAAAGGAGAACGAACGCCCGGCCACGACGGCAGACTGGTGACGCAAGCTGCGGAAGTAGATCTCGATGCGGCCTTCGACCTCGCTGTAGAACGCCTCATGAGCGAAGCCGTCGAGTTCGAAGGTGGCGTCGAGCTCGCGATTCATGCGGCGCAGCAGATTGAGCGTGAAGGCGGCAGTGACGCCCGCCGAATCGTTGTAGGCGTCGTGCAGGCGCCGCGGATCCTTCTTGAGGTCGACGCCCAGCACCAGCGCACCGTCGTCGCCCAGCAGGTCGCGCGCGCGGCGCATGAACGCCGTCGCCTCGTGCGGCTCGAGGTTTCCGATCGTCGAGCCGGGGAAAAACCCGAGGCGACGCCCGCGGTGCATCATCTGCGGCAGCGCACCGAGCGCCATGTAGTCGGCACAGACCGGCTCGACTCGCAGCGCCGGATAATCGCGGCGCAGCCGGCCGGCGGTTTGGTCGAGATGTTGTCGGGAAATGTCGATGGGGGAGTAGAGCGCCAGGTCTTCCATGGCATCGAGCAGAAGGCGCGACTTCACGCTCGAACCGCTGCCGAATTCAATCAACGCCGAACCCGGGCCGGCGCGGCTCGCGACGTCGGCCGCGTGGCGCTTCAGGATCTCGGCCTCGGCGCGCGTCAAATAGTATTCGGGCAGGTCGCAAATCTGATCGAACAGCGCCGAGCCGCGTGCGTCGTAGAGGAACTTCGCCGGAAGGGCGCGCGGGCTGCGCGACAGGCCGGCCAGCACGGCGCGGCGGAATTCGTCGCGGTCAACCGAATGCGCGACATCGAGAGCAAGTACGGAACCGTTCATCGGAGATCCTCTGCCAGTCGGATTCCCCCGAACATCCAGCGTGCGTCCGGCGGGAAGAAGTTGCGATAGGTCGTGCGGATATGGTCGCTCGGCGTGGCGGCGCAACCACCGCGCAGGACCATTTGGTTGGCCATGAACTTGCCGTTGTACTCGCCGATCGCGCCCGGCGGCTCGCGGTAGCCGGGATAGGCGACGTAGGGGCTGGCGGTCCATTCCCAGACCTCGCCCGTGCCCTGTACGGCAGCTGCGCCGACCTCCCATTCCTGCTCGCGCGGCAGGCGCTTGCCCGCCCACTTGGCGAAGGCTGAGGCCTCGAAGGCGCTGGCATGGCAGACCGGCTGGCCGGGATCGAGCGGCTTCAACCCCGAGAGCGTGAAGACCCGCCAGTCGCCGCCGTCCTGCTCCCAGTAGAGCGGCGCCTGCCAGCCGCGCTGGTTGACGCAGTCCCAGCCGGCCGACAGCCAGAGTTCGGGCCGCCGGTAGCCGCCATCGTCGATGAAAGCGAGGTATTCGCCGCAGCTGGTCGGCCGCGATGCAAGCGCAAACGGTTCCAGCCACACGCGATGGCGCGGGCCTTCGTTGTCAAAGGCAAACCCTTGCCCGTCATGGCCGACCTCGACCATGCCGCCCTCGACATCGCGCCAGGCCAGTGCCTCGGCGTTGCCCCGCGGCGGCACGGCAGCGCGGTAGGCGGGCTTCAGAGGATTGAGCGACAGCAGGTGCTTGACGTCCATCAACAGCAGCTCCTGGTGCTGCTGCTCGTGGTGCAGGCCGAGTTCGACGAGCGAACCCCACGCGCCGGCGCCGCCCTCGATCAACGCTGCCATCGCCTCCGTCACGTGCCGACGATAGGCCATGACCTCCGCGACACCGGGCCGGGTGATCATGCCGCGTTGCGGACGCGGGTGGCGCGGTCCGACGGCCTCATAATAGGAGTTGAACAGATATTCGTAGGCCGGATCGAAGGCCCGATAGCCCCGCGCGTGCGGGCGCAGCACGAAGGCTTCGAAGAACCAGGTGGTGTGCGCCAGATGCCATTTGGTCGGACTGGCATCGGGCATCGACTGCACCGTCTGGTCTTCGGCAGACAGCGGAGCGGCGAGTTGCTCGGTAAGGGCGCGAACCGACAGGAAGCGGCCCGCGAGCGAGACGTCGTGCGCGGCCACGTTACGCGTTACCAGGTTCGACACGACACCTCCGCACCGGTCTCAACGCCCGACCAGAATAGCCGGTTGCACGCTCTCCGTCGCGCGCGCTCTTGTGTTAGCCTCGACTTGCCCACCGAGGGAAAGCAAGTGCCGATTTGCGAAATCGACCCGTGGCGCACTCAATATTTCGAGAGCGTCGACTGTCCTGCCGATGTCTTTATCCCCACCGAGGACAGCGATGGGTGGACCTGGTACCCCGCCCACCGCTGGGTCTACGACAAGCTTGCCGTCGCCCTCAGTCAGAATCTGTCAGCAGCGCCGCATGGCGTCGCGCCCAGCTCCTATCCGATGTTCTCCAAGCCGATCTACAACCTCAAGGGCATGGGCGTCGGCAGCCGGGCACTCACCTCGGCCGCCGACTACGCCGCCGCCTATCAACCGGGTCACTTCTGGTCGACCCTGCTGACCGGTGAGCACGTCAGCAGCGACGTCGCCATCGTCGACGGCGTGCCACGCTGGTGGCGCCACGCCCGCGGCCTGGCGAGCGGCGACGGGACTTTCGACCATTGGGAGATCCGTGCCGAGGCAGACCCTGCGATCGAGCAATGGTGCTATGCGTGGTGCCGCCGACATCTCAGCGGCTTCACCGGGATGATCAATCTGGAGACCATCGGGGCACGCATCATCGAGGTGCATCTGCGATTTGCCGATCAATGGCCCGATCTCTACGGCGAGCGCTGGGTCGAGGCGCTGGTCCGACTCTATGCCAAAGGCGAGTGGACGTTCGACGATTCGCGGCGACGTACCGGCTACAGCGTCGTGCTGTTCGCCCCGCACGGTCCGCGCTACCGCCATCCACCACCCGGGCTGCAGCACGAGATCGCCGCCATGCCCGGCGTCTCCAGCCTGCAGATCACCTTTCACGAGGAATGGGCGCCCGATCGCCATGCCATGCCACCCGGTGGCTTTCGCGTGGCTATCGTCAATTGCTGGGATCGAGCGGCCGGCAACGCCGCACGCGATCGGCTACGGGCGCACTTCGAAGCGACGAAGGACCAAAAGGAATAGCGACCGCGGTCGTCGGGACTACGAATTCCTGCGGACGAAGCCCGCGAACATACTCACCACGAACAGGACCAACGCGACGACGAACAGGATCTGCGCCATGCCGGTCGCAGTGGACGCGATGCCGCCGAAGCCGAACACAGCGGCCACCAAGGCGACCAACAGAAACATCAAGGCCCAGTACAACATGGCCCACTCCTCGGTGAATGCGCGGCAACAGTATGCACACCGATAACGCGGCCCTTGCCGCAACGGTTCCCCACCCACGCAACTGAGCTCCAGGTCGATCGTTTCCGGTGATGCGCGCCATGTCGCGCAAAAAACAGCCTCGTGCCGGGCAACCGCTGAGGCAGCCCGGCGTTTACAGGACTCGAGGCTGCTCTCGACAATGGAGGCTCCCATGCCACACGACATCACGCCGGTCGAAGCGCGCGGCGGCATCATCAGCGGCCGGGTTATCCTGGTCTTGATCTCCTCCTTTTCGGGAGCCGTTGTCGCTCTGGCGCTGGCCTGGGCCCTTCTCTCGCCGCGGCTCTAGGCAGGCCACGAGTAGCGTTGGCATGGCCCGGCCGGCCCACAAGCTGACTGACGCCGAAGGCGCTTTGCTGGACGAGATGTCCTTCCTCACCGGGCGCGTCGGCCGCGAGGTGCCGATCAAGGATCTCGANNTGCGCCTCGAGGACCGCGGCTTCACGAACACGCAGACTAGGCAGGCACTGATGTCGCTCCTGCGTCGTGGACAGCTCGCCTTGTCCGGCGCAAAAAGAGTGGCATGCACACCGAATGGCGGCGCCTCCTAGCGGCGCGTAGCGGCAGCAATCGATGAAGAATTTGCTCGTCGGCTATCTCGCGGCGTTGGCCTCCCTCGCCGTCCTCGACGGGCTTTGGCTCGGCGTGGTCAGCCGTGAGTTCTACAAGGCGCGGATCGGCCAGCTCCTGCTGGAACAGCCGGTCTGGCGGATCGCCATCGTCTTCTACCTGATCCATGCCGTAGGCATTGTGGCCTTCGCCGTGTCCCCGGCCCTGACAGCCGGATCGTGGACGACGGCCGCGCTCTACGGCGCACTGTTCGGATTTTGCGCCTACGCCATCTACGACATCACCAACCTCGCGACCTTGCGCGGCTGGTCGATGGCGGTGAGCCTCGTCGATCTCGCCTGGGGCGCGGTGGCGACCGCAGCAGCAGCAGCAGTCGCGGCATTTCTCGCGGTACCCGCAGTGGCGGCGCCCTAAGCGTCAGCGGCGGTCGTCGTACTCCGGGTGACGACGCACGAATGCCTCGACGAAGCTACAGGCCGGGACGATCTTGAAGCCGCGGCGACGCGTATCGTCGAGCGCGGCCTTCACCAGCGCAGCGCCGATACCGCGGCCCTCGTCGGCCGGCGGCACCTCGGTATGCGTGAACACCAGCCTGTCGCCGCGCTGGTGGTAGACCGCAATGGCAACGCCGTGCGGGGCGTCGAATTCGTAGCGATGCTCGGCCTCGTTGTGGCGGACGTCCATGCTCAGCGGTCGACCTCCCAGAACATCGGATAGTCCGACTGGATGAGCCCTTTGAGATCCGAGCGGTAGCCCACGGGAATGGTGAACTGACCCCACATGACCGACGGCGTGAGATCATAGGCCGCCACCTGGATATCGGCCGCGATGCGCTTGCGCTCGTCGAGGGTGGTCGCCTGTGTGAACGCCTTGATCAGCTTCGGTATCCGCTCGTCGCACGACCAGCCGGGGAAATCGTTGCAGGTCGCCGAGACGTAGAAGTGTGTGAGCGGCGAGTACATGTCCGTCCCGTTCGAATAGACCGGGAACATCGACCAGCCTTCCTTGTTAACGCGTCTGGCGAGCACCGTCGGCCAGTCGCGCGGCTGCTGCTCGACCGTGAAGCCGGCATCGCGCATGTTCTGCACCAGCAGGCGAGACGCCGTCTGGCTGATCGAGCCCGCGACTTCGAGAACGATCACCGGCTCGCCCTTATAGCCGGAGGCCTTGAGTTCGGCCTTGGCCGCCGCGATGTCGAACTTGGCGCCAGCGGAGCCCGCATCGGTCGAAAGTGGCGCACCGCACATCCAGAACGACGGGCAGGATTTCTCACGAAAACGATCTGGAATGCCGATCGCCTCCAGGGTCGCATTTTGGTCGACGAGCTTCCACAGGACCTTGCGCACCGCCGGATTGTCGAACGGCGGCGAGGCGTGGTTCAGGCGGAAGTTGCCCTGGAACTGGTGGATGCCGCCCATCACGACCATCTTCACGCCGCGATCCTTCTCGAGCAGCGGCAGCANNACGCGCAGGTTGAGCTGGTCGACCTTCACCTTCTTGCCGCCGGCCAGGAAATCGGGCGGCTCGTTGCGCGCGACATAATCGGGATTACGCTCCAGCACCATGACGCTGCCCGGCCGCCACTGATCCTTCACGAAGCGGAACGGGCCGGAGCCGACGGGCTCGGCCATGCTGTTGGTCGCGGGCATCGCGGCGATGCGCGACGGCATCATCACAGGCAACGGCGCGTTGGGCTTGCCCAGCACTTCCAGGATCAGCGGGAACGGCTCCTTCAGCACGATCGTGAAGGTCTTGTCGTTAGTGGCTTCCATCGAGCCGGTGGCGGCCACCAGGAGCTTGCCCAGCGGATCGCGGGCGGCCCAGCGCTTGATCGAAAGCACGCAGTCGGCGGCGGTGACGGGCCCACCGTCATGCCACTTGAGGCCGGGACGCAGCGTGAAGCTCCAGTTGAGTTTGTCGGGGCTGCTTTCCCAGCTCTCGACCATCTGAGGCTTGATCTCGCCCTTCTCGTTCATGGCGAACAGCATGTCGAAAACATGCAAGCCGAAGGTCCGCGTGATTGTCGCCGTGATGAAATGCGGGTCGAGGAACTTCACCTCGGATTCCAGCACGATGTTGAGGGCTTTCGCCGCCCGCGCCTCGCGTGGCCTGATAAGCGACCCCGCCGCCAGAGCCGCGCCGCCCGCCAATGTCGTCCGTCGTCCAAGCCTGTTGCTGCTCATACGCCACTACTCCACAAATATTAGGACGGCACCGTAGCGTCGTTTTGCTGCCGACGACAACCGGCCGGGCGTTCGCTATACAGGCGCACCGTTGAAGGGAGCACCAATGAACACCAAGCTTTTCGATCTGTCCGGCAAAGTCGCCGTCGTCACCGGCGGCAACGGCGGCATCGGGCTCGGCATGGCCAAGGGCATGGCAGACGCCGGGGCCACGATCGTAGTGGCGGGCCGCGATGCCGCGAAGAACGCCGCCGCGGTGAAGGAGATTCAGGGCCTGGGCGCCAAGGCGAGTGCCATCCCCGTCGATGTGCTGAAAGAGGAATCATGTCGAGCGTTGATCGCCGACACGGTGAAGGCCTACGGCCGGCTCGACATCCTAGTCAACAACGCCGGCATGAGCATCCGCAAGCAGCCCGAGCAATACACTCTCGCCGAATGGCACACGGTGATGGACAGCAACCTCACCAGCGCCTTCCTGTGCAGCCACGCCGCCTACCCAGCGATGAAGAAGGCCGGCGTCGGGAAAATCGTCAATATCGGCTCGATGATGTCGATCTTCGGCGCGCCCTTCGCGACTGCCTATGCTGCGAGCAAGGGCGGCATGGTTCAGATGACAAAGTCGATGGCCACTGCCTGGGCCAAGGACAACATCCAGGTGAATGCGATCCTGCCCGGCTGGATTGACACCGCGTTGACCCGGCGCGCGCGCGAGCAGATCTCGGGCTTGCACGACTCGGTGCTGAAGCGCACTCCGGCCGCCCGTTGGGGCGTACCCGACGACTTTGCCGGCATCGCGGTGTTTCTGGCAGCGCCGGCGTCGGATTTCGTCACCGGTGCTGCGATCACGGTCGACGGCGGCTACTCGGTCCAGGGCTGATCCGGCCCGTTCCTAAGCACCGCGGCCTGACTGCGGGAAGAAGTAGGAATTGTTGCGCATCTCGGCGCTACGCGCCTCGGGGGGCAAACTCTTGAGCTGCATGAAATAGGAGAGCTGGCGCTGGGCGCTCGGCTCGTCGAGGTCGCGGCGGCTGACCTGCAGCGCGTTGGTGAGATCGCCGGCCATGGCATAGGCGAAGGCGAGATTCTGCCGGACGCGGGCGTCGGCTCCCTGCGCCGTTGCGATCGGCGCCAACCATTTGATCGCTTCCTGGGGTTGGCCCGAGATCGCCAGTGAAAAACCCATGTTGCTGCGCAGTGGCAGGTAGTCGGGCGCCACGTCGATGCCCTGCTGGTATTTCGCCTGCGCCTCGGCGTGCCGCCCCTGCATGTCGAGGCACACGCCAAGCGTATTGAGGGCGTGATAGTCGCGAGCGTCGGCCTGCAGGGCGACCTCGAGCTGCTGCTCGGCCAGCACCGGCTGGCCCATGTAAAGCAACGCCGCCGCAAGGCCGCGTCGCGCGGCGGGATCCTTGCTGCGCTTGGCCAGCACATCGCGGAATTGTGCCGCCGCTTCGTCACCCGCACCGAGCGACAGATAGGATTGGCCTAAGCCCAACTTGGCTTCGATCCCTTCCGGATTGGCCTGCAGGGCGCGACCGTACAACGGGATGGCTGAATCGAGGTTGCCCGCCTTGCGCGCTTCGTCGGCCTCCCGGACCGACGTCTCATAGTTGTCGCCCCGGGCAACCGAACCCCCGACATCAAGGCCGCACGCCGTCACGAAAAGCGCCAGGCCCGCGCTAAAGATCGGCGCCAGCTTCATTCCTACCCCGAACTGCGCAATTCCCGCTTGTTTGCGGGTCTTGTCGGTCTCAGGGGAGGATATCAAAATATTGCGGTAATCCGCAACTAAAGCCCCAATAGCTGGGGACAACCACCTGAAACTGCGAGAGTTTTCGAGGTTATGACAAGCGCACGGCCTGGGCGGTCGCCTTCAGGATCTTGCTACTGAGGCCCAGGTAGCCGGCGATGAAGGAGAAGGTGTAGGTGGCTGTGACAGTGGTGCACGTCACGGCGGCGTTGGCGTTGCAACTCGCGGTGTCGGCGTACGAGACGGAAACACTGCCGCCCATGCCTCCCATCATCTGACCCTGTAGATAGGTGGTAACGGTCCCAGTCGTGGAGGTCGGGTTGAGCATGTAGTAACGCGCGCCCTGCTCGGTGGCGTATTCGAGGGCTTGGCGGACATAGAACATACGGCCGACGTCTATGGCGCCCAGCAGCAACGTGAACAACACCGGGCCCAGGACCGCGAACTCGATGGCCGCGCCGCCTTTGTCGCCCGAAAGACCTCTGACGCCCGTCACTTTCTGCCGCTCCTGCATGCGCATGCTAGGGAACGATCAGCGTCACTGAAGACGTGATCGACGTTGGTGGCGTCCAACTCCCAAAACTACCGAAGCTCAACGTGGCGACGTTCAAGATTGAAGTGAACGTCTGGGTCGTGTTCACGGTGATATATTTCTTCAATGTTTGCCCTCCGCCGCAAACTGTCGCGCAGGATACCGTCGTGCCGGCGACGCATTCGCAAAAGACGGTGTTGGTTGCCGTTACGCCGGCAAGACCGGTCGCATTCTGCGCCGTCGTATTGATGTTGGTCGAATCGCTGGACGCGAGAACGCCGTACTGAGCGCCCTGGCGGGCTCCGTTCAGGGTCGCGGACTTCTGCAGCGAGTACCGGCCGAGGTCGAGCAACCCGGCCATCAGCAGGAAAAGAACCGGCAGCGCCAGCGCGAACTCGATCATCACGTTGCCGCGGACATCCGCGCGAGATCGCAGTAGACCGGAGCGAAGAGCGCCGAACATCACTACCACCACTATTCTGCGCTCTTGCTCTTGCTGGCCGTCGTGGTCGTGGTGATCGAGACCGGAGTCGTAGCAAGAGCGCGGCAGCCCGTGATGTAGTCGCTATCGTTGGTGTGATATTCGTTCATCGTGAAGTGGACGTACCAGCCAATAAACACGGTGCAATTGGCTGAGGAAGTGTTTTGTACGGCGGCGAATTGGATCATCTGCCTAGGAAAATAGATTGCCCCGGACAAATCCACGGTCATGGCCGTGGTGTAGCTGCGACCGAGATAGAACATCTTCCCGAGCGCGGGCGAACTGTTCGCCCCGCCGGTCACGAGAGTCGCGCGGCGATCCTGATAGAAAAGGATACCCGCGTAGGTTCCGCTCGAAGGTGCGGTCAATGTAATGTTGTTCGTCGATATCGTCGCGCCAGCGATTGTCGAACTGGTTCCGGTCGCCGTCGTGAGTACGAAAGTCACACCCGCCCCACCGGTGCATGCCGAGCAGGTAATGCTGTCGCTGAGGAGATTGAGCAGGCCGTCTGCGATGTAATAAGTACCGGGCGCGAAATTGATCTTGTTGTAGTGGGTGACGGAGAGACCGCCGCAGTAGGTCCCGGGCGAAAGGGACTTTGTTTGGCCAGACCCGCCGCCCGGATCATTGAAGTTGTTGAAGCTGCAGGACCCGACGAACGGCGTGGCCAAGCCGGCGTACGGGTCGGTGACCGCGGTCGCTTGGGAGTTCTGAGCAGGATTGGTCAGCGTCAACGTACCGGTATAGGTATCTGCGGTGAAGGTGCCGCGAGACCAAGCGGTCAGCAGTGTCGCGCTGTGGAAGCCACCCATATAAATGGCGTTCTGCGTGGGATGAGCAGGTACAGTCGCGGTGGCATTCGTGACCAGCGCGCAGTTCGAAGCAAAATCTTCGAAGTTGTCGAAGAGGATCCCCTGCTCATTGTTGGTCGTGAGCCCCACGATGCATCCCACGGCGCTGGAGGTCGTGCTCGTATAGGTGCCTTGCGCCGCGACCGAACGCGCCTGCATGGTGAAGCCGTTGTTGGTCACGCCCATCCAGTTGTTGATAACGGCGCCGAGGCTGAACGACATGTTCTTCGTGATGATCACCTCGACGGCGCCGGGCGTGGCGACGTTGGGGCCCGACAATGGCGGCGAGTTGACGGTCACGGTGACGCCACCCACGCCGTTGGCAAAGCTGTTGCGCTGAGCTTCGTAAAGAGCGTCGGCGGCGATGACCGTGGTGCTCTTTCCGGCCAAATTGTCGACCGAGGCTGCGAGCGCGGCCGCATCGGCGGCGCTCTGCATCTGGCGCTTCACACGATAGAGCTGACCGGTCTCGACGCCGATCGCCACGGTGCCGACCAGCACAGGAATGACGACGAGAAAGGTAAGAACGGAACCGGAGTCATTTCGGCCAAGACGGCGCCNNGCGCCCTTCTCCTCGGCCTTGGACACCCGGGTCTGGCGGAACTCCTGGCTCAGGATGCGCAGCGAGCCGGCCAGCGGCGTGCCGTATTTTTCAGTCTGACGGAGAGCATTTACCAGGGCGGAGATTGCCGCCGAATCGGAGCGCTCCGACATGTTTTCCAGAGCCTGCTGGCGGTCCGGCAGATAGGTGAGCTCGATTGCCGTCATCTCGAACTCGGCGGCGAGCTCGGGCATCGAGCTCTGCATTTCCTTGGAGACCCGGCGGAAAGCTGCGTCGATGCTGAGGCCGGCCTCGACGCAGATCGTCAGGAGGTCGAGCCCTTCCGGCAGCACGTAGTTCAGGATCTCCCGACGCTTGCTCGCGACGTTCTTGATGTAGAGTTCGGGCATCAGGAAGCCCGCTAGGACAGCACCGATGCAGGTCGGGGCGATCAGGTCGTCGGGCACATCGACGAGCTTCGTGACCGAGATTAGCACGATCATCAGGAAGCCCAGCGCCAGCGGCAGGGCCAACTTGATGAAGACGTAGACCACCGCCGCATCGCGCGACAGGAACCCCGCCTGGCGCAATTTGCGGGTCGTCTGGTCGGCGGCCGCACCACGCAGAAGATTGAGCCGGTCGGCAAGCTTGCGCATCAGGCCGATCGACGCCGCTCTGGTCGACGGCTTTGCCGAGACCGCCTGTTCGCTGCGCGTCTTCATGCGGCGCGTCCTGAGCGCGTGCAGCCGCGGCTCGATCGGGCGCTGCCAGGTCACCGCAACCCAGACGGCCCAGAAGACGACGAACGCCGCCACCGCCACGATGACCGTAAAGCTCTTTTCAGAAGCGACCGGATCCATCCTGTCCTCAAACCTTGATGGTCGCGATCTTGTTCATGATGAAAATGCCGAAACCCATGCTGCAGGCGGCGGCCGCCGCCACCATTTGGCCGGTCGACGTCGTGAGCAGCGGTCCGATGTACTCCGGGGAGATCAGGAACAGGCCACCACCGACGAGAAAAGGCAGGCCGGCCATGATCAGCATCGTTGTGCGGGCTTCCGACGTGAAGGCGCGGATCTTGAGGCCAAGCTGCTGGCGTCCCCGCAGCAGTGCGCTGAGGTTGGCTAGCGTCTCCGCGAGATTGCCGCCGGTGTCGCGCTGGATCGACAGCGCCACGATCAGGAAGTTGAACTCGTCGGTTTTCACCGTCTTGGCGACGCGCCACAGAGCCGTTTCGATCGGCACGCCGAGGTGCATCTCCTGCTGGGCGCGGCGAAAGATGGCGCCGACCGGATCCTTGATGTCGCGCGACACCGAACTGATCGCCTCCTGCACCGGCAGGCCGGCGCGCAACGCGCGCACGATCAGGTCGACCGCCTCGGGAAACAGCAGGTTGAATTTCCGCGCGCGCTTCTTGGCCTTCCAACCGATGACGACGTTGGGCAGGCCGACGCCGACCATCAGCGAACCGCCCAGCGCCGCGCCCGGCGGCAGGTCGAGGACGAGATAGAGCAGGAACGCCACTGCGACGGCCAACGCCAGCGAGGCGAAGGCGAAGTCGCCCAAGGTGACGTTCATGCCGGTGGTCAGGAGCTTCTGGCGGATCGTGCTGGCATTGGGGAACCAGCGCCACAGGAGCTTGTCGAACGTCGGCAGCCGGCCGGCCTTCTCGACTCGCCTGAGCGTCGCCAACTGAATCGCGCGTGGGCCGGCCCGTGTCCGCGATTCGAGGTCCTCCAGCCGGTCGCGCAATCGCCGCTCGGCGAAAAAGCCGCCGAACACTTTTTCGAGGGCGAGCAAGGTCAACGCGAGCCCGACCCCGATGAGGATCGTCACCGTCTCGAGTGTCGCGCCCTGGCCGGCATCGCCCATCATCCCATCGTCTCCATCAGGACCTTGTCGAGGCCGTAATAGGCGGCGCGCGGCAGGAAATGCGGACGCAAGCCCGAACTCTTGAAGGCGCCGGTCAACTTGCCGTCGACGCTTTCGCCTTTGAATTCGTAGGTGAACAGGTCCTGGGTGATGATGACTTCGCCTTCCATACCCATCACTTCGGTGATGTGCGTCACTCGGCGCACGCCGTCGCGCATGCGGCTGATCTGGACGATCAGCTGGAGCGATCCGGCGATCTGCGTGCGGATCGCCTTGGGCGGCAGGCTGGCCACGCCCATCGTCACCATGTTTTCCAGACGCGTCAGCGCCTCGCGGGGCCGGTTGGCGTGGAGCGTACCCATCGAACCGTCGTGGCCGGTGTTCATGGCTTGCAGGAGGTCGATCGCCTCCGGTCCGCGCACCTCGCCCAGGATGATGCGGTCGGGGCGCATGCGCAGCGCGTTCTTCACGAGCGCCCGCATGTCAACCTCGCCGTTACCCTCGAGGTTGGCGGGACGAGTCTCGAGGCGCACGACGTGCGGCTGCTGCATGCGCAGCTCGGCGGCGTCCTCGATGGTGACGACTCGTTCGCCATTGTCGATCATGCCCGACAGCGCGTTCAGCATCGTCGTCTTGCCCGAGCCCGTACCGCCCGACACAACCAGGTTCAGGCGGCAGCGCGCGGCGACCCGCAACAGGGTCGCCATGGCGGGCGAGATGTTGCCCTGCTGGGCCATCTGGTCGAAGCCGATCTGCCGCTTGCCGAATTTTCGGATCGACACCGAGGGGCCGTCGATGGCCAGCGGCGGGATGATGATGTTGACGCGGCTGCCGTCGAGCAGGCGCGCGTCACAGATCGGACTTGCCTCGTCGACGCGGCGTCCGATGCGGCTCACGATGCGGTTGCAGATGTTCAACAGATGGGCGTTGTCCTCGAACGTCACCGACGACAGATCGAGCTTGCCGCGCTTCTCGATGTAGACCTGCTTGGGGCCGTTGATCATGATGTCGGTGATCGCGTCGTCCTCGAGCAGCGGCTCAAGCGGACCGAGCCCCATCATGTCGTTGACGATCTGGTAGACGAGGTCCGACGTCTCCGGCCGGTTGAGCTGGAGGCGATGTTCCACCAGCAGTTCGGCGACGAGGCCATCGAGCTGGCGCACCAGTTCGTTGCGCGGCAGGCTGACCGCGGCGGCGAGATCGATGCGGCCCATCACCAGCGGCTGGACGGCGCGGCGGGCCTGGTTGATCTTGCTGCGCGATAGCCCACTCGCCGATTTGTCGGTCGAATCGGCCTTGGGCGTCGAATCGGCGGGCCATGCTGTCGTTCGCGATTCCGCCGCAGTATCGCCCGACATAGTCGGCTGAGCGCGCCGCTCGGAGAGATCCGGCGTGGGCACCGCGGAAGTCTCTGCTGCGGGCACGGCGACGTCCAGTAGCGCGCTTTCTGCAGTCGCTGGCGCACTGAAACTCGTTGCCGGCAGGACCGGCCGCAACACTTCGGCCACGTAGGCGCGCAGCTCGAGGGGCGCCAGCATGACGCCCTGGCTGCGGAAGTGGATCATCGTCAGCGACCCCGCCTGGCGCGTCACCTCACCGGCCGATACACCGTCAGCAACCAGAGTTCGCAGGCGTGGTGCGACGGAGTCGCCGAGACTGGCAGCGGTGACCGCGAGGCGGCTAGCGCGATCGACCGGCGCCGTCTCGGGTGCCGATTCGCCTCGCGGGTTCCCCGAACTGCGTCGCCCGATGCGATCGAGCGGGCCGGCCGGCGCCGGCGTTCCCGCGTCGGGGCTCTTGGTTCGCAAACCGAACATGCTGCCCTACTTCTTTCCTTTCTTGATCCCCTCCGCGAACCGGGCGAGCAGGCTTGTCGCCTTCGGTGCCTCGCCACGGCCCTCGTCCCCGGCTGCATCGAGTCCGGCGACAAACGACCGCAAGGCTTTCACGATGCCGCTATTGGGCGCCGCTTCTGGCAGCGGTTTGCCGAAATTCACCGCCGCGAGCGCTGCCGGAATATCGGCCGGAATCTGGCAGTCGACCTTGCGCTTGAGCGAACGCTCGACATCGGCAACCTTCACCGCCGAGCGGCGCGCATCGACGAGGCCGCCGGTCGCGAGATGCAGTTTGGCGGCCGGCGCCACGTCGTGGACCATCTGCTGCAGCCGCATGGCATCGCGCACCCCGGGCAACGACAGGTCGGCAATCAGCATAATGTCGGTCGAGGCCTCGATCACCTGTCGCTGGATTACCGGATCGCCCCGCGGCACGTCGGCGACGATCCAGCGAAAGCGTCGATGAACGGAGCGAAGAAAGTCGTTGGCGGCGCGCGGGCGCGCCTGAAATCCGCCGGTCGGCGCTTCTTCCGCGCCGATTGCGTAGAGATATTCGGCTTTCTTCTGTGCGACCTGCTGGATGAACAGCGCATCGATGCGATCCGGCCGGTCCAGCGCTTCACGCAACGCGTCGATCGCCTCGAGGTCAAGTGCCAGCATCAGCGAGCCATAGTGCAGGTCGAAGTCAATCAGCAGCACTTCTTCCTTGAGACGATTGCCGAGCATGGCGGCGATGGCGATGGCGGTCGTGGTGGCACCGACGCCACCGCGCGCGCCGATCACCGACAAGGTGCGCGGTTTGGCGCCTCTCAATGCCACGCCGCTGGGCGTCATTGCCGCGCCACCCCGCCCACGCACTTCGAGCGCGCGTTCGGCGGCGCGCCCCATGACGCCCTCGCCGAGCGGCAACGCGAGGTAGTCATTGAAGCCCACCGCCATGAGGTCGCGATAGAGCTCTACGTCGTTGATGCGGCCGAGGCCGATCACGATGCAGCCACCGGGCACCGCGGTCTTCAGAGCGGCAGCGTCAGCGACCGGATCGGCGGCCTCGTCCAGATCGACGACTAGCAGGTCCAGGTCGCGCGGCCACTCGCTGACGGCCAGCGCCGCATCGATCGAGCCGTCGCGGATGTTGGCTTTGCCAAGCGTCATGTTGAAGAGATCGGCCGATAGGCGTGATTGCGCGGTCGCGTCGGCCACGAAGGCCATGGCGGTGATCGCCGACTTTTCCTCGCTCGGGGCGGAGATGCGTTGCGCAGTTGCGGAAGCGGCCATGATCAGCCCATCAGTACGTGGAGCCCGTGGTGGTCACGCCGCCGCCCGTGGAGCCGCCGCCCGTCGAGCCCCCGCCGCCGGTGGCGCCACCGCCGGCAGCCGCGCCACCGGCGCCGATGCTGCGCACGCGGCCTTCGCGATAGCGCTGCACCGCCTCGGCATTGACCGTGGCATCGGCCGGGCCTGCGCTCCGGCCAACCGCGGCGTCGCGCGGTCGGGCAAGCATCTGTCCGAGGTTGTAGGCGTCGGCGCAGCCGAATCCCGGCATCACCGCTTCGTTCGGGTTCCACATGCTGGACGGGTTGTAGTTGGGACAGTTGCGCGTGGCGATCCGGTATTCGGAACGCACGATGACGACCGAATCGGGGCCCATCGCCATCGCCGGTTCGATGGACGTATCGACCCAGCGTGCGCCCGCCCTGGAGAGGCTCTGCTTGACCTGCTGGGCGCGCAGATGCTGGAGCGTACCACCCGATCCGTCGGTCACGACAACGAATTCGTCGCGCTGGGCACGCTGCCCGGCGGTGACCATCGCCTTGAGTTCATTAAGCTGCCCGGCATCGAGTTGACCGGTTCCCGGCCGGAAGCCGACGGCCAGCATCGTGTCGGCTCGCGCGGGATCGTAGCGTGTATCTGCCAATGCCTGTTCTTCGACGGGATTTCCACAGGCCGCGAGAGTGGCGGCAAGACAGAAGAGGACGACGGCTCGCATGATCGCTCCTAGTCCAGTTTGAATCCGGCGGATGGATCGGCATGTTGTTGTTCTCGACCGACCGCGATGCGATTCGGTGATGTCGGATGATTGAGGCGCTGGTAGACAATCCGGTCGGCGTCGGTCGGCGGCACGCGGCCGGTGAGAGGCGTGCGCAGCTTCCCGTTGGTTGGCTCGACGAAGTACGGCGTGATGATGATCACCAGCTCGGTTTCCTGGCGCTGGTAGGCGTCCGACTTGAAAAGCGAGCCGAGAACAGGGACGTCCCCCAGCCACGGGAGCTTGACGATGTCCTGCTGTGAAACGCGGTTCAAAAGACCCGCAATAGCAAAGCTTTGGCCGCTTCCCAACTCGATCGTGGTCGACGCCTTGCGCGTTACGAACGCGGGGACAGAGACGACGCTGGTGGCGGTAAGCGGAACGCTGACCGCGCCGGTGTTCGAAAGCTGGCTCACTTCAGGTGCGACCTTGAGATTGATTCGATCTCCAATGATGGTCGGAGTGAAATTGAGGCTGATGCCGTACGCCTTGTAAGTCACCGTAATCGAGGCGCCGGTGAGTCCCGGCTGCGGAGAGATGACCGGGACTTCGCCACCAGCAAGGAAGGTTGCGGTCTCGCCTGACATCGCAATTAGGTTCGGCTCTGCGAGGATCGTTGCCTGATTCTGGGTTGCGAGGAAATCGATGTACGAATTAAGGCCATTATCGGCAGTTTGGAACTGGAGGGCGCCCGACGCATTGGTTGGCACGGGAGCTTGGACAGTACGGGTGGCAAAACCTCCCAAAATCCCGCCCATTCCGAACAAAGCGATACTGTTGATGTTCTGCCAGTTAATTCCGACACGCTTTAGAGAACTGCGCGACACCTCGGCAACCTTGACCTGAATTTGCACCTGGGTCGGAGCATTTATCCTGATATTGTTGATGACCTTTGCGTTGGAGGCGACGTGCTGCAGCGCCAAGCGGCGTGCGTCTTCGGCGATGACTGCCGAGCGGACCGTACCGCTCAGCACGATCGCTTCGCCCTGGTTGTCAAAAGCGATACCGTTGTCGGGATGCAGGACGTCGAGCGCTTCCTTCATGCGGCTGATCGGCGACGTCACCCTGACGATGGTGTTGAGCAGCACGCGATCCTGGTCGTCGACGGCATAGAGCACGGTATCGCCGGGCTTCTTGGCGAACACATAGATCATGCCGGGCGACTTCACCTGGACGTCGGCGATGTCGGGCGCAGCCACGAACACGGTGGCGGCGGGGCCCGGCAGCTTGATGGCCGTGCCCTTGTTGACCTCGAGCGTCAGCGTCGGCTGCTGCGTCGGCACCATCTGGCCCTGGCCGAAACTGCGGCTCGGCGCGCCGGTGACGACCGGCACCGCCGGCCGCGGCGCGGCCCCCCCCGCGCCCGGTGGCTGGATCGGAACCGGTGCCGGCGGTGGGGCCTGGGCCAGCCGCGGTTGTGTCGGC
>PLYQ01000208.1 GCA_003153415.1 Rhodospirillales bacterium | reverse complement strand
CGCAAGGTCGTGGTCTTGCCGCAGCCCGAAGGCCCCAACAGGACCACGATCTCGCCGGCCGGCACGTCGAAGCTCACGCCGTCGACCGCCGGCTTGCCGGTCGGGAAACGCTTGACCAGATGCTCGATGAGAAGCGCTGAACTCACTGGCGGTATCCGTAGGTCTTGTTCCACTCCTCGAGCCACGGATCGCGTAGCTTCTCGAACTGCGCGAAGTCGGGCACCCACACCTTGATCACCTTGGGATCCCAACCCTTGGGGTAGGCAGGCGGTTCCTTTAGCGAAGTGATGTTGCCAAGCTTCGTGATGGCGAAGGCCTGGCCTTCCTTCGACAGGCGCCAGTTCATGAACAGTTTGGCCGCATTCGGGTTCTTGGCGGTCTTGGTGATACCGTCGGCGTAGGGGATGATCGGCACGCCCTCGGGCGCGAAGATTGCCTCGGCGGGCGCTCCTTCGACGATCTTGGTGTAGATGATGTTGTAGAGCAGTGGCGCGATCGAGATCTCGCCGCGCACCAACGAGTCCGAGGTCGGGGCACCCGATGGGAAGAGCGAGATGCCAAGGGCGGCCTGCTTCTTCCAGTAGTCCTCGCCCAGCACCTGACGCTCGAACATGATGCGCGTCCAGGTCGTGCCGCCCGACGGGCCGACCACCTGGCCGATCTGCTTGTCCTTGTATTCCGGCTTGGTGAGGTCCATCCAGGTTTTCGGGGCGTTCTTCACCAGCGCCGTGTTGTAGGCGATGGCCCAGCCGAGCGTCACGCCGGGCCAGAACTTTGGCGACACCATCGCGTCCGGCCGATAGTCCGCGGCATTGGGCGGCGTGTAGTCCTGGAAGAGATTTTCGATATCCTTCATCAGCCCGCGGTCGGAGTGGTCGACGACGTCGGCCGCGAGCTTGCCCGCGGCCGCCTCGGTCTTGATGCGGGTGATGAGCTGGCCGCCCGGGGCGCGCACCATCGACACCTTGATCTTGGGGAAGCGCTTGTTGAAGGCCTTGATGACCTCCTGCTCGACCTCGGCAAAGTTGGCCGTGTAGTAGGTCAGTTGGCCTTCCTTCTCGGCCGCCTCGATCAGTTCCTTGGAGCCGAACTCGTCTTGCGCCAGCGCCGGCAGGCCCGCGAGCGTGACCGCCAATCCGAGGGCGGCTGCCATGGTCGTCGCGTGTTTCATCGGTGATTTCCTCCTCTAGTCGCCGTTTGGTTAGTTGAAGCGGACGTTTCGCGTTGTGTCGCGCGATATCCAGGTCGTAATGCCCAGCAGGACGGCGAGAATTGCCGTTTGCACCAGGCTGAAGGCCGCCGTCTTGCCGGTGTTGCCGCCTTCGTAATAGTCGAGCAGCAGCACGGCCATCACCGTGGTGTCGCTGGTGTAGAGAAAGAGCGACGACCCGAGTTCGCGGATCGCCAGTACGAACAGAAGCGTCATCGAGGCCACCACACCCGGCCGGGCAAGCGGCAGCACGATGCGCCGGATGGTGTCGAGCAGTCCGCTGCCGCAGATCCACGACGCTTCCTCGAGCTCCTTGTGAATTTGCAGGAACGAGGTCGACAGCGCCTTTACCGTATCGGGGATGAAGCGCGCAATGAAGGCCAGCACCAGGATCCAGATCGTGCCGTAGAGTCCGCCGGGCAGGCCGATCCACGCCCACAGGTAGGCGACGCCGATGACCAGTCCGGGGATGGCGACCGGCAGCGTCGAGAGCAGGTCGATCGACCGGCGGCCGGGGACGGTGGTGCGGTGGATGGTGTAGCCGATGGCGAAGGCTAACGCGCCGCCGGCGATGGCGGTGAGCGCACCCACCTTCAGGGTGTTCCAGATCGACAGCATGGTGAGCGGATTGTCGAACACCGAGTTGAAGTGGACGAAGCTGTATTGCGTGGTGTCGAACAGCGCGCCGAAATCCTTGAAGAACATGAACTTACGGAACGCCGCGATGGTGAGCGCAAGCGTCGGCAGCACGACGACGATCAGCAGATAGGCCACGGCGAGGCCGAGCGTGAACCACTTCCACGGCCCGAGATTGAGGCTGCGCGGGCGGAAGGCTTTGCCGGCCACGGTGGCGAAGCTGCGGCCGACCAACACGCGCTGCTGCGCCCACACCAGGATCGCGGTCACGATCATCAGCAGGATCGCGACGGCCGCCGCCGTGTTGTAGAGGGGCGGGCTCCAGGCCGTGAGCTTGAAGATATAGGTGGTGAGCACGCTGATGTTGGCTGGCGCGCCAAGTGCTGCCGGCACGCCGTAGATCCCCAGCATCACCACGAAGGACAGCAGCATACCCGCCAGGATCGCGGGCGCGATCAGCGGGAAGGTGACGGTGAAGAGCGTGGCGAAGGCCGACGCACCCGACACTTCCGATGCTTCCTCCAGACTGGGGTCCATGTTTCGCAGCGCCGATGAGGTGAACATGTAGACGTAGGGCGCATAGTAGATGCCGAACACCAGGATGAGGCCGGCCATCGAATAGAAGTCGACGCGCCAGTCGATGCCGATCCATTTGAACGCGGTGTTCAGCAGCCCGGTCTTGGGCGAGCCCAGGATGCCCCAGGCGACACCCGCGACCAGCGGCGGTACGAACAGCGGGATCATGCTGGCGCCTGCGATGAAGCCCTTGGCGGGCGTATTGGTGCGCACGACGATCCACGAGAAGGCGAGCCCGATCACCACCGCCAGCGCCGTGCCGCCACCGCAGGCCAGCAGGGCGTTGAAGAAGGCGAGGTGGACGTTCTCGTTGGCCAGGACCTGGGCGAAATGGTCGAGCGAGGGGCGGAACTTGCCGAAGCCGTCGACCACCGGGTTGGAATCGCTTAACGCCCCGAACACCAGCATCAGCACCGGATAGATCACCAGAAACGCCAGCAGGATCAGCAACGACCCGACCCACAGTGGCGCGGCCAGCCGGCGCGGCGCCGACGCAGCGTTGCTCGGTTCGGCTAAGGCGGCTGCACTCGTCGCCGTCAACGCGTCAATCCTCCCAGGCGTCCGCAGCTCGTTCCTGCGGCTTCTTCATTCGGTGTGCGACCGTAGCCGATCGCGATTTCCAAGGCTACGCTTTGCTGATGAAGCTGATAAGCCACGGTCGCTATGACTATGTGCCGCTACGCGGCCGCCCCAACTACACATGGCCAGGGGGTAAAAGACTGGCCGTCTACTTCGCGCTCAACCTCGAGCACTTCTCGTTCGGCGAAGGCCTCGGCGCGGAACTGGCGCCGGGCGGACCGCAACCCGACGTCCTCAACTTCGCCTGGCGCGACTACGGCAATCGGGTCGGCGCCTGGTACCTGCTCGACGCCTTCGATGCGCTCGGTCTGCCGATGGCCGCGCTGATCAACAGCGCGATGTACGATTATGCCCCCGAACTTGTGGCAGCTTGTCGCGCCCGCGGCGACGAGTTCGTGGGACATGGCCGCACCAACGGGGAACGTCAGGGCATTCTCGACGAAGCCGCCGAGCGCGCCCTGATCGGCGAAGCGACTGCCCGCCTGACGGAAGGCGAGGGCCGTCCGCCGGAGGGCTGGCTGGGTCCGTGGATCTCGCAGAGCCATCGCACGCCCGACCTGCTGGCCGAGGCGGGTTATCGCTATCTCCTCGACTGGTGCATGGACGACCAGCCGATCTGGTTCCGCTGTCGCGGCGGGCGCCGGATCACGGCGGTGCCCTATCCGCAGGAGCTGAACGACATCCCGGCTATCGTCGGGCGCAAGGTCGGGGCGGCCGAGTTCGCCGACATGATCGTCGACCAGTTCGACGAAATGAGCGAACTCGCCCAAACACGACCGCTGGTCATGGGGGTGGCGCTGCACCCTTATATCGTCGGCCAGCCGCATCGGCTGAAGCACCTGCGGCGGGCGCTGAGCCACATCGCGGCGCGGCGCGATGCGATCTGGCTCGCGACGCCCGGCGCCATCGCACGGCATTGCGCCGACTTGGCCCCCGGCATCGTGCCCTAGGCAATCCCCCTGCCGCCGGCCTAAACTGCACGGCAATGAGTGGGGCGGACGACTACGACATTTTCATCAGCTATACGCACGAGGATGGCGATGTCGCCAAGCGCCTCGCGGATGAACTCGCGGGTCGCGGCTGGTCGGTGTTCTGGGATCGCACCCTGCTGCCCGGCGCCACCTGGCGAAGCCAGATCCAGTCGGCGCTGAGCGCCGCCAAGGTCGTTGTCGTCATGTGGTCGGAGAAGTCGGTCGGCAGCCGCTGGGTCGAGATCGAGGCCGACTACGCCTTCCAGCGCGACTCCTATATTCCGGTGAAGATCGACGACTCGTCGTTGCCGCTGGGGCTGTCGCATGTCCAGGTCGCCGATCTCCGCCACTGGCACGGCGATCCGGCGCATATGCTGCCTGACGTCCTGATCTCCGCCCTGCACCATCGGCTGGGCTCGGCTGCGACCGTCGAACGGCAGCCCGCGCCGTCACCTCCGCCGCCGTCACCGTCGACGCAGGGCAGCGTCAACGCCGATATGACCAGGGTCGCCGCCGATGGACTGGTCCGTCTGAGCGGTGCGGCTGACGGCGAGAAATTCGAAATCTCGGTTCGTTTGTCGCAACTGCGCATGAAGCCCGAAGGGCTGGTGATCGGCCGCGTCGCCGCGCAATGCGATCTCGCCGTGCCGCACGCCAGCGTGTCGCGCCGGCACGCCCTCCTCGCAGCCGTCGATGGGCGTCTTGCTATCAGCGATCTCGGTTCGACCAACGGCACTTTCGTCAACGGCCGTCCGGCGCTTCGCGAGCATCCGCTCGATCTGGCGCGCGGCGCGTCGGTTCGCCTGGGCGACGTCGAACTCGTCGTCGAAGGCGTCCTGCATTAGGGGTATTTCGTGTCCATGCGTCTGTTCACTGCCACGCTCGCCACCGAGACCAACACCTTCTCGCCGATGCCGACCAGCCTCGAGAGCTATCGCGAGGGCGTCTTCCTGCGTCCCGGCGAGCATCCGACCGATGCGCCGCGCATGTGCACCGCGCCGCTTTTTGTCGGCCGCAAGCGGGCGCAGCAGGAAGGGTTCGAGCTGATCGAAGGCAGCTGCTTTGCCGCCAGCCCCGCCGGCACGACCAACCGCGCCGACTACGAGACCATGCGCGATGAGATTCTGGAGCAACTCAAGGCGGCGCTGCCGGTCGACGGCCTGCTGCTCGGCTTGCACGGCGCCATGGTGGCGCACGGCTACGACGACGTCGAAGGCGACATCATCGAACGCGCCCGCGCCATCGTCGGGCCGAAATGCGTGATCGGCGTCGAACTCGACCCGCACTGTCATCTGACGATGAAGCGCGTCTCCAAAGCTGACATCATCGTGCTCTACAAGGAGTTCCCCCACACCGACGTGGTCGAGCGCGCCGAGGACGTTCTCAACCTCGTGCTGGCAACCTTGCGCGGCAAGGCCAAGCCGGTGATGTCGGTCTATGACTGCCGCCAGATCCAGAGCTATCCGACGACCATCCAGCCGATGCGCGGCCTCGTCGATCGCATCATGGCGATGGAGGGCAAGGACGGCATTCTCTCGATCTCGATCGCCCACTGCTTTCCCTACGCCGACGTGGCCGAGCTCGGCACGCGCGTGCTGGTGATCGCCGACGGCGACAAGAAGAAAGCCGACGCGCTCGCCACCAAGCTCGGCGAGGAGCTGGTGGGCTTGCGCGGCAAGACCTCGTCGCCAACGTTCGACGTGCCGACCGGCGTGGGCGAGGGGGTTGCCTTCAACGACCTGCCGGTGGTGATCGCCGACCCGGCTGACAATGCCGGCGGCGGAGCGCCGTCCGACAACACCGACATCCTGCGCCACCTGATCGCCGAGAAGGTCGAGAACGCCTGTTTGGGCCCGATGTGGGACCCGATCGCGGTACGTCTGTGCTTCGACGCAGGCTTGGGCGCCAAATTCGCGCTGCGCTTCGGCGGCAAGATTGCGCCGACCTCGGGCCAGCCGGTCGACGCCATGGTCGAGGTGATCGGCCTGAAGCGCGACGCCTGGCAGCGCTTCGGCCCTACCCAAGTGCCGCTCGGCGACTGCGCGGCCGTGCGCGTGGGCGGCGTCGACGTGGTGCTGATCACCAAGCGCACCCAGGCGACCGGCCTAGAGCTCTTCACCAATCTCGGGATCGACCCGATGCAGAAGAAGATCGTGGTCGTGAAGTCGACCAACCATTTCATGGCGGCCTACGGGCCGATCGCCAAGAAGGTCATCTACGTCGAGTCGAGCGGGCCGCTTCGGCGCGACCATCGCAAAGTTCCTTATACAAAGGTGCAGCGGCCGATCTGGCCACTCGACCAGAACGCCCAACCATTGGGACTCATTTTCTAGTCCGCTGGACAAGCCGTCGCGCGGGTTTGCATACTTTGTGCATGGCATTTGCTGCGGGCTTCGAGGGGGACACATGATGATCCGACTACTGGCCGGCCTGGTCGCGCTCGTCCTGCCGCTTTCGGCGATGGCTCAGGAAAAAGTCCTGCGCGCCGTCTTGCACGCCGACGTGCGCGTGATCGATCCGATTTGGACCACCCAGACGATCGCCAACATCCATGGCGCGCTGATCTACGATACGCTGTTCGGCAACGACCCCGACCAGAAGCCGTATCCCCAGATGGTCGGCAAGTACGAGATCAGTGCCGACCGACTCACCTACACGTTCACCCTGCGTGACGGGCTGAAGTTCCACGACGGCTCGCCGGTCACCACCAAGGACGTCATCGCCTCACTCAAGCGCTGGGGCGCCAAGGACGGCGTCGGCCAGCGGCTGCTGGGCTACGTCACCAAGATGGAGGCGGTCGACGACAAGACCTTCACTATGGTACTGCGCGAGCCCTACGGCATGGTGCTGGAGTCGCTGGGCAAAAGCGGCAGCTCGATCGCCGCCATCATGCGCGAGAAGGAGGCGCTCACCGACCCGCAGCAGCAGGTCAAGGAGTCGATCGGCTCGGGGCCCTTCACCTTCGCCAAGGACCAATGGGTGCCAGGCAGCAAGGCGGTCTATCTCAAGAACAAGGACTATGTGCCGCGGCCGGGCAACGAGCCGGCGACGGGCTTTGCCGGCTCCAAGGTTCCCGGCGTCGATCGCATCGAACTAGTGTGGATCTCCGATCCGCAGACCGCGATGTCGGCGCTGATCAACGGCGAGATCGATTTCTACGAGAATCCCAATATCGATTTCCTGCCGCTCCTGGCCAAAGCCAAAGGCGTGAAGCTCTTGAAGACCGGCAAGATCGACAGCACGCAGGGCATGATCCGGCTCAATCATCTGCATCCGCCGTTCGACAACGTGAAAGCGCGGCAGGCGATGTACTACCTGATCAACCAGGAGGATTTCCTGCGCGCCATCGTCGGCGATCCGAAATATTATCGCGTCTGCCACGCCCTGCTGACCTGCGGCGGGCCCTACGAGAACGACGGCGGCTCGCAGTGGATGAAGGAATACAATCCGAAGAAGGCTCTGCAGCTCCTCAAGGAAGCCGGCTACAAGGGCGAGCCGATCACCGTGCTGTCCGCCACCGACCACAACACCATAACGCCTGCGACGCAGGTCCTGATCCAGGCGATGCGCGAGGCGGGCATCAATGTCGACGCCCAGTCGATGGACTGGGGCTCCGTCGTGTCGCGCCGTGCCAAGAAGGAACCGCCTGCGCAGGGTGGCTGGAACATCTTCGTCACCACCTCGGGCGGCGTCGGCTCGTCGAACCCGGTGCTGCACACCTGGATCGGCGCTTCGTGCGACAAGGGGCTGTTCGGCTGGCCGTGCGATCCCGAAGTCGAGAAGTTGCGCAACGCCTTCGGCATGGCGGCCAACGAGGACGAGCGCAAGAAGATCGCCAAGGAGCTGCAGACGCGCGCCATGGACGACGTCGTGTTCCTGCCGTTCGGCCAGTGGGACTCGCCGCTCGCCTATCGCGCCGACAAGATCGACGGCGTCGTGGCTAACACCGGCCTCGTGGTGTTGTGGGGCATTACCAAGAAGTGACCGCCTATATCGTTCGACGTCTGTTCGCCACCCTGCCGGTGATGGCGGTGGTGGCGGTGTTCGTCTTCTTCCTGCTGCGCCTGGCACCGGGCGATCCGGCGGCGATCATCGCCGGCGACGACGCGACGGCCGAATCGATCGCCGCGGTGCGCGCCAAGCTTGGCCTCGACCGGCCGATCGTCGAGCAGTTCGTCGTCTGGCTATGGGGACTGCTGAAGGGCGACATGGGCGTGTCGATCTTCTCCGACCTGCCGGTCAGGCGGCTGATCGCCCAGCGCATGGAACCGACGATCGCGCTCACGCTTTCGACGCTGTTCGTCGCGGTGGGCCTCGCCATTCCGATCGGGGTCGTGGCGGCATGGAAGGCGCGCAAGCTCGTCGACCGCCTGGTCATGGCCTTCGCCGTGCTGGGCTTTGCCATGCCGGTCTTCGTGCTGGCCTATGTGCTGATCTATTTCTTTGCCGTGCAATGGCAGTTGTTGCCGGTGCAAGGCTATCGGCCGATCGCCGAGGGCCTGTGGCCTTTCGTCGAGAGCCTGATCCTGCCCTCGGTGGCGCTGGGCGTCACCTACATGGCGCTGATCGCCCGCATCACCCGCGCCTCGATGCTCGAGGTCCTGCAGCAGGACTATATCCGGACCGCCAACGCCAAGGGTCTCGCTACCGACCGCGTGCTGCTGCTGCACGCTCTCAAGAATGCCGCCGTGCCGATCGTCACGGTGATCGGCATCGGCATCGCGCTGCTGATTTCGGGCGTCGTCATCACCGAAACAGTGTTCAATATCCCGGGACTTGGGCGGCTCACCGTCGATGCCGTGCTGAAGCGCGACTATCCCATTGTGCAGGGCCTGATCCTGGTGTTCGCCGCCGCCAAGGTGCTAGTGAACCTCCTGATCGACATCTCCTATGCCTTCCTCGATCCGCGCATCCGGTACTAGNNGCACGGCGATCCGGCGCAACCCGACGATCACCTTCGGCGCCGTGCTGTTGCTGGCGCTGATCGCCGTTGCCATCGTCGGGCCGTTCTTTGTCGGCGATCCGTTCAAGATAGCGCCGGTCAATCGCCTGCGCCCGCCCTCGGAGCGCTGGTGGTTCGGCACCGACCAGTTCGGCCGCGACGTGTTTTCCCGCACAGTCTACGGCTCGCGCGTGTCGCTGATCGTGGGCCTCTCGGTCGCGGCCTTTTCGAGCGTGGTAGGTTTGGCGATGGGTCTTGCCTGCGGCTATTTCCGGCGGGTCGACGGTATCGTCATGCGCGTGATGGATGGCCTGATGGCCATTCCCTCGATCCTGCTCGCGATCGCGCTGATCACCTTGACGCGGCCCGGCCTCGGCATCGTGATCGTGGCCATCGTCATTCCCGAGGTACCGCGCATCGTGCGCGTGGTGCGCGCCGTCGTACTTTCCATCCGCAGCCAGCCCTATATCGAAAGCGCCATCGCCGGGGGCACGAAGAACGTCAAGCTGCTGTGGCGTCACGTGCTGCCCAACACGCTGGCGCCGCTGATCGTGCAATCGACCTATGTCTGCGCCTCGGCGATGCTGATCGAAGCGGGCTTGAGCTTCTTGGGCGCCGGTGTGCCGCCGGAAATTCCGAGCTGGGGCAACATCATTGCCCAGGGCCGTACCTTCTTTCAGATCGCGCCCTGGACCATCCTGATTCCCGGCGGCTTCCTGGCCCTCACCGTTCTGGCCGTGAACCTTTTGGGCGACGGGCTACGTGACCGCCTCGATCCGCGGCTGGCCAGGCGGCTGTGACCGCCATCCTCGAAGTTCGCGATCTCCATACGCAGTTCGACACTTTGGACGGCGTGGTGCGCGCCGTCGACGGCGTATCGTTCGACCTGGCGCGCGGCGAGACGCTCGGCATCGTGGGCG
>PLYQ01000124.1 GCA_003153415.1 Rhodospirillales bacterium | reverse complement strand
GCGGGTGCGCGCCTCGATGCCCTTGGCGGCTGCGATCTCCATCACCGCCGAGTCGACGGCGGTCAGGGTGCGGTAGGTGTCCTCGCTGAAATCCTCGTGGCCCGGCGTGTCGAGCAGATTGAACACCGCGCCGCCGTATTCGAAATGCATCACCGAGGTGGTGACCGAGATGCCACGCTGCTGCTCGATCTTCATCCAGTCCGAGCGTGCGCGCCGCGCCTCGCCGCGCGCCTTGACCGCGCCCGCGACATGGATGGCGCCGCCGAACAGCAGCAGCTTTTCAGTCAGAGTCGTCTTGCCGGCGTCGGGATGGGAAATGATGGCAAACGTCCGCCTCAAGCCGGCGGGATGGCCGGCAAGGCGGGCGTCTAACGCGGTGGAAATAGCGGAATCGGGCACTTTTTGCGGAACCTTCAGGGGTGCGAGGGGGTACCGGACACGCCCTGCGGCGTCAACTCGCAACCCTGCCTCTTAGGCCCCTCTCCCCCGCTAGGGGGAGAGGTTGGGTGAGGGGGTGACGCACGTGGCCTACAGAAAGAACACTCGGCGCAAATTCGGGCCTTCGCTTGCTGTTTCGCTAGGCCCTGAGAAGGCAATCGCACCCACGTTCAGTCGCGGTCACCGTGGTGAGGTGGGCGGCCAGCTCGCTCCGCGAAGGACGACTGGCACGATCACGTTATGAAAGGGTGTCACCAGCCCGATATAGAAGCGCCCGAAGAGGTTCTTGCGCTGGACAAGGGTCGTTGCGCTAACCCGCGTGCCGTGCTCGCCGAGATCGGCAACTTCGATCACCAGCCGAAAATCGAGATGCCAGTCGTCGAGGCCGAGAACCACCTCCCTCTCGCTCTGTGAGAGCAGCGGAAATATGCCGATCTTGTCTTGGTGGGGCGATGGCGCGGACTCCGAGCCGGCCTTGAGCCCGACGAAGTGTCCGAGAAAACTTCGAAGCGCCACCAGGCGCCGCACCCAGTACGGCATGCGGCCCATCGACAGGCGGGCGGCTTCGATGGCCGTCAGACGCCGGTTGTTGATATCGATTTCGAAACAGTCCGCCCAATCGGCGTCGGGAAGGTTGATATGGGGGAGTTTCACGGCAATACTGCGTGTCGATGACATAGTCTCTCCCTCCGAATTCAATAGAGAGACTATCATCCGGTGCAAAGTGCTGGGCATGTACCAACGTCGCTGCGACGCCATGTCCGGCCCAACACTCCGATCAAATATGGATCGGCTGTCTCTTGGGAGCTTTCCTATCCCATCGCGCGCGCCAAGAGTGACCGCACGAATGCCGAGATGGCGATAAAGGCGCAGCCTCCCCCGAGCGAGAGAGGAACATGATCACTTCGGCACGTACGCCACCGATGCCGCATAGAGCGCCGCCAGCCGGTCAAGACGGGCCTGCTCGACGAGCGTGGCCATCGGCGCGCCGGCCTGGCCGGATGGGTCGACGATTGTCATACCGCGACTGTCATTGGGCTCCAGCGTGACCTGCACGGAACCGCGCGTCGATTTGGTCACGATATCGGGCTCGACGACCACGGCGGCGGCGAAGGGATCGATGAAATAGAAGCAGTCGCCCTTGCCGGCCTGCACGTGTCTCTTGCGATCGTGCTGTACCAGGGCGTGAGAGAAGGCCTTGTAGGTGCTGTCGGGTATGCTCGCGAACATGCGGTCGATATCGGCGCCGCTCAGGACGTGCGCCAGGCACGGTTCCCAGGGCACGACAACCGTGTCCGCCGCGGCGCCGAACACGACGGCAGCCGCCTCGGGGTCGCAGAAGATGTTGAACTCGGCCACGGGCGTGACGTTGCCACGTCCGTACACCGTGCCGCCCATGATGGTGAGCTGGCCGATGCCACGCGTGATGCCGGGCGCGCGCCGGAGCGCCAACGCAAGGTTGGTGAGCGGGCCGATCATCAGCAAGTCGACGCGATCGCCCATCGCGGCCGCCTCGTCCAGAGTCGAAACGAGGAAGCCGACGGCGTCGGAGCTCGCGACGTCGGCGGTTCGCGACGGGCGCGGCGCGTCGCCCAGGCCGTCCTCGCCGTGGACATGGTGGGCACGGACACGCTCCTGCACCAGCGCCTGCGCGGCCCCCGCATGCACCGGAACCGCGGCGCCGGCAACGGCCAGCGTATCCAGCATGTTTCGCGTGGCGTGTTCCAGGTCGACGTTGCCGTGGACGGTGGTGACCGCGCTCGGCACGCGGCCGGCGGCGATCAGCAGGAGTAACGCCTGGGCGTCGTCTACGCCGCCGTCGGTATCGAGGATCAGCCTGTTAGGTGTCATTTGGGCCGCCATTCTAGCCCTTCAGCTCCTCGCGCAGCATTTCGAGCTCCAGCCACTCGGTTTCGGCGGCCTCCAGTTCGGCCTGGGCGGCACCAAGACGCGCGGTCTTGGTGGTGAAGCTCTTGGGATCGCGGGCATAGAGGCCGGGATCGGTCATCGCCTGGTGGAGCGCGGCGATCTCGGCGTGCAGCGCCTCGATCTTCCTGGGCAGTTCGACCAGTGCGCGCTCGCGCTTGAAGCCCAGGCGCTTGCCCTGGCTCGCCTCGCGTGGCGCGGCGGCCTTCTCCCGGGCGCGCGACGGCGTGACGCCGGTCGGCTCGACACGCGGCCCGCGCTGGACCACGTAGTCGCTATAGCCGCCGGCATATTCGATCGCCGTGCCGTCGCCTTCGAGCGCGATGGTCGAGGTCACCAGCCGGTCGAGGAAGTCGCGGTCGTGGCTCACCAGCAGGACGGTGCCGTCGTAGTCCGACAGCGCCTCCTGCAGGAGGTCGAGCGTGTCGGCGTCGAGGTCGTTGGTCGGCTCGTCGAGCACGATCATGTTGGAGGGCGCGGCCAGCGCCTTGGCGAGCAGCAGGCGGTTGCGCTCGCCGCCCGACAAGGTGCGCACCGGCTGGCGCGCCTGCTCGTCGCGGAACAGATATTCGCGCAGGTAGGTCATCACGTGGGTGAGATGGCCGCGCACCAGCACATGGTCGTTGCGGTCGGCCAGCGTCTCCCACGGCGTCTTGTCGGGATCGAGCCCGATGCGGCGCTGGTCGATCACGACGGGCAGAAGGTTGGTGCCGAGCTTCACGGTACCCGAGTCGGGCTCGAGCTCGCCGATCAACATCTTGAGCAGGGTCGTCTTGCCGGCGCCATTGGGGCCGATCAGGCCGATCCGGTTCTTGCGGAAGATGCGCGTCGAGAAATCTTCGACGATGGTCTTGTCGCCCCAGCGCTTGGTGATGTTGCGCGCGGTGACCACCAGCGCGCCCGAGGCTTCGGCCTGGCCCGCTTCGATGGTGGCGCGGCCGACCGGGCCGATCTGCTCGCGGCGCTGCGCGCGGAGCGCGGCGAGCGCTCTCAGGCGGCCCTCGTTGCGCGTGCGCCGGGCGCGGATCGACTTGCCCGCCCATTCGGTCTCGCGCTCGATCAGCCGGTCGAGCTTGTGCCGCTCCGTCGCCTCACGCTCGATGATGTCGTTCGACCAGGCCTCGAACTCGCCATAGCCCCTGTCGAGGCGGCGCACGATGCCGCGGTCGAGCCACAGCACGGCGCGCGCCAGATTGGTGAGGAAGCGCCGGTCGTGGCTCACCATCACGTAGGCGCCGCGCCAGCGCGAGAGCTTTTCCTCCAGCCATTCGATGGTCGGCAGGTCGAGATGGTTGGTCGGCTCGTCGAGCAGCATGACGTCGGGCTCGCCGACCAGCGCGCGCGCCAGCGCCGCCCGCCGCGCCTCGCCGCCCGACAACTCGCCCGGCGCACGGTCGCCGTCGAGCTTCATCTCCTCGAGGATGGCGGCGACGCGGTAGTCGGACGGGCCAAGGGAATCGGGAAGCACGCCCGCGACATAGCCCGCAACGGTGGCGTGGCCCCCGAAATCCGGTTCCTGCGGCAGGGTGGCGATGGTGGCGCCGGGCTGGGCGAAGCGCGTGCCGCCGTCGGCGATCGGCTGACCCTCGAGGATGCGCAGCAGGGTCGACTTGCCCGCCCCATTGCGGCCGACCAGCGACAGCCGCTCGCCCGGCGCAATCGACAGGTCGACGCCGTCCAGGATCGTCTGGTCGCCCAGGTGAAAACGGATGCCAGTCAGCGCAAGGAGGGGTGGGTTAGCCATAGGTCCTTAAAGTGGGGAGCCGGCTGTCATGGCCGAAGCTGTCCACAACGGCAAGGCCGGCCATGCGCGGTAGGATCACGCATGCTGCAGGTCGTGGGGGAACCGAGACGGATCGATCGCGCCATCCGGCGCCTGCAAAGTGCGCTCAAGGGCGTGCCGGCGCGCAGCGTACGGCTGACCTGGCGCGGCGGCGAGCTGCGCACAACCATCCATTGGGCGCGCGACGATTCCTTTTGGTGGGCCTTCGAGCCACGCGGCGCCCGCGGGGGGATCGCGGCGCGTCATGCGCTGCTGCTGGGCCACGCACCCCACGCGCCGACCAAGCGCGAGAGCATCACCTGCGAGATCAACCTGCCGCGGGCCGGCGCCGACCGCAAAGTCGCGGGTGTCATCGTCGTCGATGAAGCCGGAGCGTTGTTCCTCGCCCATTCCGGCCGCATGGGCGGCGCGCGCACCGGCCAACGCAAAGCAGGCTTTCGCGACTTCCTGGCCGACGGCGTGTGGCGCCGGGTGCGCTGGCCCGACGGTGAGGAGCGCGAGGCGCTGATCGTGGCGCCGCTCGACAGCCCGCGATTGACGCGCCTGCTCGGCCAGTTCGTCGATGCGGTGCGACGCTTCAAGGCGGGCGATCCTCCGGACGAACGGACGGGATTGTGCGTCGAGCCGATGCTGACCGATTCGGCGGCGGCAGCGTGCGACCGGCGACTGGTCGACGTCGCGCTGCACGAGGAGCTGGTCAAGCGCGGCCTGTTCGGCGGCGCCGACGATCTGTTCTCGCTGCGCGGCGAGCGTCCGCAGCCGCTGTTCGCCCTGGTGGCCGACGGCCGGCCCGAGGAACTCGCCATGGCGGTGGGCTCGTTGTCGCTCGCCTCGGCGCGCGGCGGACCTGGCGTCAAACCGATCCTGATCGCGCCGGCGACGCTGGCCGACCGCGACGGCGCGGCGCTCGATGCCCTGCCCTTCGTCTGCGTGCGCTTCCGCTGGCGCGGTGCGCGTGCCGTGTTCGACGGCCTGGACGACGCCCTGGCATGAGATCCGCCAAATGGTGATGGGTCTCTCGACCGGGCTGTGGGTGAGCGCGCAGGTCAGGATCTGCGACCGCAACTTCATTCCCGCCACCATCGTGCGCCGCGGCGATCCCGACGCCGGCACGGTGCTGCTGAAGCTCAACCGCTTCGAGGCGGGCGTCACAGTCTACACGCAGGCCAGCACCATGAGCGACGAGCCGGCCTGGAGCCGCGGCACCGGCCCTCAGCCGGTCACCGAGCCCGAGGCCGACGCCTACATCGCCCGCCAGGTGCAGTACGATCCCGATGTCTGGGTGCTCGAGATCGAGGACCGCAAGGGCGAGTACAAGATGGACGGAAAGGTCGTCTAGGAGCCGTCGCTATCGCCCGGGCAGCACCGTCATCGGGTCGACGGTCTTGTTGCCCTGACGGACCTCGAAGTGCAGCTTCGAGTCGGCTCCGACCTTGGCGATGGCCTGGCCCTTCTTGACCGCGTCGCCCTTGTTCACCAGCAGCGATTCGTTGTTGGCGTAGGCGGTGATGTAGCCGCCGTTGTGGCTGACCAGCAGCAGGTTGCCCATGCCGCGCACCTCGTTGCCGGAGTAGACGACGGTGCCTGAGTCGGCGGCCTTCACTGTCGCGCCCTTGTCGGTCTGGATGTCGATGCCGTCGTTCTTCTGCCCGCCTGCGGCGGTGCCGTAGCCGGCCACAACCTTGCCCTGCACCGGCCATTCGAGGCGCGGCGGCGGGGTCGCCGGCACGGTGACCGACGGGCTGGCTGGGCTGAGCGGCGTCGGCTCGCCGGCGGCGGGTTGCGTACGCTGCAGCTCGCCCTGGCCGGGCGGCGGCAGGCTCTCCTGCTTGACCGGACCGCGGGGAGACCCGGGCGCAGCCGCCTCCGTCGGCTCCGCGGGTGCCACGTACTTGGCGCCCGGCACCTTCAGGGTCTGGGCGGCGCGCAGCGTATAGGGCGGCTTCAGTTCGTTGGCGTCGACAATGGATTGCGTCGACACGCCATAGCGCTGGGCGATACCGTCGACGGTGTCCTTGTCCTTGACGACATAGACGGGGACGGCTTTGGGCCCGGCGGCGGAGCCGGGATACTCCATGGTGCCTTCGCGGGCACTATAGAAGAGGCCGTCTATCGAGGTGCAGGCGCCGAGCGCGACCGACAGCACCGCCATTGTACCCAGCGTGGGAACCAACGTGTGCATCCGGCCGGCCCATCGCGAGGGGTAGCGAGGGGCTCTTTCCATCCAGCTATTCTACTGCATCGCGATTCCGGCGGAAAGGACGCTCCGCTCTAGCGGAGCGTCCTCAGCCCTGTCCCAGCACCGGCAGGGCGCCGGTCACCAGCGGCACGAAGCGCACCGGCATCAGGGTGTCGCGCTGTAAGCCGCTCTCGCTCTTGACGATGCGCTCGACCACCTGGGCAGTGGGATCGCGCCCCACGGGCACGATCAGGATGCCGCCGACGGCCAGCTGGTCGATCAGCGCCTGCGGCCGCTCTTCGGCCGCGGCGGTGACGATGATGCGGTCGAAAGGCGCTTGGCCGGGCCAGCCCTTGCTGCCGTCACCGACGTCGAACACGACGTTGAAAATGCCGAGATCGATCAGCAGCCGTTCGGCTTCCTTAGAAAGCGGCTTGAAACGCTCGATCGAATAGACGCGGCGGGCAAGCTTGGCCAGCACGGCGGCCTGGTAGCCCGAGCCGGTGCCGACCTCNNTGCGGCACGGCGACGTTGATGCCGTCATTGTGGCCGCCATCGGGTTTGGTGCCGAACACCCCGATGATGCGCCCCTGCACCGGCCAGCGGAAGCTGTTGCCGGACATGGGCTCGGGTGTCGGGAGCTGATCGACACTCGCGATCTGCGCTGACTGTCCGGGCTCCTTGGCAGGCGCGCCGCCGGTGACCTCAGGTGAGGCGGTCGCGGCAGTGCTTCCGTGAGGCGCGCCCTCGCCGCCAGCTGCGGGGATGGTGGTGGTGTGCACCACGCGCACGCCGGGCGAAGCCTTGGCGGCAGGTGTCTCGCTCGATGACTTGCTCACGCTGGCTACGACCGAGGGTGCGAGCGAAGCGCTCTGGCCCGGGCTTCCGCCGGCGCCGGGAACGATCAGCATCTGTCCGATCTGAAGCTTGGCGGCACGGAGCTTGTTGCGGGCGATCAGGGCCTTCTCATCGACGCCGAGCTTCTCGGCGATGATATGCGGCGTGTCGCCCTTCTGTACCTTGTAGGTCTTCGCCTTGATGGTCGCGCCCGGCGTAGGAATGACGAGCTGCTGGCCCACGTCGAGATGGGTGCCGGAGAGATTGTTTGCCGCCTGCAGCGCCTCGATCGAGACGCCAAAGCGTTTGGCCAAGCCACCGAGGCTGTCGCCCTTGGCGACGGTGACGGTGCGGGGCGACCCCGCCGGTGCCGAAGCGCGGATCACCGCCGACTGCGGCCGCACGGGCGCGCCGGCACTATAGGAGACTTTCTGCGGCTGGGCGTAGGCGCCAGGCGCCGGCGAATAGGAGGCGGGCGTCGCCCGTGGCGTGTAGGAGGTCTGCGGCGGCGGCAGATCGGCGCGCGCCACGCTCTGCGAGCGATTAGACGAGGAGCCGTAGTTGTCGCTCCCGCCGGACGCATAGACCGACTCCTCCGGGACAGGCAGCGATGCGGTTGTGGCCGGGTCTCCGCCAGCATAGGCCGCACTCGAGCCGCTTGAGGAGCGGGTGAGGTTGAAGCTTGGAAAGTCGAAGCGCGAGACGCCCGAGCTGCAGCCGCTCAAGCCAAGCAGCAGACTTGCAGCAATGATCCCTGAAACGCCACGGACCAGTCTGAAGCGGACCAGCCCCGACCAGAACGCCGCGTTTTGCATCCCCACCGCCCCTTTGCAAACCCCTTTGCAGTGGGAACGAGTAAACCGCCTGAGAGGTAAACAAGCTGTTAAGACTCTTGGCCGCGCGGTTGAAAAAGAATCGGCGAACAAGGTGTTAGGGCATGATCCGGAAAAGTGGGAACCGGTTTTCCGATAAGATCATGCTCCAACAAAAAGCGAGAAGCGCTGTCGCGATTCTATTTGACGCGATAGCGTTCTAGGGCCGTTTGACTCTGCCGTGGAGCAGCGGCACGAAGCGCACCGACAGCGTCGGGGTCTCGGTCAGCCCGGACTCGGTCTTGTCGATCAGGACCAGCGACTGGGAGTCCCGCGTCTCCCCTAAGGGGATGATCATGCGGCCGCCGATCTTCAGCTGCTCGACCAGCTTCTCGGGCGCGGCCTGCGCGGCGGCCGTGACGATGATGCGGTCGAACGGGGCCTGCGGCGGCCAGCCGAGCCAGCCATCGCCGATGATGGTGGTGATATTGGTGATGTTGAGCGCAGCGAACCGGCGCTCGGCCGATTTTTGCAACTCGCGGTAGCGCTCGATGGTGTAGAGCCTTCGGCAAAGATGGGACAGCACCGCCGCCTGATAGCCCGAGCCGGTGCCGACCTCGAGCACCTTCATGCGCGGCCCGACCCGGAGCGCCTCGGTCATGGCCGCCACCACCAGCGGCTGGCTGATGGTCTGGCCGAAGGAAATCGGCAGCGCAGTGTTCTCCCAGGCACGCTCGGCGAAAGCGGCCGAGACGAAGCGCTCGCGGTCGACCGAGCCGATCGCCGCCAGCACGTTGTCGTCGGTGATGCCGGATTGGCGGAGCTCCGCGAGCAGACGTTGCATGGCCGGGACGTTCACCGCGCCCGCCCCGCTTCAGGCCGCCGCGAACTTTGCACCGAGCTTGCGGCGCATGGCCTCGTGCGTGAGGTCGAGATGGAGCGGCGTTACCGAGATGTAGCCGGAGCGGATGGCAGAGATGTCGCTATCCTCGTCGATCTCGCTTTCCTGGGGCCGGTAGCCGATCCAGTAGTAGGCACCGCCGCGCGGGTCGATGCGCTCGTCGATGTAGCCGCCGAAGCCGCGCGTGCCTTGGCGCGTCACCTTGGTGCCCTTGACCGAGGCCGCCACCACGTCGGGAAAGTTGATGTTCACGAAGGCGTTGCGCGGCCACTCCGCCGCCAGCACCTGGCGCGCCGCGTCGGCGCCATATTGGGTGGCGGTGCCCCACTTCACCGGATGGTCGGGGGTGTAGGCCTGGCTGAAGGCGATCGAGTGGAGGCCGAGCAGGCAGCCTTCCATGGCGCCAGCGATGGTGCCGGAATAGGTCACGTCGTCGGCCATGTTGGTGCCGCGGTTGACGCCCGACAGCACGATGTCGGGCTTGCGGTCCTTCAAGAGGTGCTTGACGGCAAACAGCACGCAGTCGGTCGGCGTACCTTCGAGCGCATACTTGTGCTCGCTCACCTCGCGCATGCGGATCGGCCGCGACAGCGACAGCGAATGGCCGGCGCCGCTCTGGTTGACCTCGGGCGCCACCACCCAAACGTCGCTCGCGAGCTGGCCGGCGATCTCGATCAGGGCGTCGAGTCCGGGCGCATGGATGCCGTCGTCGTTGGTGACGAGGATGCGCGCCTTGGCGAGGTTGACCGGCTTCACTTGGCCGGCGCCGGGATCGTGGTGAGCCCGCCCATGTAGGGTTTTAGCGCCTCGGGGATGGTCACCGAACCGTCTTCGTTCTGGTAATTCTCCAGCACGGCGATGAGCGTGCGGCCGACGGCGAGGCCCGAGCCGTTCAGCGTATGGACGAAGCGCGTGCCTTTGCCCTCTTTGGGCCGGAACCGCGCGGCCATGCGTCGGGCCTGGAAGTCGCCGCAGTTGGAGCAGCTCGAGATTTCGCGGTAGGCGGTCTGGCCGGGCAGCCAAACCTCGATGTCATAGGTCTTGCGCGAGGCCGGTCCCATGTCGCCGCCGCACAACACGATGGTGCGGAAGGCAAGGCCCAGCCGCTTCAGCACTTCCTCGGCACGGCCGGTCATGCGCTCATGCTCGGCGGCGGACTGCTCGGGCGTCGTGATGCTGACCATCTCCACCTTGGGGAACTGGTGCACCCGGATGATGCCGCGCGTGTCCTTACCGGCGGCGCCCGCCTCGGAGCGGAAGCAGGGCGTGTACGCCGTGAAGCGCAGCGGCAGGTCTTTTTCGTCGAGCACGGTGTCGTTCACCAGATTGGTGAGCGGCACTTCGGCGGTCGGGACCAGCCAGAAGCCGTTGTCGGTATGGAACATGTCCTCGGCGAACTTGGGCAGCTGGCCGACGCCGTACACCGCGGCATCCTTCACCAGGAGCGGCGGGCTGACCTCGGTGTAGCCGCCCTCGATCGTGTGCAGATCGAGCATGAACTGCGCCAGCGCGCGTTCCAGCTTGGCGAGATGGGATTTGAGAAAGACGAAGCGCGAGCCCGAGATCTTCACCGCCGCGGCGAAATCCATCTCGCCGGTCGCCTCGCCCAGCGCCACGTGGTCCTTGGGCGCGAAGCTGAAATTGCGCTGGTTGCCATGGCGGCGGACCTCGACATTGGCGGTCTCGTCGCTGCCCGCCGGCACGTCGCCCGCCGGCAGGTTGGGCAGCACTTCGAGCCGCCGCGTCAGCTCGGCATCGAGTTCGGCGGCAAGCGCCTCGCCCTTCTTTAGGCCCTCTTCCAGCGCCGCAACTTCGGCCATGAGGGCGTCGGCCGGCTCGCCCTTGCGCTTGGCCATGCCGATCTGCTGGCTGAGCGTCTTGCGCCGGGCCTGTATGCCTTCGCTCTCGGTGATCGCGGCGCGGCGGCGCGTGTCGATCGCCAGGATCTCAGCCGACAGCGGCGCCAGGTTGCGCTTCTTGAGGCCGGCGTCGAAGGCGGCGGGATATTCGCGGATGAAGCGGATGTCGTGCATGGCTCAGCTGCCGGCCGGCTCCTCGGCCTTCTTCTCGGCCTCCTCGGCCTTCTTTTCTTCCTCNNTCTTTTCTTCCTCCTCGGCCTTCTTGTCCTCGGCGTCGCGCTTCTTCTCGATCCAGCCGCCGATCAGGATGCTGATTTCGTAGAAGGCGAGCAGAGGCACGGCCAGCGCGAGCTGGCTCACCACGTCGGGCGGCGTCAGCACGGCCGCGACAATGAAGGCGATGACGATGGCGTAGCGGCGCTTGGAGCGCAGACCTTCAGTGCTGACGATGCCGACCCGGACCAGCAGGGTCAGCAGCACCGGGACCTCGAAGGCGAAGCCGAAGGCAAACACGAGCTGCAAGACGCGCGACAGGTAATCCGAGGAACGCAGCGTCTTTTCGATGTCGGCCGGCACGTACTGCGTCAGCATGAAATTGATCACGTAAGGCATGACGATGTAGTACATGGCCGCGCAGCCGGCATAGAACATGAACGGCGTGGCGATCAGGAACGGCAGGAATGCCCGCTTTTCCTGGCGGTAGAGGCCGGGGCCCACGAACAGCCAGATCTGCACGGCGATCAGCGGGAAGCCCACGATCAGCGCCACAAAAGCCGAGAGCTTCACCGTGACGAAGAAAAACTCGAAGATGTCGAGGACGACGACCTTGTAGCCGTCGACGATCGCCGGCTGGATCAAGAACGAGAAGATCGGCTTGGCGAAATAGAAGGTGACGAAAAACACCAGAAAGAAGCCCAGCAAGGCATAGATCAGGCGTTTGCGCAGCTCGATCAGGTGATCGAGCAGCGGCATCGGCCTGTCGTCTTCAGGTCCGTCGTGCGGGCTGTCGTGTGCGGTGGTCAAAAGATTTCTTCGCGACATGGGGTGGCGCGTTATGCCGCCGTTTGCGCCTCAATTCAAAGCGCTAATTGGCGCTCAGCCGGCCGCGGTGGCCTTCTCCGGCTTGGCTTCCTCGACGGTAGGCGGGATTTCACTCGCGGCCGGTATCGGTTCGGACGTGATCTGCAGTGCCTCCGCGACGGGCTCGACAGCGGGCTCGGCGGCAATCTGAGGTGCCGACTCGGGCTCAGCAAGTGGGTTGTCGAAGGCGCTCTTGGCCTCGGCCAGGGCCTTCTCGCCCTCGGCCATACCTTCCTCGAGGTGGCTCTTGATCTGCTTGGTGGGATCGAGGTCGGCGAGGTCGAGGCCGGTAGTCGCGCCCGTGAGCTGCTTCTTGACCTCGTCGAGTTCGGATTGGCGGACCATCTCGTCGACATGGCCGCGGAATTCCGACGCCATGCCGCGCATCTGGGCCATCCATTTGCCCCAGGTCCGCAACAGGCCAGGCAACTCCTTCGGGCCGATGACGACCAGCGCCACGACCGCAATCAGCAACAGCTCAGAACTGTCGATACCGAACATGAACGCTCAAACCGGGCCTTGCAGCCGCCCCGTCAGACCTTGGCGGCCGTGTCCTGGTGGACCGCGCCGCCCGGCGGCGTGGTCGTGGCCTGGGCCGATATCGGCTTGGCGGTATCGCCCGGCTGGCCGGCCTGTGCCGGCTCTTCAGGTTGCGCGCCGACGCCCTTCTTGAAGGCCTGCAGACCCTTGCCGAAGTCGCCCATAAGCGCCGAGATCTTGCCGCGACCGCCAAACATCAGCAGCACGACGGCCAGCACGATCATCCAGTGCCAGATGCTGAAGCTACCCATGTGAAAATGCTCCCAAAAACGTTTGCGATCGCCGTCGAGCGATTATCCACCCGGCGCGAAGGCCCGGCAACCACCCACAGCCATCGGGCATGAAGCCGAATAAGGCGGGATCTGGGCTCTAGCGCCCGGTTTCGTCGGCAGCCAGAGGCTCGTCGGCTTCGTCTTCCTCCGACTCCAGCGGCAGATCGGGCTCTTCCGGCCTGAATATGGGGGGCTGGGCGCGCGGGTCCAAGAGGCCGGCGGCTTTCATTTCCTCGTGACCCGGCAGATCGTCGAGGGCAGGCAAGCCGAAATGCTCGAGGAAGAAATCG
>PLYQ01000220.1 GCA_003153415.1 Rhodospirillales bacterium | reverse complement strand
GCGAAGGGCTTGGGATGGGCGTTGCGATGTTTGATCCAATCGACAATGGCGGCCTCGAGTTCGGGCACGCTGTTGAAGGTGTCTCGTCGGATACGCTGACGCGTGATCTCGGCGAATAGCCGCTCAACGTACCCACCGCTCGTGATGAATGTCCTTATCCAGCCGTCTCAAGAAACACGCGTGTCAAAAACGTGCCCAAACATCCGCGTGTTCGTGCATCGTATCGCGCAAACCTGCGCTTCCAGTGGATAGGCTGAAAGCGTGACTGCTGGCTTTTCAAAGGGTTAATGGCGGACCGGGCGAGATTCGAACTCACGACCCCTGCCTTCGGAGGGGAAAGTTCTATCCCTGCTATGCCCTTGATCAGCCGCGCGAATTGATGCTCGACCGAGGGCGGCGTGTCAACGGCGTGGCGAGCGAGCGTCAGTGGTCCGGGCCTGTGAACAGGATTCTGTTGCTCCCCACAGGCAAGCGGGCGTCCATTGGCGGCATGTCGGACTACGACCGCGTCAAGCACCTCGAGCTGATCAGCCGGGCCATCGAGCGCATGGACAAGGGCGCCCAGGGGATGAAGGCGCTGTCGCCGGGAGCGCTGGGCGTCGCCCTGGTGCTGCTCGATCGGCACGTGCCGGCGTGGCTGGCGCTGTCGGCTGCGGCGATCGCCGTCCTGATCTACTGGTACCTCGATGCCGCCTATCTCGGGCGGGAGCGAAGCTTTCGCGCGCTTTACGAGATGGTGCGCAAGGGCGAGCTCGACGATCGGCCCTACTTCATGGAGATCGGCAAGCTCTTCGCCGGCAAGGGCATCTGGAAGTGCATGCTCTCCACCGTGACGCTGTGCATTCACGGCTCGATCCTGCTGCTGGTCGCCGCCGCCTTTGTGGCGCTCAGCCTTTTCCCTGGAGCTAGCCATGGCCCGTAATACCTTCTTCAGCTTCGACTTCGACGACGTGCGCGCCGCCAACATCGTGCGCAATTCTAATGTCGTGCGGGCCTCCGAGAAGAAAATGGCCTTCCGTGACCACAGCCTCTACGAACGGGTGAAGGCGACCGACGCGTCGATCAAGAAGGCGATCGACGACGGCGTTGAGAATACATCGGTGACGGTCATCTGCACCGGCGGCAATACCTGGGCGAGCCGCTGGGTGAGATACGAAATCGCCAAGAGCCTCGAGCGCGGCAATGGCTTGATGGTCGTCGATGTCGACGGCGTCGGCCTGGCGCCGCAGCCGACGAAAGGCCCGACCCCGCTGGACTATATGGCAGCCTTTCCATGGACGGCGCAGGGCGCGGTCGCGTCACTTCTCGGAGGTTCCGGCTTCAGCCTTCGCGAATGGAACGCCGCCACGGGAAGCTGGACGGACTTCGGGATGCTGTCGTCGATTTCGAACAGCAAGGCAAGCTATCCGCAGTCGTTTGTGAACGGGAACTCCTACAAGCTCTCGGACAAGTTCAACCGGCGGTATCACTGGAACTCGGCGCAACTCTATTTCGAGACGTACCTCAATTCCGTGGCCGAGGACGTCGGACATCGCCGCACCGGCGCTTTATGGATATAGGGCGGCTAGAAAAAACGAAACAGGAGCAACAGCAGGACGATCGCGCCAATTCCCGCGCCTGAGCTCACCATTACTGTTNNCGACCTCCAGTCCCCCAGACTGATGCGCTACCAGGCTGCGCTACGCCCCGACCGGGCCGCCGGCAATGTCGGCGGCAGGACGGCGTTTAGCCCGAATGGCCGGCCGATGCTACCGCGATTCGTAAGGCCTTACTTGGTCGCTCTGGCGGCCTTGTAGGCCGGGCGCGCGAGGCAGCGGTCGAGCCAGGCCCCGGTATTGGGGAAGGGGCCGAAGTCGAACTTGATCGGCTTTGCCCAGCTGCAGATCGAGGCAAGGTTGAGGTCGGCCACGGTGAAGGCGGAGCCGAGCAGATAGTCGCGGCCCTGCAGCGCGCCGTTCAACACGGCGAACGGCTTGGGCAGCGCCTTCTGCGCTTCGGCAACGGCATCGGGTTTGCGCTTGTCGGGCGCGGTCATGAACATGTCGATCAGGATCGTGAGCAGGGGCTTCTCGACCTCGGTCATGCCCCAGAAGCTCCATTGGTGGCAGAACGCTTGGTCCTCAAGACTGGCCGGCAGGACGCCGTTCTTGTTATACTTGGCGGCGAGATAGAGGTTGATCGCCATCGATTCGAACAGCTTGAACTCGCCGTCGACCAGCGTCGGCACCTTGCCGTTGGCATTGATCTTGAGATAGTCCGGGCCCTTCAGATCCTTCATCTCCATCGCCACATGCTCGAACGGAACGCCGAGCTCATGCACGATCCACAACGCGCGGGCAGCGCGCGACGCTGCCGGACCATAGATTTTGATCGTCACTGTAAAGTCTCCCCAAACCCAAGTTCAGCGCGACGATAATGCAGCGCACCGAGCAGGTCTAACTATTCTCCGAGCCCGTATTCTTGCCCGACATAGCCGTGCGGATGGCCGAAGCGCTCCGTCATGACTGTCGCGAAGTCCTTGACCGGATCGGCGATCCAGCCGCCGGCGCGCACGGCAAATTTCTTCGCACAGGCTGTCGATTTTGGCTCGACGCCCCGCTGCAGGCTGCGTGCAGCGCCCATCAGGAGCTTGCGGAATTCCACGATGCCGACGTCGGTCGGCCCGAGATGCTCCCTGGTGCGATCCTGGATCGGCCCCTGGCTGTCCTGGATCGCCGCATCCTGCTCGCTCACACCGGCGATGCCGGTGAAGCTCGTTGTCCTCTGCAGCGCGCGGTCCATCATGTAGTCGTTGCGGATATTGCGCAGCGGCACGTAGTTGGCGTCGACTGCGGCGTGCAGGCTGAGGCCCGAGGCATATTTCTCGCGCTCGGCGTTGCTGAGCGGCCGGTCGGGCACCCAGCTGTAGGTGTAGATCCAGCAGGTCACGTTATCGACCGGCACCCAGCACTGGCCGTGATAGACGTCGCCCGGAAAGGCGACCGGCACGAGCGCGTGGTTGGGCATCAGGAACTGCGAGATGCGCCAGTAGCGGTCGGCGCTGTCGGTCTTGCGCGAGGCGCCGATCGCCAGGCCCGTGTCGTGGCCCGTGATGGCGAACTTCGGCCGTGGATCGTCCATCACCCAGCGGATGCGATCCTGCAGCTCGCTGCCGGCGCCGATCGCCGACGTGCTGCGGAAGACCTCGAGCTTGGTGGCTTCGTCCTCGGTCGGAACCTTGTGCAGGAACGAGAAGTGCGCGGTGTCGATCGCGCCCTCGAGACTTTGCACCCAGTTGCAGTCCTGCCACTTCTTGGAAACGTAGCGATGCCCCGCCGGCAACAGCCCGAGCTCGAGCTGGGGCAGCTCCGGCATGCTCTCGCGCGGGCCCATGTAAACCCAGATCATGTCGGCCCATTCACGGGTCGGGTAGGCGAGCAGCTTGACGGTGTCCTTGTACGCGGACTCCGGCGGCGATGTCGGCAGGTCGATGCACTTGCCGTCGACGTCGAACTTCCAGCCATGGAAGGCGCAGCGCAGGCCGCAGTCTTCGTTGCGGCCGTAGTAGAGATTGGCGCCACGATGCGGGCAGTGCGGCTCGACGATGCCGACACGGCCGTTGGTGTCGCGGAAAGCGAGCAGCTCCTCGCCCAGGATCTTGATCTTCTTCTGCGGCCCCTCGCGTTCGGGCAATTCCGCCGACAACAGGGCGGGCACCCAGAAGCGTCGCAGCAGATCGCCCATCGGCGAGCCGGGGCTGCTGCGGGTGAGAAATTCATTGTCGGCTTTGCTCAGCATTACGAAGTGGCCTTGGCCAAAGCTTGCTCCAGATCGGCGATGATGTCGTCAGCGGTTTCGATCCCTATCGACAGGCGAACCACATCGGGACCGGCGCCGGCCGCCACGCGCTGCTCGTCGGACAGCTGGCGGTGCGTCGTTGAGGCGGGATGGATGATCAGGCTCTTGGCGTCGCCGATATTGGCGAGGTGGGAGAACAGTTCGACGCTGTCGACCACCTTAACGCCGACTTCGTAGCCACCCTTGACACCGAAGGTGAAGACCGAACCTGCGCCCTTGGGCAGGTATCGGCGGGCGAGCGCGTGATATTTGTTGGTCGGCAAGCCGGCGTAGTTCACCCAGGCGACCGCCGGGTGCTTCTCGAGATATTGCGCCACTTTCATGGCGTTGGCGCAGTGACGTTCCATGCGCAGTCCCAGCGTCTCGATACCGAGCATGGTGAGCCAGGCGTTGAACGGCGCTTGGCTCGGCCCGAGATCGCGCAAGCCCACGGCATGGCTGTGGAAGGTGTAGGCCATGTCGCCGAACGTCTCGAAAAAATTCAGCCCGTGGTAGGCAGGCTCGGGCCCGGCGAGGCTGGGAAACTTGCCGCCCCCATCCGTTCCTTTGACCGCCCAGTCGAACTTGCCCGAATCGACGACCGCGCCGCCCATCGACGTGCCGTTGCCGCTCAGAAATTTGGTGGTCGAGTGCACGATCAGGGTGGCGCCGTAGTCGATCGGCTTGCACAGCCAGGGCGTGGCCAGCGTGTTATCGACCAGCAACGGCACGCCCGCGTCGTCGGCGATGCGGGCAATCGCCTCGATGTCGCTGATGACCCCGCCGGGATTGGCCAGGCTCTCAATGAAGAACGCCTTGGTGTTGGGCGTGACGGCGCGCTTGAAATTCTCCGGCTCGTCGGCGTCGACGATGTGCGCCTTCCAGCCAAACTTCGGGTAGGTGTTGCGCATCTGCTGCAGCGAGCCGCCATAGAGGCGCGAGGAGGCGACGATTTCCGCGCCCGGACTCATCAAGCAGAAGAGCGCGAGCACCTGGGCGGCATGGCCGGACGAGGCGACGGTGCACCCGCGGCCGCCTTCCAGGGTCGCCAGGCGCGTCTCGAGAGCAGCGTTGGTCGGATTGGTCAGCCGCGAATAGATGAAACCCACGGTCTGCAGGTTGAACAAGGCTGCGGCATGATCAGCATCCTCGAAAACATAGGCCGTGGTCTGGTAGATCGGCAGCGCCCGCGCGCCGGTCGTGGGATCGGGTGCGGCGCCGGCATGCACCGACAGGGTATCGAAGCCGTAGGTCTTGTTGGTCATCGGGAAGCTCCTCGGCTGAAAACGATGCAGGCCGGACTGGGCACACGCAGGGGCCGTCCGGCCGGGCTCAACAGGCCATTACGTTCGACCTTGTAGGTGACGATCGAATGACCACCCTGGTTGGCGACAAACAGGAAGCGCTGCGCTGGATCGAAGCAGAAGAAGCGCGGCACGCTGCCCTTGGTCGGGACCCATTGGCGTGGCGAAAGCGTGCCCTTGCCCGGATCGACGGCGAACACGCCGATGCTGTCGTGGCCGCGATTGGAGACATAGACATTGCGACCGCGGCGATCGACCGAGATCTCCGCGCCGGTGCTATAGCCGGTGAAATCGGACGGCGTCGACGGCACGATCTGGATCGGTTTGAGTGCTCCTGTCTCGCGGTTCTGGCGGTAGGTGGTGATCGTCGAATCGAGCTCGTTGATGACATAGGCCAGCGCACGCCTGGGATGGAAGTCGATGTGGCGCGGGCCGGCGCTCGGACGGGCGGCGACCTCGTTGGCATGGACCGCCACGCAGCGTTTCCTGTCGAGGCGGTAGGCGATGACGCTGTCACCGCCCTTGGTCGGCGCGTAGAAAAACTTGCCCTGCGGATCGCGCGGGATGTGATGGGGCCGGACGTTCTTCTGTTCGGTGCGATGCGGTCCCAGCGTTCCCTTGACCGTGCTGAGCGTGGGGTAGGGGCCGAGCGAGCCGTCGGCGAGGACCGGCAGCACGGCGATCGAATCGGTGCCGTAGTTCAGCACGACCAGGAAGCGTTCAGTCGGATCGAACGCGAGATGAATGGGGTTGTAGCCGCCGGTCGGTTGGCGATTGAGCAGCGCAAGCCGGCCTGTACGCGGATCGATCGAATAGGAAGTCGCTTCGCTGCGATCGCCGTGCACCGAGTAGAGGCGCGTGCCCGCCTTGTTCATCGCCAGGAAGGACGGGTTTTCCAGCCCACCCAGAAGCTGCACATGGCTGAAGGCGCCGGTGCGGCGGTCAACCTTGTAGACGTTGATACCCTTGCCGCTGCCGTGACGTTCAGGCGTCGTGTAGCAGCCGACATAGGCGAAGAGCGGGCGGGCCGTGCGGGATGTCTTTTTCATCCCGCGAGCATGCCGTCAGATAGCGAGAATTGCGAGGGCGCTCATCGTGCGATGACGACCCGCAATCCCGGTTTGCCGTCCTCGAGCCGCAGTGACAGCCCGTGCAGGGTTGCAATGGCTTTGACGAGTGCAAGGCCAAGGCCGCTGCCGGCGGTAGAGCGGCTGCGGTCGAGGCGGTAAAAGCGGTCGAGCACCTTGTCGCGCTCGGCTTCGGGAACGCCAGGGCCGTTGTCGGCGACTTCGGCCTCGAAACCCTTTGCTGTCCTGCGCAGCGAGAGACGCACCGCGCTGCCGGGCGGTGTGTGGTGCAACGCGTTCTCGACCAGATTGGAGATCATCTGCGCGAGGAGCTGGCGGTCGCCGGTCAGCATCACGCCGTCCTCGACCGCAATATCGAGCCTGTGCTGGGAGTCTTCGACTGCCGGCGCGTAGGCCTCGCCGACACTGCGCATCACGGCAGAGAAGTCGAGCTCGGCAAAGGCGCTCTTTTGCGCACCGGCCTCGATCTGGGCAATGCGCAGCAGGGCGGAGAAGATTTCCAGGAGCGAATCGGCTTCGGCGATGGCATCGTCGGTCGCAGTGGCATATTCGCCGGTCGTCGTGGCGCGCTCGCGGGCGTCCTCGAGGCGCTGACGCAGGCGGCCGAGCGGCGTGCGCAGATCGTGCGCGATGTCGTTCGACACCTGGCGCAGGCCGGTCATCAGCGTCTGGATGCGATCGAGCATGGCGTTGAGGCTGGTGACGAGCTGATCGATCTCGTCGTTGGTGCCGCGCACGGGAACGCGCGCCGCCAGATCGCCCTCCATGATGGCGCGGCTGGTGCGGGTGATGGTGTCGATGCGGCGCAGGAATTGTCCGCCTATCAGCACGCCACCGGCGATGGCGAGGAAAAGCGTGAGCCCGCCTGCCCAGGAGAACGCACGCACGATGGCGCGCTGCATGTCGGATAGGCGATTGGCGTCCTGGGCGACCAGCAGGAACGAGCCGTCGGACAGGGTAAGGCCGAAGCCGGTGAGCTTGGGCTGTTCACTCTCGACCTCGGCCGCATTGGGCTCGGGCACGAAATCGACGACGCCGTCGACCGGCGGCATGCCGGGCAGGTTGCCGACCACGACGCGGCGGTTGGGCGCCTGCAGGAGATAGAAGATCGGGCCGCGCGTGCGGAAGTTCATGCGGCGCGTGATCTGTTCGGCGAGGCCGGCCAGGCCGCTGCTCCGATGGACCTGGGCAAGCTGCAATGCTTCGGTGCGCAGCACGGCCGCCATGTCGTTCTGCATCGCCGCTGTCGCCGTCCAGTAGACGGTGGCGAACAGCGCGCCGGCCGAGAACACGAACAGCACTGCGTAGATAAGCGTCAGCCGGAAGCTGGCCGACCTCAGGATCCTAGTCGGCGCGAATGACATAGCCAGCCCCCCTGACGGTATGGAGGAGCGGCTTGTCGAAGCCCTTGTCGATCTTGGAGCGCAGCCGGCTGATGTGGGTCTCCACGATGTTGGTCTTGGGATCGAAATGGAAATCCCAGACCTTTTCCAGCAGCATGGTGCGGGTCACGATCTCGCCGGCGTGGCGCATCAGATATTCCAGGATCTTGAATTCCTGGGCGTGCAGCTCGAGCCGCTTGCCGGCGCGCGTCACGGTGCGGGCAAGCAGATCGATCTCGAGGTCGCCGACACGTAGCGACGTCGCCGCGACGATCGGCGGCCGGCGGGCCAGTGCGCTCACGCGGGCCAGCAGCTCGGCGAAGGCGAAGGGCTTGATCAGATAATCGTCGCCGCCTGCCTCGAGCCCGGCGACGCGGTCGTCGACCCCGCCCATGGTGGTGAGGAACAGCACCGGCGTCTTGACGTTGGAGGCGCGGGCCGCCTTGACCAGCGACAGGCCATCCATAGCTGGCAGGTTGCGGTCGACGATCATGACGTCATAGGGCTCGCCGGTCGCCAGATAGAGCCCGTCGCGGCCGTTGTCCGAGCGGTCGACGACATGGCCGTGCTCGCGCAATCCCTTGGCGATGTAGTCGGCGGTCTGCTTGTCGTCTTCGATGAGGAGGAGTTTCACGTCTGCCGTCTAACTGCCGCTGCGCCCGGCCGCAATGACCCCCAACTATACAAACATTCAATGTAGCGGCCATGGGGGGGCCATCGGGTGGGTCCCATATTCCTCGCGACCCAACACGCGGTCTACGAGGAGTATCAAATGACCAAGACCAAATCCCGCATTTTCACCGCTCTGGCGCTGACGACGGCGCTGACGGCACCCGCGCTCATCTATCCGCTGTTCACTGCGCCTGCAGCGATCGCCGGCCAGGTCGTGCAGGACTATTCCGATCTCGCCGCCAAGGTGAGCCCGGCGGTCGTCAATGTCGCCGTGACCATGAAGGCCGGCGCCGCTGACGATGACGAGGTGCAGACTTCCGACCGTTCGCAGCAACAGCAGCAGATGGAAGAGTTCATGCAGCGCTTCGCCGAGCGCTTCGGCCAGCAGGGCCATCCGGCGATGCCGCAAGGCAAGCAGCGTCCGGCCGAGAAGGCCCAGGCGGTCGGCACCGGCTTCATCGTCGATGCATCGGGCGTGATCGTGACCAACTACCACGTCGTCGGCAAAGCCGAGTCGATCACCGTCACCCTGTCGGACGGCCGCAAGCTGCCGGCCAAGCTGCTGGGCGGCGATGAGAAGACCGATCTCGCCGTACTCAAGGTCGAAAGCGACAAGGCGCTGCCGTTCGTTACCTTCGGCGACGCGACCAAGATCCGCGTTGGCCAGGCCGTGATGGCCGTCGGCAACCCGTTTGGGTTGGGCGGCACCGTGACCACCGGCATCGTGTCGGCGCGCGGCCGCGACATCCACTCCGGTCCGTTCGACGACTACATCCAGACCGACGCGGCGATCAATCGCGGCAACTCCGGTGGCCCGCTGTTCGACATGGACGGCAAGGTGATCGGCATCAACACCGCGATCTTCTCGCCGACCGGCGGCAACATCGGGCTTGGCTTTGCCATCCCGTCGAGCCTCGCCGAGCCGGTGGTCGCCGAGCTCAAGAGCAAGGGCCGGGTCGAGCGCGGACTGCTCGGTGTGCAGATCCAGCCGGTGACGGCTGAACTCGCCCAGAGCATGTCGATGAGCGGCGACAAGGGTGCGCTGGTTGCCCAGGTGCAGCCGGACAGCCCGGCGCTGGCCGCCGGCATCATGTCGGGCGACGTGATCAAGAGCGTCGACGGCAAGCAGGTCGACAGCATCAAGGAGCTGACGCGCATGATCTCGGCGATGAAGCCGGGCAGCTCGGTGAAGCTGGGCGTGTGGCGCGACGGCAAGGACATGACTGTCACTGCCAAGGTCGGCGACCAGAAGGACGAGGCCGCGATCATCAAGGCCAGTGCCGAGAAGCCGGCCGATGGCAAACAGGCCGAAAAGAAGGCCGAGCCGATGTCCTACGGCATGTCGCTGGCGCCGATCTCCAAGGAAGCGCGCGAGGAGCTCAAGCTGGACGACTCGGTGAAGGGCGCGGTGGTCGCCGCGATCGAACCGGGCAGCCCGGCGGACGACCAGGGCCTGAAGGCGGGCGACGTCCTGCAGCAGGTCGGACGTGATGCAGTCGACAGCCCGAAGATGGCTGCCGAGAAGCTCAAGGAAGCCAAGAAGACTGGCAAGCCGGTGCTGATGAAAGTCTATCGCGAGGGCATGACGAGGTATGTCGCTATCTCTCCCCGGGCGGCGTAACTCAACCCTCACGGCGAGCCGGCGGTGGCCCCACCATCGCCGGCTTTGTCGTACCTGCCCTGAGCGTAGCGCGAAGCCGAAGGGTCCAGTTGGGAGGCGCGCCACTTCGGCCAGGCAAAGGCTGAAGGGCGTGTCACGCGGGGGCGGAGGCTCGCGGTCCAGGCGCAAGCCGTCGGGTCGCGGGCCTCCTGCTATGAGTCTTTCCGCTCGCGTCTAGAGAGCCGGCATCACTTCCTTCGACATCAGCTCCACCGAGCGGGCCGACTCCTCGAAGGAGAGGTCGCCGAAGGCAAGGCGACAGAGGCAATAGTTGATGCCGGCGATCTCGTTGTCGCGCTTCAGCCGATCGCGCACCGTCGACGCGGAGCCCGCGATGATGTAGCCGCCGTCGAGGGCTCCTTCGAACTCGGCGGGGATCATCTGGCGCGGCAGGCCGACGCCGTGTGCCCGCCAGAGATGGATCAACGCGTCGTACCACAATGCAAAGGCCCGCTTGGCGGCGCTCTGAGCTTCCCGATCGGTGTCGCCGACCACGATGTGGCGGCTGAGCCCGATCAGCGGCATCGCCGCCTCCTTGCGGCCGAGCGACTTCCAGGCGGCGCGGTAGCGCGCCGAGAACTGGCCGACGCCTTCGGCCTTCATGCCGACCACGGCGTTGAGGCCTTGCTGCGCCAGCCGATCGGCGCTTTCCAGTGAGTTGGCGCCGTACCACAGTGGCGGATGGGGGCGCTGCACCGGCTGCATCTCCATCGGCACGTCCTTGAAGGTGAAGTACTTGCCGGCATGATTCAGCCGCTTTTCGGTCAGGCCCTTCAGGATCACCTCGAGCGCCTCGCCGAAGCGTTCCGGACCAGTCGCCGGATCGACACCGTAGTAGCCCACCTCATAAGGCGAGATACCGCGCCCGACGCCCAACTCCAGCCGGCCGCCACTCATCTGGTCGAGCATGCAGATCTCGTCGATCAGGCGCAGCGGATGATAGAGGTTCACGGTGTAGACCAGCGGCCCGAAGCGCAGCGTCTTGGTGCGCTGGGCGACGGCGGCGAGAAAGACGCTGGGCGAGGGCGCCATGCCGAGCGGCGTCGCGTGATGCTCGGCCAGGTGATAGGCGTAAAAGCCCGCCTGCTCATAGAGCTCGATCAGCTTGAGGCGCTCGGCGAACTGCCGGCCGAGATCGCCGCTGGCCTTGTCCATGTGATCGAAGATGCCGAATTTCATCCGGTTTCCCCCGTTTGCGCCGATGGTACAAGGTCAGGATGAAGAAGTATCTCTGTCTCGGCTGCGGCTTCTCCTACGATGAGGCGCTTGGCCTTCCGGAGCACGGAATTGCACCCGGTACGCGCTGGGCGGATATCCCCGACAACTGGGTCTGCCCGGATTGCGGCACGCCCAAGTCGGGCTTCGAGATGGTCGAGATTCCTTATTCGTCCGAAGCGAGGCCGGCATGAGCGTGCGCTTCGTCCTGCGCGCGGCCGAGCGCGGCTTTTCGCGGCTGGTGTCGACCGGCATCAATGCGACCTACGTCGCGGGTCATCCCGACGGCGTCATCACGCGCCACTCGAGCTTCAACTTCCACGAATACCAGTCGGGCATCCCGGGTTTCGGCAACATCCGGGTGTTCGGCGACGAGGTCTTCAGCCCGGGCGGTACGGGCTACAACATGCACCCGCATCACAACTTCATCATCATGGCCTTCGTGCTGGGCGGCGCGCTCACCCACGTCAACACCATCGGCAAGGTCGATACGCTGAAGGCCGGCGACTACTACGTGTTCTCCGCCGGCTCCGGCGGCAAGCACGCCGAACTCAACATCGACCGCGAGGATGCCCATATCATTTATCTTTGGGTGCTGCCGGGCCTGCTCCTGGCGCCGCCATCATATCTGCGCAACCGCTTCAATGCGGCGGCCAGCGCTAATCGCATCACCTGTCTGGTGGGCGACGAGAAGGGCGCGCTGCCGATCGGGCAGAGACTCAAAGTGTCGCGTCTGGTGAGCGACGCGGGGCGGACCCACCTCTATCGTCCGGCGAGCGCCAACGGCCTCTATGCCTTCGTGCTGGAAGGCGAGGCCGAAATCGCCGGCACCGTATTGAGGCGACGCGACAGCATCTCCCTGGAGAAAGAGGAGCGCGTCGATATCGTGGCGCTCGCTGCCGACACCGACCTTCTGCTGGTCGAGACGAAGCTGTAGGGCGTGCTAACTCAGTCGTCGGATGTTGATCCGCGCGAACGCGTGCCACTTGGAATTCTGGACAAACACCCGCAGGTAGATTTGCTCTGGCTTGGTTCCCGACTGATGTTCCAGAAGGATTTGCCCAGGCTTGTCCGTTTCGTAGTAGGCGTCGAACAGGCTGGGCGACATGTTGGGCGTACCGGGGCTTCCCACGCAAATCACCGTGGGACTGCCGTTATCGATCGCCTGCAGGTTCGCGGAATCCACGACGATAGCGGGATCGTGCACGCGCAGCCGGCAGTAGCCTGCCGACGCGGGCGCACGGATCGTGGTCGTCTCCGGTTCGCTACCGCCGCTATAGGCGACCATGGAGAAACCGGTGAGCCGGTACGAACCCGGGGCTAACGTCACGATCCCTGTCGTGAAATCGCATTGAATGCCGGTTCCTTTTCGCGAGTCGGTGTCGGTGAACACGCGCCTGTTCCAACCCGACGCCATCAGTTTCGAAGCCGGCGAGAACTCGGTGAAGATCGCGTACTCGGTTCGAAGCGACGCATTCTGCGCAACGGCTGACCGGGTCACAGATGCGCCGGTGAGCACAGCCGCGCCGCCGAGCAGTAGCTCGCGACGGCGGGCTGTGGCGCGACTCATCTAAAGCGCCCGCTTCTTGCTGGTGATGACGCCGCTGGCGATGCCGTGCCACTCGATGGTGCCGGCCAGCCGCGAGTGCTCGATCTTGGGGCAACGATTCATCACGACTTTCAAGCCTGCCTTCTCGGCGCGCGCGGCGGCCGCGTCATTGCGTACGCCGAGCTGCATCCACACCACCTTGGCGCCGTGCTTGATGGCGTCGTCGGTGATCGGCCCGGCCGCTTCGGAATTACGGAAGATATCGACCATGTCGGCCTTCTGCGGCAGCTCGTCGAGCGAGGCGTAGACCTTCTGGCCCATGATTTCCTGCCCGGCGGCGGCGGGATTGACCGGAATGACCTTGTATCCGCGGTCGAGCAAATACTTCATCGCGAAAAAAGACGGTCGATTCCAGTTGGCAGAGGCGCCAACCATGGCGATGGTCTTGGTCTCGCGCAGGATCCGGCGCAGGTAGAGATCGTCGTAGCGGTCGTGGATCACGGCGTTCATGGGATAGGGATTATACATGGCTGGGCCGATGCTGTTCGAACCGATTTCAATCCGGGACGTGACGCTGAAGAACCGTGTCGTCGTGGCGCCCATGCATCAATACTCCGCAGTGAAGGGCTTTGCGACCGACTGGCACCTGATGAATGCCGGCCGCTATGCCGCCGGCGGCGCCGGGCTCGTCATCATGGAATCGACCAAGGTCGAGCGCCGCGGCTGCGGCACGGTTGGCGACCTCGGCATCTGGGACGATGCCCACGTGCCCGGCCTAAGGCGCTGCGTCGATTTCATCCGCCAGCACAACGCCGTGCCGGGCATCCAGCTCGGCCATTCCGGCCGCAAGGCGCGGCGCTTCCGGCCGTGGGAAGGCGGCGCCCCTTTGAAGCCGTCGCCGGACATTTGGGATTGGGACGGCTGGGAACTCGTCTCGTCGAGCGGCATCAACTCGCCCGACAGCGATCCGACGCCGCGTGCGCTCACGCGTGAAGAGATCCCGCAGGTCGTCGAGCGCTGGGGCCAGGCGGCGCGGCGCGCCCACGAGGCGGGCTTCGACGTGCTCGATCTCCACATGGCGCATGGCTACCTGATCCACCAGTTCCTCTCGCCGTTCTCCAATGTGCGCAACGACGAGTATGGCGGCAGTGAACTCAACCGCATGCGCTTTGCCATCGAGGTGGTGGAAAGCGTGCGCGCTCACTGGCCGGAGTCGAAGCCGCTGTTCGTGCGCTTCTCGGTCGAGGACGATTCCGGCTGGGGTCCCGATCAGAGCGTGGCGCTGGCCAGGATTCTGAAGCCCAAGGGCGTCGACGTGATCGACTGCAGTTCGGGCGGCATGCGCGGCTCGCCTGTCGTGAGCGCCGGTCCTGTCACCTATGGCTACCAGGTGCCCTATGCCGAGCGCCTGCGGAAGGATGCCGACATCATGAGCATGGCGGTCGGGCTGATCGTCCATGCCGACCAGGCCGAGCAGATTCTGCAGCAGGGCCGGGCCGACTTGATCGCGTTGGCTCGGGAGCTTCTTTACAACCCCAATTGGCCGATGGATGCCGCGCAAAAGCTCGGGGTCGACAAGCAGTTCGGCTCGGTGCCGCCGGCACAGGCCTACTGGCTGGCCAAGCGAGCACAGTCTGTGAAGACCGTGGTGCCGTCGACCTACACCAAGGGAATGAACGCCGGCTGACCGTGAAAGTCACCAGGACGTGACATGGCTTGAGGCTGCGCCACCCCTATGATCGCCGCTGGCTCAAAACGGCGGAGGTCCTCATGACGCGAATTGCCACGCTTGCCCTGTTGTTCGGTTGCGCCCTCGCGGCGTCTGCTTCTGCCGCCATGAAGCTGGGCGACAAGGCGCCTGACTTCACCGCCCAAGCCGCGGTCGGCGGCGACGAATTCACCTTCTCGCTCGCCAACGCGCTGAAGAAGGGACCGGTCGTGCTCTATTTCTTCCCCAAAGCCTTCACCAAGGGCTGCACTGCCGAGGCCCATGCATTCGCCGAAGCCGCCGCGAGTTTCACCGCGGCAGGCGCCACGCTGATCGGCATGTCGGCCGACGACATCGGCACCTTGCACAAGTTTTCGACCCAGGAATGCTCCGCCAAATTCCCCGTCGCGGCGGATCCCGACCTCAAGGTCATTCGCTCCTATGACACGACCCTGACCCTGCAGTCGGGCGCCACCGTCGCCGACCGCGTCTCCTACGTGATCGCGCCGGACGGCAAGGTCGCCTACGCCTATGCCGACCGCAATCCCGACAAGCATGTCGAGAATACGCTGGCGGCGGTCAAGGAACTGCAGCTCAAGAAGTAGTTACGGCGCGCGCCTGCGCAACAGGTGCGCGCAGCCCATCAGCACGACCGTCAGAACGATGGTCAGTGTCGAGACGGCGGCAATCGTGGGATCGATCTGGAAGCGCAGATCGTCCCACATGCGTCGCGGCAGCGTGACTGCGCCTGAACCCGACANNGTCACCTGGAAGAAAGTGCCGTGCGGCGTGGCGCCGAGGCTAAGGGCGGCCTGTTCGAGGCGTGGGTCGATGCCGGCGAGGCTGGCGCTGACGCTGGTCACGACAAAGGGCACCGCAAGACAGGTCTGGGCCAGGACCAGAGCCATCGGCGAGCCGACCAGCCCGTAGCGCGAGTAGGCGTAGTAAATGCCGATCGCCACGACGATGACAGGCACGATCAACGGCGACAGGACCAGGCCTGAGACCACGATCCTCGGCGCGCGCGGCAGCTTGGCTATGCCCAGCGCCGCCAGCGTCCCCAGGACCGTCGACAGCACGACGACGCAAGCTCCGACCCAGATGCTGAGCCATGTCGGCCTGAGCCAGTCGGCATTTTCGAAATAGGCACGGTACCAGCGCAGGCCGAAGCCTGGAGGCGGGAAGGTGAGATAGCTTGCCTCTGAGAAGGACACCACGAGCACGACGACGATCGGAAAGGCGAGGAAGACCAGGATCAGGCCGACGACTGTTAGCCGCATCAGGCTGCCGGCGTTCATCGTCCACTCATCCGGAAGGCGTTGCCGATGCCGGGCAGGCGCCAGGCACCGCCGATGATGACCAGGGCGATCGCCAGCAACACCGCGGACAGGCAGGAGGCATAGGCCCAGTTGAGCTGGTCGACCTGCTGGGCGATCAGCATCGACAGCGTGATCTCGCGCGGTCCGCCCACCATGGCCGGCGTGATGTAGAAGCCGAGCGACAGCACGAACACCAGCAGCACACCCGCCGCAACGCCCGGAATCGACAGAGGCAGGATCACCTGCCGGAAGGTCCGCCACGGCGTCGCCCCCAGGCCGGAGGCGGCTTTGGCGAGCGACGGATCGATTTGCCGCAGCGCATTGGCGATCGGCAGGATCATGTAGGGCAACAGGATGTGGGTCATCGCGATGTAGGTCGCGAGCGGCGTGTTGAGGAGGCGGAGCGGGCGGTCGAGCAGACCGGCGGCGACCAGCGCCTCGTTGATCAGCCCGTGCCGGCCGAGCAGCACCATCCAGGCGTAGCTGCGGACCAGCACACTGGTCCAGAACGGCAGCAGGATAACGATCAGGATGATCGCTGCCGTCCATCCGCGCGTCCGCACCAGGGCGAGCGCCACCGGGTAGCCCAGCAGCAGCGCGCCCAGCGTGACGATGACCGCCGTGTAGAGCGTATTCCAGAAGACCTTCAGGAACACCGTATCGTCGGCCAAGGCGGCATAGTGCGCCAGCGTCCAATCAGGCTCCGTGACGCTCCGCAGCAGCATTGTCACGACCGGCAGGGCATAGAACACCACCATGTAGACGAGCAGCGGCGCCGCCAGGAGATAGGGTACTGTGCGCGCCCACGAGAACGGCAACGCAAGCGCACCACGACCCGGCGCCGGCAGAACACGCGCGTCGATTGCCTCAGACAAGGATCGTATCCGCGATCGACCAGGCGATCTCGGCCCGCTCGCCGACCGCGCGGCGGCGGATCGCGGCGCTCGACGGCTCCTTCAGCACCATCGCCGTGCCTTCGGCCGCCTGCAGCATGTAGCGGCAGCGCTCGCCGGCGAACACCGCCTCGGTCACCGTCACACTGATGCGGTTCTGCGGCGCGTCGGAGGTCCAGGCGCCGTCGGCAAAGCGCAGGCGCTCGGGCCGCGTGGTCAGCATCACCTTGTCACCGCAGGCCGGCTTATTGGGCGAGATCGCGCGGAGGATCGCGCCGTCGCACTCGGCCACCACCACGTTGTCCTCGAGGCCGCGCACGATGGCGGGCAGGAAATTAGACTCGCCGATGAAGCCGGCGACGAAACGGCTGCTCGGCCGGTCGTAGAGATCCTCGGGCCGCCCGACCTGGGCTACCAGGCCTTCGTTCATGACCGCGATGCGGTCGGACATGGTCAGAGCTTCTTCCTGGTCGTGCGTGACATAGATGAAGGTGATGCCGAGGTCGGCATGCAGGCGCCGCATCTCGAGCTGCAGGTTCTCGCGCAGCTGCTTATCCAGCGCGCCCAACGGCTCGTCCATCAGCAGGAGTCGCGGTTGGAAGACGATAGCGCGGGCGAGCGCCACGCGCTGCTGCTGGCCGCCCGAGAGTTGCCGCGGGTAGCGTTCGTCGTAGCCCGGCAGATGCACCAGCTCGAGCGCCTGACCGACCAGCCGGGTGCGCTCGGCCTTGGTCACGCCGCGCTGCTTCAGCGGGAAGCCGATGTTCTCGGCCACGGTCAGATGCGGAAACAGCGCGTAGTTCTGGAACACCATGCCGATGTTGCGGCGGTAGGGCGGCATGGCGATCACCGACGCACCGTCGATCGCGATGTCGCCCGCCGTCGGCATCTCGAAGCCGGCGATCATCATCAGGGTCGTGGTCTTGCCCGAGCCGCTTGGCCCCAACAGGGTCAGGAACTCGCCCGAATGGATGTCGAGCGAGACGCCCGCGACCGCCGCGACCCGGTCGAATCTTTTTTCCAGCCTGGTGAGCGTCACCGAGGCGCCGCGACCGGCCGGTTTCATGATCTTGGTCAGCTCAGCAGCCACTTGTTGAAGCGCGGGATGACCGTCTCGCGGTTGGCGATCCACCAATCGTAGTTGTAGTTCACGAGCTGCGACTTGATCGCCGGCGCGCTCGGCAGCACTTCCTGCCGCGCCGCCGGAATATATTCGTTCGACTTGCTGTTGACCGAGCCGTAGGGGATGCCAAGCGCGACCCGCGCCTGGGGTATGGCCATCGTCGAATAGGCCACGAACTTCTGCGCATTGACCTTGTTCTTGCAGCCCTTGGGAATGCCCCAGGCGTCGCGCTTCAAGAGGCCCTGGTTCCAGCTGATCGCGGCCGGTACGCCTGCTGCCTGCAGCGCCGCCATGCGGCCGTTCCACACGGTGGTCATGGTGACCTCGCGGTCGGTCAGCAGCTGGATCGGCACCGCGCCGGTATCCCACCACTTGACCACGTCCTTCTTGATCTTGTCGTAGCTCGCCAGCGCCTTGTCGATGTCGAGTGGATAGAGCTTGTCGGCCGGGACGCCCGCCGCCATCAGGGCGATTTCCATCTCCGGCCAGCCGCCGCCGCTGGTGCCGAACATCGCACGATCGCCGGGGAACTTCTTGGTGTCCCAGAAATCCGCCCAGCCCTTGGGCGTGGCGCCCTTGAAGGCGTCGGTGCGATAGGCCAGCACCTGCGCCCACAGCAGCATCTCGAGACCGTACTCGAAGCGGAATTCGGGGCTGACGCCGTCGTCGATGAGCGAGTAGTCGATCTTCTCGAAATAGTCGCCGGTCTTCTGCAGGTTCATGATCGAGCCGCGGCTGAGCTGGGCCATGTCCCATTCGACGTTGCCGGTGTCGACCATCGCCTTGACCTTGGTCGGATCGGCACCCGGGAACGGGCGGACCTTGATGCCAGACAGCTTCTCGAACGGCTCGAAATAGGCCTTCTGCTGCGCCTCCTGCATGGTGCCGCCGTAGGTCGCGATACGGACCTCGCCGCTGCCCTTCAGGGCATCGGGGATGGAAGTCTGTTCGGGCCAGGCTTGCTGAGCAAGGCTCGGTCGGATGAACGGGGCCGCGAGACCCGCGGTGACGAGGCCGAAGGCCGCGCGACGGCCGAGAGTCGTTGGCGAACGATGCTTGCGCATGATGGTGCTCCTCAGAATGCCAGAAGATTGTCGCGGAACTGCTTGTGTTCGTAGGCCTTGCGCACGAGCCCGCGGTCTTGAAGGGCCGGGATCAGCCCGTCCTCGATTTCGGCCAGCGTGCGGCGGTTGACGTTGTTCATCGAGAACAGGAAGCCGTCGCCGCCGACCTCCTGCATGACCTCGCCCATGCGAGCGGCAACGGCATCGCAGGTGCCCATCAGTTCGATCGACAAATCGACGGCGTTGAAGCTCGCCATCGTTTGGCGGATCGAGCGGCCCTTCGCCATCGCGCGGAACTGCTCGAGGTTCAGCTGATGGCCGTTGGTCGTCACGTGGTTGGGCAGGGGCTTGTCGAGATCGAACTGGGCGAAGTCGATGTTGGTCACCTTGCCGAAGTGCGCCAGCCGCTGGAGGATGTGCTCGTTGGCAAGGCATGCCCGCTTCTTCTTGCGCTCCTGGGCTTCTTCCATGGTCTCGCCGAGGATCGGATTGATGAGGAACAGCACCTTGCAATCCGACGGCTTGCGGCCCTGCGCCACCATGTGCTTGTGCACGTCGTCGCGATAAGCGCGCATGGCGTCGATGCCCTTGGCGTTGACGACGATCGTGTCGGAATGGGCGGCGGCAAACTTGCGTCCGCGCGGCGAGCCGCCCGCCTGGGCAATGACCGGCTGGCCCTGCGGCGCCGGACCGGAATTGAGCGGCCCGCGCGTGCTGAAATACTTGCCCTGGTAGTTCACGGCATGGACCTTGGTGTGATCGACCAGCACGCCGCTCTTGCGGTCGGCGACGATGGCGCCCGGTTCCCACGAACCCCACAGGCCGCGGCAGACTTCCATATATTCGTCGGCCATGTCGTAGCGCAGGTCGTGCTCGGGCATGCCCTGCATGCCGAAGTTCATCGCCGCGAAATCCGAGCTGCCGGTGACGGCGTTCCAGCCGATGCGTCCGCCCGACACCTGGTCGAGCGTCGCCACCAGGCGGGCCAAAAGATAGGGGTGATAGGCGTAGGTGCCGAAGGTCGGCACGATGCCGATGCGCGACGTCACTTGGGTCATCAGCGCCGCCACCACCGACGGATCCTGGCGCGGCACGGCGATGCCGTTCTTGAGGTAGATTTCGGTCGAGCCGCCGAAGCTCTCGCCGACGTAGGAAGAGTCCTCAAGCAGGATGTAGTCGAAGCAGGCTCGCTCGAGCGTGCGCGCCATGTTGAGGAACAGCTCGGGCAACATCCAGTTCTCGCCGATATGCCCGGTCCATGGTTCTCCCCAGGCCTGGGCACTCGATCCCTGAAGGAACCACGCGAGATGAAAGGGCTTGGCAATCACGGAACGCTCCATCGGCAGGCCCGCCAGAGGCGGGTCCGGGTGTATGAGGACGCAATTATTGTGCCGCGGCTGGCCCGGCGCAATCCGCATGCCTGACCGTCGGTCGGCAGGTACCACCGGCGCGCTGGTTGCTCTACAATCCGCCAAAGCCCGTGTGATCACAGGAGCGTTTTATGGACAGCGTCGTTCAACAGGATCGGGTCAACATGACCGAGGCCGAATGGCAGGTGCGCTGCGATCTCGCCGCGCTCTATCGCATCTGCGACCTGTACGGCTGGACCGACACGATCAACACGCACCTGTCGGTCCGCATCCCGGGCGAGCCGAAATGCTTCCTGATCAACAACTACGGCGACCTGTTCAGCGAGGTTACCGCCTCGAGCCTGGTCAAGATGGACCTCGACGGCAACGTCCACAGCAAGGACGGCAAGTTCAACGCGGCGGGCTTCACCATCCATAGCGGCGTCTACAAGGCCAAGCCCGACGGCAACTGCGTGATGCATACCCATACGCGGGCCGGTACCGGCGTCTCGGTGCTGAAGAAGGGCTTGCGGCCGATCAGCCAGGACGTGCTCGCTGTCTATGACGAGCTCGCCTACCATGACTACGGCATGCCGGCGTCCCAGGAAGAGTGCGACGCGCTGGGCGTGACTTGCCAACAAGGCGAGTCGGTGGTGCTGCGCAATCACGGACTGCTGACCGTTGGTGCCACCATCCCGGCGGCACTCCGGCGCATGTACATGCTCGAGCGCGCCTGCGAGGTCGAGATTATTGCGCGCAGTCTCGGCGAAGAGCCCACGCCGATCGAACCCGAGGTCATGGAGAGCTATGCCAAGCGAGCGAAGGCTCAACGCGCCTCGCCGGAATTCGGCATGGCCGACTGGAAGGCGGCGCTGCGCCAGATCGAGGGCAAGGGCTCCGACTGGCGGCAGTAGGCGTCAGAGTCTTCCGGACCGCGCGCGGTCCGGAAGAGACTAGTACCCGGAATCAAAGTTTAGTGACACGTGCGTTCCCGGGGCGAAACCTGCATCATTCATCTTGGCCTTGAATCACGACTCATGATTCAAGGAAAGCAGGTACTAGCGTCCCTTCCAGTCGGGCTTTGGCTTCTTGTTCACGAAGGCATCGATGCCGGCTTTCGCATCCTCGCTCTGGATGGCGCCGGCCATGAATTCGGTGGCGTAGGCGTAGGCCTGCTCAAGCTCCATCGCCATGTGCTTGTGGAACATCGCCTTGCCCTCGGCGATCTGCTGCGGCGGCTGGGCGGCGATGTGGTTGGCGAGCGCCATCGTTTCCTGATCGAGCTTGTCGGGGGCAGCGATCCGGCTCACCAGCCCGTCACGCAGCGCGGTCGCAGCGTCGATCGACTGGCCGGTGAACAGCATGTCGAGCGCGCGCTTGGCGCCGACGTTGCGCCCGACCGCCACCGAGGGCGTGCCGCAAAAGAGACCGTTGTTGATGCCCGAGGTCGCAAAGGTGGCCTCGCTCGACGCGACGGCAAGATCGCAGGCAGCGACCAGCTGGCAGCCGGCGGCAGTGGCGATGGCCTGGACCTTGGCGATCACCGGTTGGGGCAGGTGATGGATCGCCATCATCATGGCGCTGCAGCGCGTCAGCAGGTCGTGATGGAAGGCATGGGTGCGGCTCGACGCCGCTTCGCGCAGGTCGTGGCCGGTCGAGAAGGCGCGGCCCTTGGCCTCGATCACCACGCAGCGGATGTTTTTGTCTTTGGCGAGCCTGTCGAATTCCTGATGCAGCGCGTCTATAAGTTCGCCCGACAGCGCATTCATGGCGTGCGGGCGATTGAGCGTCAGGATGGCGACGCGGCCGTCGTCACGGCGCAGCAGGACCGGTTCGTTGGGGGCGGCAGACATGGTGTTATTCTATCGAGGCGAGGGGAGGCCGTCATGCCGGCGATGAGTCCTGCCGATCTGCACAGGTTCTTCGAGGAACATTTTCCGCAGGCGCCGACCGATCTCAAGATCGAGCATCTCGACGACACCACCATCCGCGTCCGCCAGCCGACATACGACCGCAACCTGCGGCCGGGCGGCACGATCTCCGGCCCGACCCTGATGACGCTGGTCGATCATGGCTTCTACTTGCTGCTGCTTGGCCGACTGGGGCCGGTCGCGCAGGCCGTCACGACCAACCTCAACATCAACTTCATGCGCAAACCAGAGCCCGCCGACCTGTTAGGCGAGGGCCGGTTGCTGAAGCTCGGCAAAACCCTGGCCATGGGCGACTTCACCATCTGGAGCGAGGGCAAGAAGGAGCCGGTGGCGCATGCCACTGTGACCTATTCGATTCCGCCAAGGAATTCATAGCTTTATGGCTACGGTATTATAATACCATGTCCATAAATCATTGAAATAGCGTATGAATTTTGGATGATTTGACAAGCCCGGTGCGGCCCCCCATAAGCGCCCGCTCACGGAAGAAAGAACCATGGACACCCTCAGCAACCGAACCGCCAGCCTCAAGACTGCCGACGTGCAGAAGAAGTGGGTGCTGATCGACGCCGAAGGGCTGGTGCTCGGCCGCCTCGCCTCGATCATCGCCTCGCGCCTGCGCGGTAAGCACAAGCCCAGCTTCACCCCGCACATCGATTGCGGCGACAACATCGTCGTCATCAACGCCGAGAAGGTCCGCCTGACCGGCCGCAAGGCCGAGCGCGAAGTCTTCTACTGGCACACCGGCCATCCCGGTGGCATCAAGGGCGAAACCCTGGGCAAGCGCCTCGAAGGCCGCTTCCCCGAGCGCGTCCTGATCAAGGCCGTCGAGCGCATGATCACCCGCGGGCCGCTCGGCCGCGCGCAGATGAAGAACCTGCGCGTCTACGTCGGACCCAAGCACGAGCAGGAGGCCCAGCAGCCCGAGAAGCTGGATGTCGCCGCGATGAACCCGAAGAATTCGAGGATCGGCTGATGGCCACTGAACTTTCGTCGTTTGCCGAACTGAAGAAGGCCGGCACCCCCGCCGCCGGCGGCACGCCCGGCGTGCAGATCGCCGCCGTTGTCCGCGACAAGGTCATCGACGCCCAGGGGCGCGCCTACGCCACGGGCCGGCGCAAGAACGCCGTCGCCCGCGTCTGGGTGAAGCTCGGCACCGGCAAGATCACCGTCAACGGCCGCGACCAGACGATCTACTTCGCGCGTCCGACCCAGCGCATGATGATCCAGCAGCCGTTCGACGTCAGCCAACGTAACGGCCAGTTCGACGTTGTCGCAACCGTTTCGGGCGGCGGCCTGTCGGGCCAGGCGGGCGCGGTGCGTCACGGCATCTCGCAGGCGCTNNCGCGACAGCCGCGTGGTCGAGCGCAAGAAGTACGGTCGCGCCGGCGCGCGCGCGCGCTTCCAGTTCTCTAAGCGCTAAAGGCGCTTTCGGAAGCGCCGCTAGCGCTTTCACAAGCGCTACTGACGATTGGACTATCTTCGAAGGGCGCCCAGTGGGCGCCCTTCGTCTTTGTAGAGACAGTGTCGCGATGTCCGGTCTCATCGTTCCCGTGAAGGGCTTCACGCCCAAGGTCGCAAGCTCGGTCTTCATCGCTCCGGCCGGTAACCTGGCGCAGAAGCTGCGTGATCTCACGGAGAAGGACTACGAGTCCTTCCGACGGATTGTCGCGGGATACGTCGAACTGGCGAAGTCCCACAAGTAATCTTGGCGGGCGCTCGTGGGCATTGATACTATGCCTACCGCCCGCGAAGGCAGCAGATGACAGGCGGAGGCAGGTCGATCATGTCGCGTGAGCGCGCCGACATTCTCAATGCGAAGAAGGTCCTGGCCGATGTCTGGCCGGGACAGGCGCAGGAGAATTCCGTCGCCCTGCTGAAGGCGCTGCACATTCTGACCCGCGACGGTGCGCTGAACCAAGACGCCCGGCGCAAGCTGAAGCAGGTCCTCCATCTGGTGCAGCTTCTCCGCCCGTCGCTCGACGCCCTGCTCGCCGAGAACCCGGACGCGGTGATCGCGGATCTGGGCACCGGGAAATCCTATCTCGGTTTCATCCTCTACGATCTGGTGATCGGCCCTCTCGGTCGCGGCAGGATCGTCGGTGTCGACGTGCGGGCCGAACTCGTCGAACGATCGCAAAAGCTCGCGGCGGAAAGTCACTTCACGCGCATGAAGTTCGTCTCCGGCGAGATCGCCGACACGATGCTGCCCGACGGCCGCGCCGACATGGTGACGGCTCTTCATGCCTGCGACACGGCGACGGACGATGCTATCCGGTTCGCCCTGCATCACGAGGCGAAGGTCATCGCTCTCATCCCCTGCTGCCAGGCGGAGGTCGCGACGCTGCTGGAGGCCAGCACCAGCCCGTTGGATCAGCTTTGGCGCCACAACATCCATCGGCGCGAATTCGGCGCGCACGTCACCAACGTCATTCGCTCCCTTGTCCTGGAAATGCACGGCTACAAGGTGCGCGTGACGGAGTTCACCGGCCTCGAGCATTCGCTCAAGAACGAACTGATCCTCGCCACGCGTCACCAGAAGAGCAATCCGCTGGCCCGACGCAAGCTCGAGCAACTCGTGGATCAGCTCGGTGTGAAGCCGGCTCTGCTCGACGTCGTGGGCCGCTGAGCATTCGGCGAGGGGCAGCCGGCGTGCTAAGCCCTTGCAAAGGGATGGTGCGCAGGGGCGGGGTCGAACCACCGACGCGGCGGGTTTTCGTGTTACGATAACAAGATACTTTGGGTACTCCCAGCATGTCCGACCACTCTATCGCTGCAGGTGTCCCCGGCGCGGATATTGAAATGTCGGGCGCGGAGCTGAGAATTGCCCTGGAGGCGCTCCGACGCAGCGAAGAAGCGCTGGCACTTGAGAAGGAAGCGACGACAGCAGTACGCCTCGATGCCGAGGCAAAGCTGCGGGAGGTGGATGCTCTGCAGGTCGTATCGAGCACCGTGGACGGCGGGCCGGTGACCGAACCCTGGCAACGTGCGATCGAACGGGAACGGGGCTCTGACGAGGTCGAACGGGTACGCCGGCTGATGGAGAGCGTGCTCAAGGGCCTTCCAATCGGCATCTCTGTGATCGATTCGGAACACCGGGCCGTCTACACAAACCAGAACGTGCGCTCGCGTGACCTCAATCTCCCGAAAGGAACTGCGAGGAGGAGCCCGACGATCGAGGACTTTATCCGGGCGCAAATCGCCGCTGGCGACGTTCATCTCGGCGAGGACGGCGTTCCGCTCACGTTCGAACAGCGTGTAGCCCGCGTATTCGATCCGCAGGGCAGTCGATCCGAGCGACGGCTCAAGTCCGGCCGGTACATGAGCTTCTCGTTCAGCCCTCTCGGCGACGGCCACACGCTGGGTGTAATCGAGGACGTCACGGAGCAAAAACGCGCCAAGGAAGCGCTGGCCCACGAAAAGAACGTCGCGGAAGCGGCTCGCCGTGAAGCCGAGCAGGCGCGTGACTTGGCAGAGGCAGCGAACCAGGCGAAGTCGATCTTCCTCGCTACGATCAGCCACGAGATTCGCACGCCGATGAATTTCGTCATCGGAACCGCCGAACTGCTCGAGCGCTAAGCCCTCAACGAGCACTAGAAACGCCTGGTCGAGACGGTGCGAACCTCGGCCGGCACCTTGCTGCGCATCATCGAGGACGTGCTCGATTTCTCCAAGATCGAGGCCGGCCGCATGGAACTTGAGGATGCGCCGTTCCGGCTTCGCGCCGTGGTCGAGGGCACCTGCGAGACCCTGTCGGTCCAGGCCGAACGCAAGGGGCTTTCGATCGTCCCTGTCGTCGAGCCCGGCACGCCGGACCTGCTGAGCGGCGATGCCACCCGGGTGCGCCAGATCCTGCTCAACCTGATCGGCAACGCCATCAAGTTCACCGAAGCGGGCAGGATCCAGGTCTCGGTGCGGGCGCTGTCGATCACGGAAAGCCGCGTGCACCTTGCCCTGACGGTGGCCGATTCCGGCATTGGCATGACCGAGGAACAGGCGGCCCATCTGTTCCAGCCCTTCTCCCAGGCCGACAGCTCGACCACCCGGCGCTACGGCGGCACCGGCCTTGGCTTATCGATCGTCCGCAGGCTCGCCGAACTGATGGGCGGCGAGGCCGCGGTGTTGTCCACGCCCGGCGAGGGCTCGGCCTTCACGGTCACACTTAAGCTGCGGGTCTTGCCCGCCAGCGCTCCTCTTGCCGATTTGTCGGTTCCCACGGCCACGTTCGAAACGCCGCCTGTTCCGTCCGGCCTTGCACAAGACAAGGTGCTGGTGGTCGACGACAGTCCGATCAACTGCGAAGTCCTCGTCATGCAGCTCCGCGCGCTCGGCGTCGCAGCAGACTCGGCCACCAACGGCAGCGACGGCCTGCGGGCATGGCGGGTCGGCCGCTACGCCATTGTCTTCTCGGACCTGCAAATGCCCGACATGGACGGCTTCGAAATGACCCGTGAGATCCGCCGTCTGGAAGCCGCCGATGGACGGCCACGAACGCCCATCGTCGCCGTGACGGCCAATGCCATGGTGGGCGAAGACGAACGTTGTCGGGCCGCCGGAATGGACGGCTATATCGCCAAACCGGTAACCCTCGATCTCCTGCGCGCAACGCTGCAACGCTGGTTGCGCGAAAGGATCGGCGCCGTGCCGGAGACCGATCGCCGGTGACGCGTTCTCCTGAACCCCGCTCGTTGCAAGTTTGGGTCCGTTTGAGAACGCTCGAGCGTGCCGACCGGTCCGGCAAGACATCATCCTGGATCTCATGCCCGGCGGCTGGGAATTGACAATTGTTGCGAAAAACACAATAATGCGAGGTGGAGACCCGGATCCACGGCAACTTGCCGAAAGCGCGGGGGCCACAGGAGACGTTGGACAGTGGGCCAGATCGAGCGTGGTGCTGAGATTCCACGACCACTAAAATTGGGATGATTTCCCGTTATTTTAAGCGTTACCAGCCGGTAACCGCTACTATATATTGCGTTTTTGCCGTCAGTCGATCAGGCGCACTTTCACATAGGAACCCGGCGCGTCCTCGAGCGCCGGCAGGCCGCCTTCGCCGGGCACGCGCGCGGCCACCTTCGGGCCGGATTTTTCCGACAGCCACTTGTCCCAGTCGTCCCACCACGAGCCGGGGAATTCCGTGGCGCCGGCCCGCCATTCGTCGAGCGTCGGCGGGTTGGTCGCGGTCTCGTTCAGCCAGTGCATGTATTTCTTGGCCGACGGCGGATTGACGACGCCCGCGATGTGGCCCGAGCCCGCCAGCATGAAACGCACCGGGCCGCTGAAGATCTGCGTCGCCTTGTAGACCGACTTGGGCGGCGCGATGTGGTCTTCCTTGCCGGCCTGGATGTAGGTCGGGATCGAGATCTTTCGGAGGTCGATCGGCACGTTGTCGATGACGAGTCCGCCGGGCTGCACCAGCAGGTTCTTCTGGTACATGTTGCGCAGGTAATACATGTGCATGGCCGCCGGCATGCGCGTGGCATCGGCGTTCCAGAACAAGAGGTCGAAGGGGAAGGGATCCTTGCCCATCAGGTAGTTGCTGACCACGAACGACCAGATGAGGTCGT
>PLYQ01000007.1 GCA_003153415.1 Rhodospirillales bacterium | reverse complement strand
CGGCTGCCGAGAAAGGTGGCAGTGGCGACGCCGTCGAGGCGGTCGAGCCAGTAGCCGATCCAGCCCGCGCCGCATTCCAGCAGCACGAGCTTGAGCTTGGGGAAGCGGTCGAAGGTCGCGAAGTCGAAGAAGGTGGTGAAGGCCTGGCGCACGCCTTCGCCCGCGGTCACCGAGGCGAGCAGCGACAGACGATGGCCGTTCTCGAAGCGTGGCGAGCGGAGCTCGAACGGCTCGAAGGCGGGATGGATGGCGACCGGCACGTCGAGCTCGACCGCCTTGGCGTAGACCGGATCGTGCACGGGATCGCCGTGCGCCTTGTGCGACCATGCGAAGGGCACGACGAAGGCGCCGCGGCAGCCGTCCCTCACGGCGCGTTCCAGCTCGGTCGCCGCGGCGATCGGATCGCCGAGCGATAGATGGGCGATCGGGATCAGGCGACCCTTCGAGTCGCGGCAGAAATCCGCAACCCAGCGGTTGTAGGCGCGACAGTAGGCCTGGCTCAGCTCGACGTCATCGAGCTCGGACTCCCACAGGATGCCGAGTGTCGGATAGAGCACGGCGGCGTCGAGCCCCTCGGCGTCCAAAAGCTTCAGCCGCTCGCCCGCGTCACAGGCGCCGTAGGGCATGTTGGCGGCGTAGGTCTTGTCGGGATGCGGCTTGAAGGCTTCGAGATCCTTCTGGCCCATGCGGCCGAGCGTGGCAGGATAGCCGCGGCGCGTGCGCTTGCTCGGCACGCCGCCGATTTCGAGATATTCCAGCCCTTGCTCGTCGCGTTTGATTTTCAGCGCGCGGTCGCGGTAGCGCGCCTCGATGTAGCGCTCCCAGAGGCCCGCGTCCTCGAGCAGATGGCCGTCGGCGTCGACCGCACCGCGGTGCTTGAGATGATGGACCATGCTGGTATCGAATACCGGGCGCATCAGCGTTCCTCCCCGGCGATCAGGCCGTAGATCAGCACGCTATGCCAGACGCCCGAGACGAGCCAGCGGTCGCGGACCAGTCCGCCCTCCTTGCGAAATCCCAGGCGCCGAGCCAGCGCCTGCGACGGCTTGTTGCCGGGTCGGATGAGAGCCTCGACCTTGTGCACGCCGAGATCGTCGAAGAGGTGCTGCAGCACCGGCCGCATCGCTTCGCTGGTCAGGCCCTTGCCCTGGTGCTTGGGCAGGATCAGCCAGCCGACGTCGACACGCTTCTGGCGGATATGGCGGTGATGGTAGTTGACCATGCCGATCAGTCGGCCGGTCTTCTTCTCCGTTACCGCCCACATCGCATAGTCGCGCGGCCGGTAGGCCATGTGCCAGCGCATCGCCCGGCGCGTCTCGTCGAGCAGTGTGTAGGCCGCACCGCCCCAGTAGCGCAGGTTCTCGGCGTCGCTGTAGAGCGCATGCAGCCCCTTGAGGTCGCCCGCCCGGTAGGGCCGCACGCTCAGGCGCTTGGTGTCGAAGGTCGGTTGTTTCGTCGGACGGCGGGCCATCCGCCAGACTAGGCCAGGTCGCTGCCGGCGATCCAGAAGACTTCGCCCTGGCTCTCCGCGCTGTCGAGCCAGACGAAAGGCAGGCGGGGGTAGGCGGCCTCGAGAGGTTTCTGGCCGCGGCCGATCTCGCAGACCAGGCTGCCGGCCTTTGTGAGATGACGCGGCGCCTCCGCCAGGATGCGACGTACGAGGTCGAGGCCATCTTTGCCGGCGGCCAGCCCCAGCCGCGGCTCGTGGCGATACTCGGGCGGCAGCTTGGCCATGCCGCCGGCGTCGACATAGGGCGGATTGCTGATGATCAGGTCGTAACGGCGGCTCGAAAGCGCGCGAAAGAGATCGCCCCGATGAAGAGCGATACGATCGCCCAGCCGATGGGTCGCCACGTTGCGTTTCGCCAGCGCCAGCGCTCCGGCCGAGAGGTCGACGGCGTCGATCCGAGCACGCGGGAAGGCCAGCGCCGCCAGGATGGCAAGACAGCCCGAGCCGGTGCAGAGGTCGAGTACCCTCCTGACTCGCCGGTAGTCGCCGATCGGCAAAGTGCCGCCTGCCAGCATGTCGCCAATGAAGGAACGTGGGATCAATGCACGCCGGTCGATCTGGAAGCGCACGCCGTGCATGTAGGCCGCCCCCAGCAGATAGGGCGCCGGCATGCGCAGGCCCACCCGCGCATCGATCAGGGTAAGCAGGCGTGCGCGCTCGGCGGCCGTGGGCTTGAGGTCGAGCCAGGGATCGATGTTGTCGATGGGCAGTCGCAGTGCTTCCAGCACCAGAAAAGCAGCTTCATCGACGGCGTTGGTTGTCCCGTGACCGTAGGCCAATCGGGCCGCCCGAAAGCGCCGCACCGCAAGACGGAAAAAATCACCCAAGGTGACCAGAGAGGATCTGTTGGCGGCGGGCATGCCGGCCTAGATTACCCGACATGAATCGCCGCGCCTTCCTTTTCGCTTCCCTGGCCGCATCGGCCGCGGCGGCCCCGACGCGGGCCGCGTCCGGCCTGCAGGTGATCTATGTCGACGGCTGGGACTGTCCTTACTGCATCACCTGGCAAAACCAGTACAAGGCGGCGTGGCTTGCCTCGCCGCAGTTCAAGCAGGTGACATGGGCCGAAGTAGATCCGCCCAAGCTGCGCGAGGCCTATCAGGAGCGCTACTGGCCGGGCGAGCTCAAGGCCGTTCTCGAGCAAATCCCGCGCAAGAGCGGCACGCCGCGTTTCCTCATCGTCAAGGCCGGCCGCATCGTGTCCAACGAGTTCGGCCTCGGCAAATGGGAGCTGACGATGGCCCACCTCAAGAAACTGCTCGGCTGAGCCAATGGCCGGTGCCCTCGACGGTCTGATGGTTCTCGATCTCACGACACATCTGTCGGGCCCTTTCTGCGGCATGCAGCTCGGCGATCTCGGCGCCGACGTGATCAAGATCGAAAGCCCGCAGGGCGATTCCATGCGCGGAGCACCGCCCTTCGTCGAGGGTGAGTCGGCACCGTTCATGCTGTGGAACCGCAACAAGCGCGGCATCAGGCTCGACCTCAAGAACGTCGACGATCTCGAGATCTTCTGGAACCTCGTCGATGGCGCCGACGTCGTGCTGGAGAATTTCCGCCCCGGCGTGATGAAGCGCCTCGGCCTCGGCTGGGAAGCGTTGCACAAGCGCAACCCGCGGCTCGTGCTGGGGTCGATTTCGGGCTTCGGCCAGACCGGCCCCTATGCCAGTCGTGGCGGCTTCGACCTCGTCATCCAGGCGATGTCGGGCCTGATGTCGGTGACCGGACCGAAGGACGGCCCGCCCTACCGCATCCCGCTCGCCATTTCCGATGTCGGCGCGGGCCTCTATCTCACCATCGGCGTGCTGTCGGCGCTGCAGGCGCGGCAGAAAACCGGGGAGGGGCAGTGGGTGGAAACCTCGCTGCTCGAAGCCACCGTGTCGCTTGGCGTCTATGAAGCCGCCAATTTCTTCGCCAATGGCAAGCGGCCGGAGAAACTGGGGCAGGGCCATCGCGGCTCGGCGCCCTACCAGGTATTCCAGACGGCGGACGGCTGGCTCACCATCGGCGCGGCCCAGCAGAATTTCTTCCGCAAGCTCTGCACCATGATCGGCAAACCCGAGCTGGTCGACGATCCGCGCTTTGCCACCAACGCCCAGCGTGTGACGAACAACGACGCGATCGTGGCGATCCTGCAGGAGGCGGTGAGGGGCCGCACGACCGCCGACTGGATGACGGCACTGGAGGCCGAAGGCATTCCCGCCGGACCTGTGCTGCATCACGACGAGGTTTTCGCCGATCCGCAGATCCTGGCGCGCGGCATGGTGGCCGAGGTCGAGCATGCCAAGGCTGGCCGCCAGAAAACGCTGGGCGTGCCGATCAAGATGTCGGCCAATGCAGGCGGCGTGCGCCGCGCGGCGCCGACGCTCGGTCAGCACGACGCCGAAATCAAAAAACCGAAGTCCAAGGGAGAGAAATCATGGTCGGAACGAGAGCAATCGCGGCGGCGCTCGCCCTGATGCCGCTGCTGGCGTCCGGCGGGGCGCTGGCGCAGAACGGCTACAGCTTCTCCGATGCCACCCTCTCGGCCATGCGCTACAGCGCGGCCAACGTCGGCCCCGAGATGAGCTGTGCTTCGCTGACGGGGGCCTCGACACCCGAGACCACGATCATTTCTGCGGTCATGATCGGGCCGGCCGATGACGTGGTCGAGCACTGCCGGGTGAGCGGGATGATCGCGCCGGAGATCCGTTTTGAGGTCAACCTGCCGACCAACTGGAACCGCCGCTTCTACATGAACGGCAATGGCGGCTTCGCCGGCGAGACGCCGGAGACCGGCAACCGTCCGGTGCTCCGCGCCACCGCGCTCAAGCTCGGTTTCACGACGGCCACGACCAACACCGGCCACGACGCTGCTTCAGAGCCGCTCGCGAGCTTCGCGGCCAACTACCAGAAGCGGGTCGATTACGCCTTTCGCGCCGTTCACCTTACCGCCGGCCAGGCCAAGCGCATCGCCAACGCCTATTACGGCCAGGCGCCGACCTATTCCTACTGGGATGGCTGCTCGACCGGCGGTCGCCAAGGCCTGATCAGTGCCCAGCGCTTCCCCAAGGATTTCGACGGCATCGTGGCCGGTGCGCCGGTCCTCAACTTCGTCGACACCGTCGTGCAAAGCCTGTGGAACGGCCTAGTGCTCAGCCAGACGCCGGTGCCGATCGCCAAGATGAAGCTGGTTGGCGATGCAGCCTATGCGCGCTGCGACGCCAAGGACGGCCGCAAGGACGGGGTGATCGACGATCCCCGGCGCTGCGACTTCGATCCGGCGCGCGACGTCAAGCAATGCACGGCGGGCCAGGACGGCGAGGATTGCCTCACGCCCGCGCAGAGCACGGCGATCAAGAAGATCTATGAAGGGCTCAGGGTCAACGGCAAGCCCGTGCTGTTCGGCTATCCGATAGGAGCGGAAGCGACGGGCGTGGCGCCGACGGCGGGAGGCAGCGGCAGCAGCGGCTGGGACCGCTGGCTGATCCCGGCTGCCGGTGAGAAGTCCCTGCAGCATGCCTTCGGCGACAGTTTCGTGCGCTACTTCTCCTCGGGCCGGCCCGAGCCGTCGATGGACACGGCCAAGTTCGACTTCGAGAAGGACATGACCAAGCTCGCCGATGCGCGTGCGCTGCTCAACGCGACCGATCCCAATCTGGCGGCGTTCCGCGCCCACGGCGGCAAGCTCCTGATGTATTTCGGCTGGGCTGACCCGGCGCTCCCGCCGCTGATGGGCATCGACTATTACGACAAGGCCGTCGCGGCCAACGGGCCCAAGACGGGCGACTTCTTCCGGCTGTTCATGGTGCCAGGCATGTTCCATTGCCGCGGCGGGGTCGGCGCCGATCGGTTCGACGCGTTGACGGCCGTGATCAACTGGGTCGAAAACGGCACCGCGCCGGCCTCGATCATCGCCGCCCAGATGGATCAGGGTAAGCTGGCGCGCACGCGGCTGCTTTGCCCCTATCCTCAGGTCGCGCGCTATGTCGGACCTGGCAAGGACGCCGACTCCGGCAGCTTCGCTTGCAAGGCGCCTGACTAGAGCGCGATAGCTTTCAATCGAATCGTGCCATCGGCCCAGCTCATGCGCCGCTGCGCTGCGGGTGCTGGGCCGACGGCTGAAGCAAAAGCTATCGCGCGTTAGCGCCTAGCCGCGCCGGCCAGTGCTCGGCGTGTCCGGCGTGCCGTCGCCGTTGCGATCCTGGCTGGTGCCGCGCCGATGGTTAGTCTGCTGCTGGCCACTATTGGCCGGCGGCTGAGCCGGCGTCGGGCTGGTGGCTGCCGGCGGCGGGTTGCCATGCGGATGGTGATCGACCGAACGATCGGCCGTCCGCTGCGGTGCAGGCGTCGCCACGGGTGCCGGGACGGCCACGTAGCGCGTCTGGGTCACCACCCGCGGCGCCGGCTCGTAATAATAGGCCGGTGCCGGCTGATAGTAGGCCGGTTGGGCATAGTAACCGTTGTCGGCATAGGCGGGCGAGCCGTAACCGTAGGACGCCGGCGCATAGCCGGAATCCACCGTTTCCACGCAGCCTGCGGTCAAGACCAATAGGCTTGCCGGAACGAGCCATTTGACGTTGCGCATTGTCGCCTCCACGGGGAGGCCCTTGTTTCGGGCGCCTTCCCATACTGGTCCTTACGGGGCGGACAACGTCCGAGCGGCGGCCCAATTGCGATTTGTTGAAGGCAAATGGAAGACGCCGCTCACCACTTGGCGGGGGGTGGTGAAAAGTGAGACCAAATCGGGGAAAGTGCCGATGCCATTGGTATCGGATTGGTCTCACCGGAGTGAGACATCGGTGAAACGTCGGTGAGAACTCGTGAGACCAGGTGAGACTTCCACGGCGAAGACCTTCACGCCCTAGTGTGCATATCGCGCCGCGGCGGCGGCGTAGCCGACCCGGCGGTTGGGCGGCACGGGGTGGCGGCCCGCCACGCGTTCCAGCATCAGCCGCACGTCATTGGCGCTTTCGGCCTTGAGCGCCGAGTCGACGAAGAGCTGCTCCAGCACGTCCTGCTGGGCGTGGCTGCCGCCCAGCAGATACATGTCGCTGAGGATCGGCCGCATGTGCTTGAGGGTACTCTCGTATTTACCCTGACGATGCGCCAACACCGCCTCGCAAATCGGCAGCGCGATCCGGCCGACCAGCCGCGGCACCGTGCCGTTGCCCCTGCCGAAGGCGCGCATGGCCTCGATCATGCGGTTGGCCGCGTCAGTGCGGCCAGCAGCGGCCAGCGCCATCATCCAGTGCGGCAGCGTGAAGGCCGACAGGCAATCGCCGATCCGCGCCTCGGCCTTGTCGGCAAGTTCGACCCAGCGGTTGCCGACGTCGACGCCGTGGCGTTCGAGGCGGAACAGCATGGAGGCCGCGTTCTGGACGTCGATGTACATGTCGGGCATCGCCTGGGTCAGCGGCGACTTGAGGTCGCGAAAGCCCCTGTCGTAGAGCGCCAGCACGTTGTCGAAATCGCGCCGCTCGATATGGAACATGGCACGATGCCAGAAGAGATGGTGCTTCAGGTTATTGGCGCCCTCCCAGTTCGGCTCCAGGCGCTTCAGCCAGTCGATGCCCTCGCTGCGCCGTCCCTGCATCTCGAGCACATGCGCCACGGCATGGGCGCCCCACAGGTCGCCGGGATCGACCTCGATCGCCATGCGTCCTGCGCCTTCGGCGAGCGTGTAGTTGCCGACCTCCTCATGGGCAAAGCAGCGGCAAGCCAGCATCATGCCCCAGCCTGGCAGCTCGCTCGACCAGTGCGGGAAGACCTTCTCGATTTCGGCCTGCATGGTGTCGGGCCGGCCCAGCCAGAAAGCGTTGAAGTGATGCAGGCGGAAGGCCAGCACATCGTGCGGATGCTCGGCGAAGATGCCTTCCCAGATGTCGAGCGTACGGTCGAGATCGCCGTCGATCCATTTGGCCAGCGCCTCGATGTGCGCGGCCTCACGTGTGGTGGTGCGGCCGGCATGCTTGCGCGCCTCGACTAGCGCTTCGGACGCGCCCTGCATGTTGGCCTGATTGTAGGCCAGTAGGTTGAAGTAGCCGCGCAGCACGTGGCCGAAGGCGAAGTCGGGGTCGGCCCTCAGCGCCGCGCCGAGATGGCGCCCCGCGTCGGTGCGGTATTTCAGATACGCCATGGTCGCGCGATCGAACGCGTCGGCCGCCTCGGTCGAGTCGGTCGACAGGCTGAGGCCGTGCAGGTCGTTGTGCATGGGACGTCCTCTTACAGCGCGCCTGGTGCAGGCCCACGCGTCGGCTTGGCATCGAGCTTCGGCGGATGGGTGACGATCGATTTGAGCGCCGGCGTCGGCTTTCTGAGCTTGGCGAGGTTGGGCCGCGGCCGCTTGAGTTCGGGAATGTGATTGAACGCCTGTTCCATGGCGTGCGCGGCACCCAGCACCTCGCCGTCGCCGCGGAAGCGGCCGATCACTTGCAGGCCAAACGGCATCTTCTTGTGGTCGGTGCCGCAGGGCAGCGCCACCGCCGGGTTGGTGACGAGCGTGATCCAGTAGGTCGGCGCCAGCCAGTGGTAGTAGTTGCGCAGCTTCTTGCCTTCCATCGCCTCGACATAGAGCTGTTTCCACGGGAAGGGCGTGACGCCGACGGTCGGCCCGAGCACCAGGTCGTAGTCCTTGTAGAGTTCCTGGAACTTGCGGAACATCCGCGTCTGCTCGCTGTGCGCCCAGGCGAAATCGGCGAGCGACATCTTGGCGCCGATCTCATAGTTGGCGCGGATATTGGGGCCGAGCAGCATTTTATCCTTGGTGTAGGCGTCGTGATAGCGCGCCAGGAAGCCCACGGCGCGAATCACGTCGAAGCAGCGGTCAGCCTCGCCCATGTCCATGTCGATATGGTCGAGGCGGCGGAACAGATGCTTCATCGCCTTCATCTTGGCGCGCATCGTGGCGCGGATGCCCTTCTCGACTGGCGTGCCGCCGTAATCCTCGGTCCAGGCCACGCGCAGGCTGCCGAGATCGACCGGCCAGGGTTCGGCGAAAGCATCACCTTCGATGGGAAAGGACAGCGGATCGCTGTCGTGCTGGCCGATCTGGGTGGCATAAAGAAGACAGGTGTCGGCCACGGTGCGGCCCATCGGGCCCAGCACCGAGATCGGCGTCCAGCCCATGCCGCGGCGCTCGACCGAGACCATGCCGGGCGAGGGGCGGAAGCCCACCACGCCGCACATCGCGGCCGGAATGCGCAGCGAGCCGCCGGTATCGGAGCCGGTGCAGACCGGCAACATATCGGTGGCCAGCGCCACCGCAGAGCCGCCCGACGAGCCGCCGGGATTGAGGGTGGGATTGAACGGGTTGCCGGTGGCGCCCCACACCGGATTGCGGCTGTTGGCGCCGGCGCCGAACTCCGGGACGTTGGTCTTGCCGACGACGATCGCGCCGGCCGCGCGAACACGACCCACCATGACGTTGTCCCAGCTCGGCACGAAGTCGCGATAGAGCGGCGAGCCGTAGGTGGTGAGAAGGTCCTTGGTCTCCTCGAGGTCCTTGATGCCGGTCGGCAGTCCGTGCAGCAGCGGCAGGTCCTCGCCGCGCTTGACCGCCAGCTCGGCGGCCTTGGCCTCCTTGCGCGCGCGCGCCACGCACATCGCCGTCACGGCATTGACGGCGGGGTTGATGGTTTCGATGCGCTGCAGGCTCGCTTCCAGCAATTCGACCGGCGAAATTTCCTTGGTGCCGATGCGCCGGCGCAATTCCACGGACGACAGCGCGAGCAATTCTTCGTTGGACATCAATCCCCCTTTTGGATTGGAATTCGGGTTCGATCGGTTATGGCCGGTGAAGATGAACCGGCTCTCGCGTCACGGTCCGCCGGCCACGCTTGTACGCGGCCAGAACCGGCGCCACTGTCCGCAGAGCCGTGACCGGATCCGGCGCATCGAGCATCACCAGATCGGCCGGCGCCCCGACGGCAATGCCATAGTCGGTCTTCCGCATGAGACGCGCGGCGGCGGTCGTCGTCATCTCCCAGGTGGCGAGCACGTCGGCGTCCGAACCGCGCTGGGTGACGATGGCCTGCATGTTCGCCTGCCGCAGCAATTGCCCGTCGCCGAACGGCGTAAAGGGATTGAGGATGTTGTTCGAGCCAATCGAGCAGGTCACACCCTGCTCGGCCAGCCGGCCGAGGTCCACCACGTTGCGCGGCACATTGTGGTCGGTGTGGCGGCCGCCGAGATAGAGATCCGTCGCGGTCAGTACCGTGAGTGCCACACCCGCGTCGGCCAGCCGACGCGCGACCTTGTCCATGTCGGCCTGGGGCATCGAGGCGAGCTTGCTTACGTGTCCGATGGCGACCCGCCCGCCCCAGCCGTATTTCTCCGTGAGCTCGCAGACCAGCAGCGTGTCGAGTTCCTCGGCCGACGCGCCGCTGTCGAGATGCATGTCGACGTCGACGTCAAACTCGCGCGCCATCTCGAAGACGCGACGGATCTGCGCGGCTCGGTCGGTGTCGTAGTTCGGTGCCGCGCCGACGACCGTGGCGCCGTTCTTCAAGGCCGCGACCATGAGCTCGTCGGTGCCGGGATTGTTGGTCAATCCCTCCTGCGGCATTACGCAGATCTCGAGGTCGATCGCCCACGAGTAGCGATCGATCAAAACCTTGACGCCTTCCAAGCCGCGCAGTCCGACCTTCGGATCGACCTCGACGTGGGTGCGCATCCGGGTGCAGCCGTGCGAGATGCATTTCTCGATGGTGCCTGCCGCGCGCTCGGTCACGTCCTCGACGGTGAAAGTGTGCTTGACGGCCGACACACGCTCCATCGCGAGGTGGGGAAACCGCTTGGTCTCGCACTCGCAACGCGCCAGGATGCAGGACTTGTCGAGATGGATATGAGTATCGACGAAGCCGGCGCAGACGAGCCGGCCACGGCCCTGAACCTCGTTCTTGGCGCTGCCGCCGAGTTTCGGCGCCAGACCGGCAATGCGACCGTCCTTGACGCCGATGTCCGTGGTCGGTTGATCCGGCTTGCTGTCGGGCAGTCGCACATCGCGCAAGACGAGATCGAAATCCATCGCACTTCCTATCGTATCGGTGGCCGGCACGCATATTGCACCATGCCGTTCGGCTTTTATAGTCCAGCTGCACCGGAGGCTCGGCGAATTCCATGCTCTCTCGACGGCAACTCCTGACTACCGCTGCTTTGGCAGCGCCGAGCGTCGCTGCGGCGCAGACGGCCTGGCCGACAAAGCCGATCCGATGGATCGTCAACTTTTCGCCGGCAGGTGCTGCCGACATCATGTCGCGGGCGCTGGCGGAGTGGTTCGGCACCAAGCTTGGGCAGCCGATCGTCGTGGAAAACAAGCCCGGCGCCGGCGGCATGCTGGGCGCCGATATCCTCGCCAAGGCGCGCGGCGATGTGCATCTGGTGATGATTTCCAGCGCCGCGTCGCACGGCATCGGGCCCGTCCTCTACAAGGATGGGCCCTACGATCCGCTGGCGGATTTCATCCATATCCATCTGGTGGGGACGTTTCCCAGCGTGCTGGCGGTGAACGAGACGTCGCCCATCACCAGTGTCGCCCAGTTGATCGATCAGGCCCGTGCCAAGCCGGGCGAGGTGACTTACGGCTCGGGCGGTAACGGCACCATGAACCATCTCGTGGGCCAGCTGTTGGCCCGCGCAGCCGGCGTGCCGCTGACCCACATTCCATATCGCGGCTCGGCACCGGCGATGAACGATCTGCTGGGCGGGCAGATCGTGGCGCTGATGGAGAGCCTGCCGACCGCGATCGGCTATTTCACCAGCAAGCGCATGCGGGCGCTGGCGGTCAGCGAGGACACAAGAGCGCCAACCCTGCCCGAGACGCCGACCTTCCGCGAGGCGGGATTTCCTGACGTGGTCGCGACCAACTGGTTCGGCTTCTCGGCGCCCGCGGGCATTCCTCCCGAGCTCGCCAAGCGCTGGGAAGTGGAAATTGCCGCGGCCTTGCAAAGCGCCGAGATCAAGGGGCATTTCGACCGTATCGGCATTAGGCCGGGAACGCTCAGGTCAGAGGCCTATACGGCGCTCATCCGCAGCGAACTCGCACGCTGGCGCGAGGTCATCCGCGCGGGGAATATCCGAGCGGACTGATTGCCCGGCGCCCGGCTTCCGGCACAATGGGTGCGGGAGGAAACAATCATGGCGCATGCGCTTCGCGAAAAGGCCGGGGTGAGCGGCATCGGCGAGACGGCCTACACGCGCGGGACGTCGAAGAGCGGGCTCGCGCTGCAGCTCGAGGCCAGCCTCGCCGCAATCGCCGACGCCGGGCTGAGCCCGCGCGACATCGACGGGATCATTCCCTATTTCCCGGGTGGCGGCATCGCCGAGGATTTCATCGCCAACCTCGGCCTGCCTGACCTCACCTTGTCGGCTTTCATTCCGATGGGCGGCGCCACGTGCGTGGCCGCACTGCAGACCGCGGCGATGGCGGTGGCGACCGGTGTCTGCAAGCACGTGCTGATTTCAGTCGGCCGTACCGGCTATTCGGGCGCGCGGGTGAGCACGCGGCTTCAGCAGTTTCCACAGTTCGCGCTGGCTGCCGAGTTCGAAGCGCCGATCGGCCTGTTTGCGCCGGCCCAGCTCTATGCCCAGGGCGCGCGCCGCCACATGGAGCTCTACGGCACCACGGTGCGGCACTTCGCCGAGGTCGCGGTCATCACACGCCAGCACGCGATCCTGAACGGCAATGTGGTGATGAACAAACCGCTCACCGTCGAGGAGCACCACGCCTCGCGCATGATCTCCGATCCCTTCCGGCTGTTCGACTGCAGCCTGGAGAGTGACGGCGGTGCGGCAGTGATCGTGAGTGCTGCCGACCGCGCGCGCGACCTCAAGAAGCCGCTGGTCACCATCATGGGCGTGGCCGAGGGCCATCCCGAATCGCCCGCGTCGATCGCCCAGCGTCCCGACCTGCTGGAGTTCGGGCTGGTGAAGGCCGCCGCGCGCGCCTTCCCGATGGCCGGCGTCGGCCCGAAGGATATCGATGTCGCCGAGATCTACGATTGCTTCACCTTCACCGTGATCAACCAGCTCGAGCTGCTGGGGTTCTGCAAGAAGGGCGAGGGCGGCCCGTTCGTCATGAACGGCGGCATCGCGCTGGGCGGCGAGCTGCCGATCAACACCCATGGCGGGCTTTTGAGCCAGGGCCATGTCGTGGGGCTCAATCATGTGATCGAGCTGACGCGCCAGCTGCGCCGCGAAGCGGGCAAAGCGCAGGTCAAGGACGCCGAGGTGGGTCTCGTCACCGGCTACGGCGACATGGGCGACGGTTCGCTGGCGATCCTGAGGAGAGCGGCATGAGTACCTCAGCGATACCTGCCGCGCCTGAGCGCCCGCTGCCTACGCCAACGCGCGAAAGCCAGCCCTACTGGGACGGCATGCGCGAGCACAAATTCCAGCTCCAGCATTGTGCGAGCTGCGGCAAGGTGCGCCACTATCCGCGGCCGGTCTGCCCGCATTGCTTTTCGATGGAAAGCCGATGGGAGGAGGCGCCGCTCGGCGGCAAAATCCATACGTGGACGGTCTGCCATCATCCGTTCAACTTCTTCTTCAAGCAGGCAGCGCCCCACGTCGTGGCGCTGGTCGATATGGATGCGGGCGTGCGCGTGAACGCGCCGCTGCGCGGCATCGCCGAAACGGATATCCGGATCGGTCGGCGCGTGAAGTTGGGATTCGAACCCGTGACCAAGGAAGTGACGCTGCCGTTCTTTGTTGCGGAGTAACGGCGCAGCCGTATCGTCTATTCCTTCAGGAACTTCGCGATCGCGTCGGCGGCGACTTCGCCGTAAACATCGGGAAAGGAGTGCCCCGAATTGTCGATTGTGATCCTTCGGACGCCAGCGGGCAGCTTGGTCCCGAGACCGGGAACGACGTCATCCTTGCCGGCGATCACCACGAGCGTCGGCTTGCCGGTGTCGGCCGCGAGCTGGGTCGGGAAGTCGGCATAGGCATAAAGAAACGTCACGCCCAACACGGGCGCCTGACGACAGAGCAGGAAGTCGACGGTGCGCTGCTCCAACGGCGCGAGGTAGGCGGCCTCGAGGTGGGGTTTGAGCGACTGCCCGAAGTTTCGTCGGTAGGCGTCGGCCTGCTCGGGCGCCGTGGCAAAGGCCGGAGCCAACAGCACCACCCGTCGCACCGACGGCAGATCGGGAACCAGCGACGCGATCTGGACGCCGCCGCGCGAAAAACCGATGAGGTCGACCGTGCGCGCACCTTGCGCGCTGAGCCAGGCGATCCAAAGGGCGATTTCCCGACCGGCGCCGGCGAGCGCGTAGTCGTGCCGCACGTCGCAGGCCCGCCGCCCCTGACGGTCGTCGATGCCGAGCGACAGGGTGATGGCGAGTGAGGCAATACCGCGCTCACGGAGGTTCTTCTGCAGCGCGGCGACGGTCTCTTGGCGATAATCCGACTGCATACCGTGCAGGATGAGAGCAATGCCGTCACCCAGTGTCTTGCCCTGCGGCAATTCGAGGTTGCCGTTCAGCCTGAGCAGGCTGGGCTTAATTTGCACCGGCTCGGCCCGGCAGGCAGCACCGCCAACGAGCACTGTCAGCGCGGCAAGGAGAGTCCCGATGCCCGTCCGCACAAGCTGCCCGCGCTTTGTTGCGCCTGGTCTCATGCAATCCTCCTGCTAGGCCACCAATCTATCACTTGAAACTTGGCAAAACGTCAGCAATCTCCCGCTTCACAACGTAGGAAACGCGCAATGAGGACAGTGATCGCAGCGGCAGTGTCGGTTGTTTTGGCGTTGCCGTCGGCGAATGCGGTAGCCCAATCCGGCGATGCGGAGCGGGGTGAACGCCTCTTCAACCAGCAATGCAAGATCTGCCACACCCTGAACAAGGATGGCGCCAACCTGATCGGTCCCAACCTGTTCGGCATGTTCGGTCGCAAGGCCGGGGCTGCCAAGGGATTCGCCGCGTCCGACGCGATGACCAAGTCCGGCATCGTGTGGGACGACAAGACGCTTGGTGAATATCTGAAGGATCCCAAAGGCCGCGTGCCCGGCGCCAAGATGGTTTATGCAGGGCTGAAGCGGCAGGAACAACTCGATGATGTGATCGCCTATCTCAAGAAGGCGACACAGTAGATCCCGAACGAGGGAGAGGATCGATGCAAATGATTTCGCCGTTCCTGTGGTTTGACACCCAAGCCGAGGAGGCAGCGAAGTTCTACGTCTCGGTTTTCAAGAACGCGAAAATGGGACGCATCGCGCGCTACCCCGAGGGAACGCCGGGCAAGGCGGGCAGCGTCATGACCGTGAGCTTCGAGCTCAACGGCCAGGAATTCGTGGCCCTCAACGGCGGCCCGCACTACGCCATCACGCCAGCGATCTCCTTCGTCGTGAACTGCGAGGACCAGGGCGAGGTCGATTATTACTGGGACAAGCTTGTGGCGGGCGGCAAGCCGGTGCAATGCGGGTGGCTCACCGACAAATACGGCGTGTCCTGGCAGGTCGTGCCGGTGCAGATGATCGACATGTTTGCCGACGGGGACACCGCCAAGACCGAGCGCGTCGCCGAAGCGATGATGAAGATGATCAAGCTCGACCTGCCGACCCTGCAACGGGCCTACGACGGAAAGTAGCCCTCAGCGCACGATGTCGCGCGCCATCGCCGACAGGAAACGTTCGAGCGTGGCATTGCTGGCCGTCGATCCTTCCTGCCAGTCGAGCCGGACCTTGAGGTAGTAGTTGCGGTATCCCGTCAGCATCAGAGCCGTATAGACGTGGCGTTGGTTCGCGCTCTGGATTGCCGACAGCGTCATGCAGCGAAAGACGATGGCGTTGTAGGTGCACTCGCCCGGCCCCTTGGCGGTCTTGAGCTGTTGGTAGCGGCCGTTCCTGGCAAGAACTTCGATATCGGCCGTGGCCAGCTCGAACTGCCTCTGAACCGCCCAGCTGGCGGCGCCTGGAGGGATCGTCGGCACACCCAGGTTGTAGACATAAAGGGTGGCGACGAGCAGGTCGCCTGCCCGGTAGTTCCAGAAATAACCCAGGCCGGGCCGTTTCATGCTCCGGCCGTAGTCGGTCAAATTGTATTTCTGCGCGTCGGCGATCTGCGGTGGAAAGACAAGGCCGGTCGCCGGATGCCTGTCAGGTGCCGGTACGCGCTGGGGCGACTGCGCATGCGCCAGTGTCGGCAGGACGACAAACGCCACGACAACAAGCCACCGCCAGGATGTCACCACATCTCCCCCTACAACCTCCCGTAATCTAGTCCCGGGATCGAGGCGTTGTCGCGCGAATAGACATAGGCGATCGAGCCCAGCGCCAGTCCGCCGGCCAAGGCCGCACTGCGCCGCGCCCATCGCCAGCAGCACGTTGCCGCGCTCAACGCCGTCGAGCTTGTGGACGTCGTAGAGATAGGGCCCGCCCCACACGCCCAGCACCGTCAGCATGGTGGCATAGGCGAAGAAGTGCATGGACAGCACGGGGCCCAGTCCGGGCGTGCGCCACACTTCCCACAGGCCGCGGAAGATCTCGCCCAGTGTCTCGTGCCGTGTCTCGGCCGGCCGGTGTTCGGGTGGCCGGTCGCGCACGGCCGTGTAGAAGACGATCGCCACGATCACCGTGGCGACCGTGAGGCCCAGGAACCCGTTGCGCCAGCCCGCGGTCGCGGCGATCCAGGCGAGCGGCGTGGCGGCGGCCAAGGTGCCGATATTGGAGGCGGCGAAAACCCAGGACAGCGCCGTTGCAAGCCTGTGGGGCTCGAACCAGCGCGAGCACAGGAACACCACCGACATGAAAGACGCGGCACAACCGACACCGACGATGGCGCGGCCAGCGATCAGGTCGGCGGCGTCGGTCGAGCGGGCAATCCACACCGAGCCCGCCGCGGCGAGCAGCGAAAGTGCTGCCACCGTGCGGCGCGCGCCGAATCGGTCGAACCACACGCCAACCGGGATCTGCACCGCGAACAGGGCGAAGAAGAAGGCGCTGCCGGCCCAGCCGAGCTGGCGCGCCGAGAGGTGAAGGTCGCGCGCCAGCTCCGGCGCAATCACGCTGTTGGAGACGCGGTAGAACTGGCTGAGGCAGGTCACTGCGATCAGCAGCAGAAGCAGTGGCAATTTCGATGCCATGGGCCGGCTCCCGTAGCACGACCTTTGGACGCTGTCCTTCGGCGTGGACCGAAGCATCGCCTTGCGCCACCATGCCAAACGCATGGCCGTTGCGATCGTCCAACGTCAACCCATCTCAAGAGTGGCGCCGATCGCCTGGCTGATCGCGCCGGCACTGCTCTTGTTCGTGCTGTTCTTCGCGCTGCCGTTCGGCGTCATGGCGGTGATGTCGTTCTTCTCGGGCAATCCCGTCAGCAATCCCAACGCCGTGCTGACGACGCGCCACTACGAGCGCTTCATCTACGATTCCGCCGGCATCTATCACGACGCGCTGTGGGCCACCCTGCGCATCGGGCTGATCACCACCGTAATCTCACTGCTGATCGGCTATCCGCTTGCGCACTGGATGGCGCGCATGCAGTCCCGCCTCGGCCACGCGCTGGTGCTGATGGCGGTGATCGCGCCCATGCTCACCGGCATCGTCGTGCGCACCTTCGCTTGGATGACCATCCTGCAGGACAAGGGCGTCATCAACACCATGCTGATGCAGTGGGGCTTGATCGAGAAGCCGCTGCCGCTGATGTACAACGAGTTCGGCACCGTGGTGGCGCTGGTCCATATCTACGTGCCCTTCATGGTGCTGACCTTGACCGGCGTGATCGGCCGTATCGATGAGCGGCTGGAGCAGGCGGCGCGTAGCCTGGGCGCCGGCCGCCTGCGCGCCTTCGTCGAAGTCACCCTGCCGCTCAGCCTGCCGGGCATCCTAGCGGGCTCGCTGCTGGTCTTTGCCCTGTCGATCAGCGCCTACGTCACGCCCTCGCTGATGGGCGGCACCAACGTGCTGACGCTGCCCATGCTGATCGCCCAGCAGGTTGGCACCAGCTTCAATCCGAATTTTGCCGGTGCGCTCGGCATCATCCTGCTGCTGGTCTCGCTGGTGATCGTCGTCGCTTACAACAAGATCCTGACCCGCCTCTCGGGCGAGCAGGGCCTGGCATGAGTGCCGCCCTCAACAAGCGCCCGTTCGATGGAGGCCGCGCGGCCTATCTCGCGCTGAACGGTGCGCTGCTCGTCTTCCTGCTGGCGCCGATTGCCATCGTCGTGGTGTTTGCGCTCAACCCCGTGCCCTACATCTCCTTCCCGCCGATCGGCGTCACGCTGCGCTGGTTCGAGAAGTTCTTCGCCGGCAGCGATTTCATGAATGCGCTGTGGTTGTCGCTGTGGACGGCCTCGTGCGTGCTGGTGCTGTCGATCCTGATCGGTGGCGCCTGTGCATTGGCGCTTGATCGCGGCAACCTGCCGGGCCGCGCAGTGGCCACCTCGTTCTTCATGTCGCCGCTGATGTTGCCGGCCATCCTGACCGGCCTCGCGCTATTCCAGTCCTATCTGCTGATCGGTATCGGCCGGCCGGTGTGGGGGCTGATCCTGGCCCATACGCTGATCGCGGTACCCTACGTGCTGCGCACGACGCTGGCCGTGCTGCATAATTTCGACCGCCGCATCGAGGAGGCCGCAGCCGTGCTGGGCGCCAATCCGACGCGCGTCTTTTCCGAGGTCACTTTGCCCCTGATCCGGCCGGGCGTTTTCGCCGGCGGCGTCTTTGCCTTCATCGTGTCGTTCGATCAGTTCCCGGTGTCGCTGTTCCTGGTCCAGCCCAAGGCCGAAACCCTCCCGGTGGTGCTGTTCAACTACATGAAATTCGACCTCGATGGCGCCATTGCGGCCGCCTCGATGGTCTCAATCTTGCTGGCACTTTCGGTGGTGTTGGCGCTGGAAAGGCTGATCGGCCTCAAGGCATACGTTAAGCTCTAAGAGGGAACACAGGGGGTTGCCATGATTTCACGTCGCTCTGCACTTCGTACCGGCGCCGGTTTTGCCGCCGCAGCCACGTTGGCGGCGCCATCGATCCTTCACGCCCAGACCAAGACGCTCAAGATCACCACCTGGGGTGGCAAGTGGGGCGACATCATGAAGGCCACGGTCCTGCCGGCCTTCGAGAAGGAGTTCAAGTGCACGGTGTCGGCCGACCAGTCCTTCCCGTTCCTGCCAAAGCTGCAGGCCAGCCCGAAGAACGATCCACTCTACGATGTCTTCCACACCAATTCGAACGAGCAGTGGAGCGCCGTCGGCGAAGGGCTGGTGATGGACAAGATCACCGTCAAGGAAGTGCCAAACGTCGCCGACGTCTATCCCTACGCCGTGAGCGACAAGGTCGTCGGCATCTCGATCTTCACCAGCGCCATTGGGCTGGGCTACCGCACTGACAAGGGACTGGCCAAGCCGACCTCGTGGAAGGACTTGGCCGATCCCAAGCTCGCCGGCTCTCGCGGCGGCTACATCATCCCGGTCAACAGTCTCGGCCAGTGCCACCTGATGATGCTGGGCAAGGTCTATGGCAAAGGGCTGCAGGACCTCGACGCCGCCTACAAGGCGCTCGAGGCCCTGAAGCCGATCAAGCTGGTCGACTTCACCGGCCAGATGGAAAAGATGCTGTTATCGGGCGAGGTATCGATGGGCGTGATCCACGATTCCGGCATCTACCGTTACGACGGCCAGAACCAGCCGGTCGATTTCGCCGGCCCGTCCGAAGGCGTGATGGCGCTGGAGCAGGTGTTGAACGTGACGCCGAGCAGCAAGGTGAAGGAGCTGGCCTTCGCCTACATCGACTACATGCTGCGGCCCGATGTGCAGAAGGTGCTGGCCGAGGGCGTGTGGTATTCGCCCTCGAACAAGAAGGTGAAGCTCGACGCCAAGTACGATGCCAAGCTCTACACCACCGAGGCCAAGGTGGCGCAGCTCATTCAGCCCGACTGGAAATGGTACAATGCGCGCAAGGAAGACATCGACGCGCGTGTGACGAAGTTGCTGAAGGGCTGATGGCCGCAGCCGCCATCCGGCTGGAGCAGGTGACGAAGACGTTCGATGGCCACGTCGTGGCCGTCGACGACGTCACGCTCGACATCGAGGCCGGCGAGTTCTTCGCCCTGCTGGGGCCGTCGGGCTGCGGCAAGACCACGACCTTGCGCATGATCGCGGGCTTCGAGATGCCCGACTCCGGTCGCGTCCATGTCGGTGGTCGCGACATTACCGCCCTGCCGGTGCACCGGCGCGAGATGGGCATGGTGTTTCAGTCCTATGCGCTGTTCCCGCACCGCACGGTGGTCGAGAACGTGGCTTTCGGCCTGCGCATGCGTGACGTGCCCAAGCCCGACATCGAGCGCCGGGTCGAAGCGGCACTCGCCCTGGTGGCGCTGACCGGGCTGGAGGAGCGCAAGCCCGGCCAGCTTTCGGGCGGCCAGCAGCANNGCGCTCGATCGCAAGCTCCGCCAGCAGATGCAGTTCGAGCTGAAGGAGCTGCAGCGGCGGCTGGGCGTCACCCTGGTGTTCGTGACCCACGACCAGGAGGAGGCGCTGGCCATGAGCGACCGAATCGCGGTGATGAACAAGGGCCGGGTCGAGCAGGTCGGTGCGCCGACCGAGATCTACGAGCGTCCGCGCACGCGCTTCGTCGCCGACTTCATCGGCGAGATCAATCTTCTGGACGACGGCCCACGGCCGCGGGCGCTGCGGCCTGAGAAGATCCGCCTGGTGCCGGCCAACGGGGCGCGGCTGGCCGGCGTGGTCGAGACCGCGAATTTCCTGGGCGGCGCCACGCTCTACCGGGTGCGCCTGCCGGACGCCCGCGCCTTCCTTGCCCGCGAGACCCATGCCGGCGAACGCTCGCCGCGAGCGCCCGGCGACGCAGTAGGGCTCGCCTGGAACGACTCGGACACGGTCGCGCTGGAGGGCTAGGATCGGGCCATGGCTCGCATCCTCGGTATTGCCACCATCGGCCAGGCGCCGCGCGACGACATCGCGGCGTTGTTCGCCGAGCACGCTCCGGCCGGCACCAGGGTGATCCTGCGTGGCGCGCTCGACGGCCTCTCGGACGCCGAAGTCGATGCCTTGAAACCCGAGAGCGGCGCCGACACGCTCTACACCCGCCTGCGCGGTGGACGCGACGTAAAGATCTCCAAGAAGGCGGTGATCGCCCGCTCGCCCGAAGTGCTGGCCCGCCTGCGCGCCGACGGCTGCGATGCGCTGGTCTATGCTTGCACCGGCGAATTCCCGCCCATGCCGGCCGGCGAAGGCGTGCTCTTCCCCTCGCGCGTGCTGGCAGGGCTTGCGGCGGGCCTCCTGCCGCAGGGCCGGCTAGGTCTTTTGATCCCGCTCGCCGAGCAGGCCGAGAAACTCGCGTCGAAATGGGCGCGGCCGGGCGTGGAAATCGTGGCCGAAGCGTTGGCGCCGAGCGCCGACGCCCGCGAAGCCGATGCGGCCGCGCGCCGGCTTGCCGCCCGCAAGCCCGATCTCGTCGCCATGGACTGCATGAGCTACACGCCGGCGACTAAAGCGTGGGTGAAGCCCGGCCTCGGAGTGCCGGCGCTTCTCGCCATCACGGCGACCGGCCGCGTGCTGAGAGAGATGCTGGAATGACCGCGATACAGACCCAGTGCTGCATCGTGGGCGGCGGACCGGCCGGCATGATGCTGGGGTTCCTGCTGGCGCGCGCTGGCGTGAAGGCGGTCGTGCTCGAGAAGCATGGCGACTTCCTGCGCGACTTTCGCGGCGACACTGTCCACCCCTCGACCCTGAACGTGATGGACGAACTCGGCCTGCTCGACGAATTCCTGAAACTGCCGCACCAGAAGGTGTCGCGCTTCGGGGCCCAGTTCGGCGAGAGGCGCATGCAGGTGGCGGACTTCTCACATCTTCCGGTGCGTGCGCCCTACATCGCCATGATGCCGCAATGGGACTTCCTCGATTTCCTGGCGGCGCACGGCAAGAAGTATCCGGCCTTCACGGCGTTGATGCAGGCCGAGGCGACGGGACTGATCGAGGAGGGCGGCAAGGTGGTTGGCGTGCACGCCACGGTGGGCGGCCAGCCGCAGGAAATCCGCGCCGACCTGGTGGTGGGTGCCGACGGCCGTCATTCGACGGTGCGGGAGGGCGCCGGCTTCCAGCCGACCGTGCTCGGTGCACCCATGGACGTCCTGTGGTTCCGCGTCACGCACAAGCCGACCGACCAGGCCGAGACCATGGGCCGCTTCGATACTGGCAGCATCCTGGTGATGCTCGACCGCGGCGACTATTGGCAGTGCGCCTTTGTCATCGCCAAGGGATCGGCCGACACGCTGAAGGCGGCCGGCATCGAGAGTTTTCGCGCGACCCTGGCGCGGTTGATGCCATTCCTCGCCGATCGCGTCCACGAGCTCGCCACCGTCGACGATCTGAAGCTGCTGACGGTCGGCGTCGAGCGGCTCGAGAAATGGTGGAAGCCGGGCGTGCTGTGCATTGGCGATGCTGCCCACACCATGTCGCCGATCGGCGGCGTCGGCGTCAACATCGCCGTCCAAGATGCGGTCGCGGCCTCCAACATCCTGGCCGCGCCGCTGCGCGAAGGTCGGTTGGCCGATTCTGATCTCGCCGCCGTGCAGGCCCATCGTATGTGGCCGGTGCGCGCCACGCAGGCGGTGCAGGTGTTCATGCAGAATCGCATGATCGCGCCCACTCTGGCCGGTACGCGCCCCCTGCGGCCGCCCTGGCCGGTGCGCCTGCTCAACGCCGTTCCATTGCTGCGCCGCCTGCCTGCCCGCGTCATGGGCATGGGCGTGCAGCCCGAGCACGTGAAGACCAAGCCGGCCTAGTTACTTCACCGCAGCGGCAGCCTTGGCCTGACGAATCGCCAGCGCCAGCGACGCGCCGAGGTCAGTGAGCAGCTTGGCGCCCATCTCATCCGTGAACTTGCCGTCAACGAACTTGGTCTGCGCAGCGCCGATCATGACCTCCGGCTTGTTCACCGGCCGGCCGTCGAGGAACACCATCATCTGACGCAAGTGATATTGCGCGCGCGCAGTACCGAGCGGGCCGCCCGATGCGCCGAACATGGCAATCGGCTTGGCGGCGAAGGGCTGTGGGGTCAGGCGCGACAGCCAGTCGATGGCGTTCTTGAGCACGCCCGAGATCGAATAGTTGTATTCCGGGGTCGCAAAGACGATGCCGTCGGCCTCGAGCATGGCTTTCTGGGCGGCCTGCACCTTGTCAGGAAAGCCCTTGGTCTGGACGTCGGCGTCGTAGAGCGGCCAGTCGCCGATTTCGATCGTCGAAAGCGAAACGCCGGCGGGCAGACGCTCGGTGAAGGCATTGAGCGCCATGCGGTTGAACGACGCCTTGCGCAGGCTACCGCAGAAGGCGACTAACTTGATTGGCTCGGACATTGCGTAGGGCTTCCTTTGTCAGCAAAACGATAGGCGGCTACATAGAAGCCGCAGGAGAAATTGGCAAACGACATGCCGTTACGCGACATCACGCTGGATGACATCGAATCGCTCGCCGTCGGCGCCTGGGTTCTGGGCACCGGAGGCGGTGGCAGCCCCTATCTCGGGCTTTTGAACATGCGGGCGCTCTACAAGGAGGGCCATCGGGTGCAACTGATGCCCGCGTCGGAGCTTTTGGACGACGATTGGGTCGCAGCCGTTTCCAACATGGGCGCGCCGCTGGTTGGCCAGGAGCGCCTGACCGACAGCCGCACCATCGCCCGCGCCGTCGAACTGATGGAACGCCACACCGGCTATCGATTTCGCGGAATCATGGCGCTCGAGATCGGCGGCGGCAATTCGATCCAGCCGCTGATGGCGGCGGTGCATCTGAGTCGGCCGGTGATCGACTCGGACATGATGGGCCGTGCGTACCCCGAGGCGCAGATGACATCCGTGGCCGTGGCCGATCTCATGCCCTGTCCGCTCACCACCGTCGACGTGCGCGGCCTCGAGTCGGTGGTCGAAAAGGTGCCGACCTGGAAATGGATGGAGCGGGTCAGCCGCAAAATCTGCACCGAGTACGGTTCGATCGCGTCCACCTGCAAGGCGCCACGGACCGGGGCCGAGGTGAAGAAGTGGGGCATCCACGGCACCACCACAAAGGCGATCGCCATCGGCCACGCTGTGCGTGAGGCCCAGCGCAGGCACGAGGACCCGATCGCTGCCATCCTGTCGGTCGAGCCGGGCAAGGTGCTCTACAAGGGCAAGGTGATGGATGTCGAACGCCGCGCCACCGAGGGTTTTTTGCGCGGGCGTACGAGCTTTGATGGCACGGACGAGTATCGCGGTGCCACGCTCGAGCTCAATTTCCAGAACGAGTGGATCGTGGCCTGGCTCGACAAGAAACCGATCGCCATGTCGCCCGACCTGATCTGCGTGCTCGATTCGGTGTCGGGCGAAGCGGTCGGCACGGAAACCATCCGCTACGGCCAGAGGGTCACCGTGATCGCCCTGCCGCCGCCGCCGGTGTTTTTGACGCCGAAGGGCCTGCAACATGTCGGCCCGCGCGCATTCGGCTACGACATCGAGTTCAAGAGCGTGTTTGCCGCATGAGACGCATCGGCATCGATGTCGGCGGCACCAATACCGATGCCGTCCTGATCGAAGAAGGCAAGGTGGTCCGTGCGGTGAAGGCGCCGACCAGTGAGGACGTCACGACGGGCATTCTGGATTCGCTCACGAGTCTGGGCTCGACCGGCGTGCTGAAGGGCGCTGACGGAAAACCCACGCGCATAGACGGCGTGATGATCGGCACCACGCATTTCATCAATGCGGTGGTCCAGCGCCGACATCTCACCAGGGTGGCTGCCCTTCGGCTCGGCATGCCGGCCTCGGCCTCGCTGCCGCCGTTCTGCGATTGGCCGGAGGATCTGTCGGCGCTGGTGCGCGGCGGCGTCTGGATGGTCGAAGGCGGCCACGAATACGACGGCCGGCCCTTCATGCCACTCGACGAGGCGGCGATCACCAAGGCCGCGCAGGAGATGAAAGTGGCCGGGCTCAAGGCTGTCGGCATCTCGGCAATCTTCTCGCCGCTCGATCCCGGTCATGAGCGGCGCGCCGCGGAACTGGTCTCAGCGGTGATTCCTGATGCCGCCATCACCTGCTCATCCGATCTTGGCCGAATCGGCTTGCTGGAACGCGAGAATGCCGGGCTGTTGAATGCAGCGCTAGCCGACCTGGCGCGCGAAACGATTGCGGCCTTCGAGAAGGCGATCCACGATTCCGGCATCGCCGCGCCGCTGTTCATCACCCAGAACGACGGCACGGTGGCGGAGGCGGGACAGGCGCGGCGCCTGCCGGTCTACAGCTTCGCCTCGGGTGCCACCAATTCGATGCGTGGTGCTGCCTATCTCTCGGGTCTGGCCGATGCCATGGTGATCGATGTCGGTGGAACGACCACCGACGTCGGCCAGCTGAAGCACGGCTTTCCGCGAGAGGCCAATTCGGTCGTCAAGGTGGGGGGCGTGCGCACCCTGTTTCGCATGCCCGACCTGCTGTCGATCGGGCTGGGTGGCGGCAGCCATGTCGTACTCGATCCGCTCAAGGTCGGTCCGGTCTCGGTCGGCTATCGGCTCCTGAAGGAGGGTATCGCCTTCGGCGGCACGCAGCTCACCACGACCGACGTCGCGGTTGCGTCCGATGTGCTGAAGCTCGGCGACAAGAAGAAGGTCGCCCATCTCGATCCGGCGACCTGCCGCAAGGTCTTCTCCGAAGCCGCCCGCTTAGCCGAGGAGGCGATCGACCGCATGAAGACCGAGGCGGGCGATGTGCCGCTGATCGCCGTCGGCGGGGGGGCGTTCCTGATTCCCGCGAAACTCGCCGGCGTGAGCCAGGTCATCCATGTCGAGCACGGCGACTGTGCCAATGCGGTGGGCGCCGCCATCGCCCAGGTCTCGGGCGAGTGCGACCAGATCTTCAAGGACCTGAGCCGGGGCGAGGCAATTTCGGCCGCGCAGGGCATCGCCAACGACCGTGCCGTGGCCGCAGGGGCGGCACGCGCCACACTCACGACCATCGAGAGCGAGGACATGCCGCTGGCCTACCTGCCCGGCAACTCCGTGCGCGTGCGCGTGCGCGTGGTGGGTGACGTCGCGGCGGGGTAGCGCTTGCCATCATCTGATGGTCCTCAAGACAATGTGACGTCCTGGATCGTGGGCAGCCATGGTCCTGACCTGATCGTTACCCCACAATGATCGAGTTCCCGCCGCCGCCGCCGGCCCGTCGACGGGTGGATCAAGTACGCCGGAAACGAACAGCTGGAGGAAACAAAGCCATGACATCCATCATCCGTGCCGGTCTGACCGGCCTCTGCGTTGCCGCGTTGCTCGCGCTAGCTCCGGCGGCTTTCGCCGAAACCCAGAACTACGCGGCCGTTCTCAATGCCGCGGCCGAGGTGCCGGCCAACGACAGCAAGGGCACCGGTGCGCTTACCGCCGCCTACGATACCGCGTCCAAGAAACTCACCTATAGCGTCACTTATACCGGTTTGAGCGGTCCTGCCGCGGCGGCGCATTTCCACGGCCCGGCCGACGCCAAGACCAATGCTGGCGTCGTCGTGCCCGTGAAGGAAATGTCCGCCAGTCCGCTGAAGGGCGAGGCGACGCTGACCGACGCTCAGGCGGCCGACCTGGCGGCCGGCAAGTGGTACTTCAACGTTCATACCGCGGCCAACAAGGGTGGCGAGATTCGCGGCCAGGTGATGAAGAAGTAGAATCAGGCAAGACCGATGATGCGACGGCCGTTCCTGTCTGGAACGGCCGTCTGCCTAGAGCGGGATGAGGATCATCCCGCTCTAGGCAGACGCCGATCCACCGGCGACCGAAGGCGAATTCGGGCGCATCTTGTCGGCGGCCTTGAAGAAGCGGCGGGCGTGGTGCAACAGCTCGCCGTCCGTCGGATGATCCATCACTTCGACGCCCAGTAGCTTCGCCTTCAGCCACGGGATGTGCGCTTCGAGGTGGGCCACGAGTTCGTTCTTGGCAGCCCCTGGCCCAACCACCAGCCATTCTTCCACGCCGCGCAGGGCATCGACGATATTGTCGAAATAGTCGCGTTCGAGATGGAGATGACCGGCACCAATCACGCCGGCCTTGTGGTGAACCTTGCGGAAGGGGCTATGCGCCTTGATGCGCTCGCGTTCGACGTCCTCGGCGTTGAACCGATAGATATGGGCTTCCTTGGTATCGAGCCAGACGACGGCGTGGCTGTGCATTTTGACGCTCCCGAACAGGTCACTTCATTAGGTGACTGTTGGGCCGCGGCGGCGCTCCGGCATTGACTTAGGTCAAGCGCGCCCCGCGCCTATTTCTCCCGCCGGTACAGGAAGCAGTTGTCGGCGTGGGGCATCTTGATGCCCTGGTAGAAGGTCATCGCGGTNNTGGCAGGCCTTGTCGACGGCGAGGTCGGACAGATAGCAGCAGAAGCAGAAATCGGTGAGCGAGCGGGCAAAGCCCACCAGTCGGCCGTCCTGGCGCGCCGTTACGATCAGGTTGGCGTGGGCCAGCATGCGCTCGACCCTGCCGCGATCGTCGATCGGGCGGTTCAAGCCGGACTTCCGCACGATATCGCANNCGGCCGTTCCAGCGGCGACATGTGCCCGCAGTCCTCGATCACGACCAGCCGGGCGTTGGCGATGTCGGCGGCCATCTCCTCGGCGCGCTGCAGCGGCGTCGTTAGGTCCTGGCGGCCGACCACCACGACGGTCGGCATCTCGATATCGACCAACATGTGCCGGCTGTCCGGCCGTCCCATGATCGCGGTCTGCTCACGCACGAAGCCATCGCCGCCGACCTCCAGTGCCATGTCGAGGATCGGTTGCACCACGGCAGCGTCCTCGACCCGCGAGGGATGGACGAGCTGCGGCAACAGCGAGCGCTGCATGCCGTGAAAGCGCCCGAGCGTCGTTTGCTCGATCAGCCCACGGCGTCGTGCGATCGATTCGGGGCTATCGGGCGTTGCCGCGGTGTCGAGCAGGGCAAGCCGCTCAACGCGTTGTGGCGCTTGCCTCAGGATCTCGAAGCAGACGTAGCCGCCCATCGAGAAGCCGGCCAAGGCAAAGTGCTCGGGCGCGGCGGCCAGAGCCGCTGCTGCCATGGCGGCCATCGAATCGTAGGGGCTGAGGTCGGGTACCGCGATCTGGGCGACGTCGGACAAGGCGGCAATCTGGTATTCAAAGACACGCCGCGTGTTCAGCAGGCCGGGCAGCAGTACGAGCGTCGGTCGTTCCATCGTCCTTCGATAGCGCGGAAAGCTCTTGACTGGGAAGGCCCGTAGAGGCGCCATTGTGGAATGGTGGATTTTGTCGATGTCGGCGACCCGAGCCTCTATCGCGAGGATAGTTGGCGGCCGCATTTCGCATTGATGCGCCGGGAAGATCCCGTGCACCGCCACCCCGACAGTCCCTACGGACCCTACTGGTCGGTGACCCGCTACGCCGACATCATGAAGGTCGAGCTCGATCACGGCACCTATTCGTCGGCCTCCGCGCTGGGCGGCATCCAGATCGCCGACCAGCCGCAGGGCGAGGAGCTGCCCAACTTCATCCGCATGGATCCGCCCAAGCACACCGCGCAGCGCAAGACCGTGGCGCCCATCGTGGCGCCGTCCAACCTCGCCAACCTAGAGGGCCTGATCTGTGAGCGCACCGCCCAGGTGCTCGACGGCCTGGCGCACGGCGAGGTCTTCGACTGGGTCGATCGCGTCTCGACCGAGCTCACCGCCATGATGCTGGCGACCCTGTTCGACTTTCCTTTCGAGGACCGGCGCAAACTCACCCGCTGGTCCGACGTCGCCATCGCCAATATCGAGGCCGAGGACGCCGTGGTGAAGAGCAACGCCGAGCGCATGGCCGAGCTCACCGAGATGGGCCAGACCATGGCGGCACTTTGGGCCGAGCGTGCCAAGCAGCCGCCCAAGTTCGACCTGATCTCGATGATGGCGCACGCCGAGGCAACGCGCGACATGCCGATCCGTGAGTTCATCGGCAATTTCGCCTTGCTGATCGTGGGCGGCAACGACACCACGCGCAATTCGATGACCGGCGGGTTGATGGCGCTGGCCGACCATCCCGACCAGAACGCCAAGCTGCGCCGCGATCCGTCGCTGGTTGCCACCTTGGTGCCCGAGCTGATCCGCTATCAGACGCCGGTGATCCACATGCGCCGTACGGCGACCAGGGACATCGAGCTTGCCGGCAAGAAGATCAAGAAGGGCGACAAGGTGGTCATGTGGTACGTCTCGGGCAACCGCGACGAGGCGGTGATCGAGGATGCCGAGGCCTTCCGCGTCGACCGTCCGCGGGCCCGCCAGCACCTGGGCTTCGGTGCCGGCATCCATCGCTGCGTCGGCGATCGCCTGGCCGAGATGCAGCTCAGGATCCTGTGGGAGGAGATCCTCAAGCGCGACCTCGACATCGAGATCGCCGGTCCGCCGGTCCGGCTCTATTCGAACTTCATCCGCGGCATCCGCTCGCTGCCGGTCAGGATCCGCGCCTGATCGTCTCGACGCCGGCGGCGAAGGCCTGCTGCAGCAGCCAGACGTCGCCCGCGATCGACACGAAGTCGTAGCCCATCTTGGCGAATGCAGCGGCCTGTTTGGCGTCGACGGCGAGCCGGCCTGCCGACTTCTTGTGTTTGCGCGCGGCGGCCAGCGTCGCCTGTTCGGCCTTCACGAATTCCGGATCGTCCCACGCGCCGGGCTTGCCCAGTGCGACAGAGAGATCGTTGTGGCCGAGCCACAGCATGTCGACGCCGGGCAGGGCGGCGATTTGGTCGGCGGCGGCGGCGGCGCGCGGGTCCTCGACCTGCAGGATGATGCAGGTGCGGGCATTCTGTTCGGCAAAGCGTATCGGGAGCGGGTCGGAGCGCATGGCGAAACGTTCATGGGCCAGCCCCAGCGCCACGCCGCGCCTGCCGGCGGGCCAGTATTTGGCGGCGTCGAGCACGGCCTTGGCCTGCTCCACCGAGGAGACGATCGGCACCATGATTCCGTCGGCGCCAGTATCGAGGGCGCGCGAGATATGGTGGCGGGCCTGACTGGGCACCCGCACGATCAGCGGTAACTCGGTTGCCTGGCAGTAACGCACGACGTTTCGCACCGTGTCGAAACTGAAGCCGGTGTGCTCCATGTCGAGCACGGCGTAGTCGGCGCCCGCCGCCTTCAGGATCTGGCCGATCCCGGGCGTGGCGAACTCGAACAGGAAGGTGCCGATCTTCGTTTTCGACGTGCCGATAAGAGACCGTAGATTTGGTATTGGCATTGTGTCGTTTCCCCCTACGCGTTCCCGATGCTAGCGTTGCCCGTCCAAGACTGACACCCACCAAAAAGGGAGTTCGCGATGAAGCTCTATTACATGCCCGGCGCCTGCTCGATCGGCATCCACGTCCTGCTCGAGGAGATCGGCAAGCCCTACGACCTACAGAAGATCGATGGCGCCAAGCAGGAGCAGTACGGCCCGGATTTCGTGAAGCTCAATCCCAAGTCCAAGGTGCCGACTCTTCAGAAGGATGACGGCTCGGTGCTGACCGAGTTTCCGGCTATCGCCACGTGGCTTGCGCGCAAGAACCCCGAGAAGGGCCTGCTGCCGTCCGACGCCGACGGCGAGGCACGCGCGCTCGAAGCGATGGACTATGTCGTCTCGACCATGCACATGCAGGGCTTCTCGCGCATGTTCCGGCCGGTGAACTACGCACCGACCGAGGCCGATCACGACAAGGTCAAGGCGCGCGGCAAGGAGATCATGGAGAAGGGCCTCGCCATCATGGACAAGGCGCTCGACGGCAAGGAATACCTCGCCGGCAAGTTCTCAGTCGCCGACGCCGCGCTCTTCTACGTCACGTTCTGGGCGGCGGGCCGCATGAAGATGCCGCTGCCCAAGAATGTCGCCGCCCACTACGAGCGCATGAAGGCGCGCCCGGCCGTGAAGCGCACCATCGAGCAGGAAGGCCTCACCGCCGCCGTTTAGTATTTCTCGTGGCGGCTCGCCCTGCATCAGGCGTTTGCGGGGCGGCTCGATGCGAGAGATGACATTGACCGCCGCGGACATGCGCCTGCTAATCGGGCGTCATGTCCGCGGCGTTTCTCTATGGCCTGGTCGTCTTCTCGGCCATTGCCAATTCGGTGTGGAACGCGCTGGTGAAATCGGCGGGCGACCGCACGCTCACCATGGTGGCGATCCGCACCGCGGGCTTGCTGATGGGCCTTGCCGCACTTCCTTTCGTCGACTGGCCGGCGCCTGAGAGTTTCAAGTGGCTGGCACTCACGGCGGCAGTGATGTTCGGCTACTACGCGCTGCTTATCCGCTCCTATGGGTTGGGCGACATGAGCGTGGTCTATCCGCTGGCGCGCGGTATCGCGCCGGTGCTGACGACGGTTGCTGCCTTCCTCATCGTCGGCGAGTCGTTGAGCACGGGTCAGATGCTGGCGGTCGGCCTGATTTCGCTCGGCCTCATGGCGTTGTCGTTCGGTGCCGGCGCAGGCGGGCCGGCGGTCGGCTTTGCCTTGGCGACCGGCGTGTCGGTCGCAGCCTACAGTTTCCTCGGCGGGCTGGGCGTGCGCGCCGCCGGTACCGTGCTGGGTTTTCAGGCCTGTCTCGAGATCGTCACGGGCGCTGGCATGGTTGGCTACGCACTGGTTGCACGACGTGCGACGATCCTCGCCTACGCGCGCCGCTACGGGGCGATCGGCCTGCTGGCCGGTGTCCTCTCGGTGCTGGGCTTCCTCGCCTTTTTGCTCGCCGCGCGGAGTTTGCCGCTCGGGCCGGTCGTGGCGCTGCGCGAGACCAGCGTCATCTTCGGCGCAATGATCGGTACGCTGATCCTGAAGGAGGGCTTTGGTCCTCGTCGAATCGCTGCCTCGGCGATGGTCGTGAGCGGGATCGCGCTGCTCGCCTTCCTGCGTTGAGGTAGTCTCACTCGATGTCCTTGCCCGCTTCGCTGAAGAGCCGCCTCCGCCTGCCGCTGATCGCGGCACCGATGTTCCTGGTCTCGGGACCGGCGCTGGTGAAGGCGGCGTGCCGCAGTGGAATCATCGGCTCGTTCCCGACCGCCAACTGCCGCACGGTCGAGGAACTCGACCGCTGGCTCGGCGACATGACCGACGATCAGAAGCGCACCGCCGATGAGACCGGCAAATCGCCGGCGCCGCTCTGTCCTAACCTGATCGTGCATCGCTCCAATCCGCGCGTGCCCGACGATCTTGCGGCGGTCTTACGACACAAGGTGGAGCTGGTGATCACCTCCGTCGGCTCGCCCGAGCCGGTGCTGAAGCCGCTCAAGGACGCAAGCTGCCTGGTGCTGGCCGATGTCGCCTCGGTGCGTCACGCCGAAAAGGCGGTGGCGGCGGGTGTCGACGGACTGGTGCTGCTGACGGCCGGCGCCGGCGGCCAGACCGGCTGGGTCAATCCCTTCGCCTTCGTGCGCGCGGTGCGGGCCTTCTGGGACGGCATTGTGGTCATGGCGGGCGGCATGTCCGACGGCCGGGCGATCGCGGCCGCCGAGACCCTGGGCTGCGATCTCGCCTACATGGGCACCAAGTTCATCGCCACGCGCGAGAGTCTCGCCAAGGACGCCTACAAGGAATTATTGGTCAAAACCCGGCTGGATGATGTGCTGCTAACCCGCGCCTTCACCGGGCTGGAGACCAACATGCTGCGCCCGTCGATCGCCGCGGCCGGCCTCGATCCCGACAACCTGCCGTTGCGCGGCGCCATCGATATCGCCAAGGACATCAACGCTGCTGAACGTGACAAACCAAATGCCAGGCGTTGGAAGGACATCTGGAGCGCCGGCCACTCGGTGTCAGGCGTGGCCGACGTGCCGTCGGTCGCTGAACTGGTCGAGCGCACCGCGGCCGAATACGACGCGGCGCGACGTTAGCTGCCCCTCAGCTAGTGCTGAGTTACGCCATATCCCGGAACCGGCGCAGGCCGTAGGGCAACAGGAAAGCCCCGATCAACGCCGCCGCGCCGACCTGACCGATATCGACGACGACAAGCCATGGCTCGCCCGCCATTTCGCCGCTCAACAGCGTAATGAGCGGACCCAATACCAGGATCGCAACCCCGAAGAGCGCGATGCGCCAGCCCGCGGTCAGCGAATTCCTGAACGAATATCCCAGGACCAGGCCCAGGCCCCACGCGACGAGTTCCCACATGCGGTATCTCCCGATGTTAGTGGTTTAGAGTCTACTACCAGTCTCGCGGCGCACCCTAAAGGGCCGTCACTTGGCCAATGCCGGCCTTGACCAGCACCTTGTTGAGCGGGGCGACCTCGCCCGACGCCAGGGCGTCGAATTTCGCGATCTGGGCGTCGACCTTGGCCATGGTCTCCTTCGACACCGCCCGCGTCTGCGTGGTGGGCGCCGCGTCGGCGATGGTTGTCATGGCGATCATGTCGAGCAGCGTGTCGTTCAGCCCCGCTGGATTGCGCAGCACATCGCGCGCCGACTTGCGCTTGGGATCGACCAGGATGCTCTCGATGGCCGACAGCCGCTCGATGAGGGCGTTGGCGCGGTTCTTCGGACCACGTTGGCCGTTGCCGGCGCGCTGGGCAGCCTCGCCGAGTTGGCGCTTGATGGTGCGCAACCGGTTGACGACCTCCTTCAGCTTCGAGAGGTACGACACCAATTCCATGTGCAGGGCGAACTGGGCGGCGTAGTCGGCCGTCGTCGTACGAAGCCGCGGGTCCTTGACGACCGAGAGCCTCGCCGACTGGGTCTTGCCGCCAATGCTGAGGTCGACGCCGTAGGTGCCGGGAACGACGGTCGGACCGGACGGGTTTTCTATGTCGGGCACCAGCGGCGTCGGCCGCGGCGGCGCCAGCGCCGGATCGAGCTTGGTCGGTCCCGGATATTTCATGTCCCAGACGAAGCGGTTGAGCCCGTGCTTGGTGCCCGGACGGCGTGGTGGCGGCGCCTGCTTGTCGTCGCTGGCGAAGGACGCGATCCTGCGGCCCGCCGCGTTCCGGAAGGTAAGCACGACTGGTCCCTTCGCGTCCTCGGCCAGCCAGTACCAGACGATCGCGCCGTTGGGCGGGTTCTCGCCGACGTCGAGATACTCGCGCACCCGCGTGCCGTCCGGCCGGTCGGTCATCTGCGTGCTGCCATCGACACCGAAGGCCGGCCCATAGGTGATGCCGGTGCGAACGTTGGCGCCGGCGCTCCAGGCGAGCTTGCCGCGGATCGCCGTCCGGGGCCCGAACAGACGCGTGGTCCTGCGACCGCTTGCCATGCCACGCAGCGCCGTCACATCGTCGAGGATCCAGAACGAGCGGCCGTGCGTGGCGGCGACCAGGTCGGCGTTCTTGAGCTTGAGGTCGTAGACCGGCACGACCGGCAGGCCGCCGGCCATGCGCACCCAGTGCGCGCCGTCGTCGAGGCTGAAGAAGACGCCGGTCTCGGTGCCGATGTAGAGCAGGCCCGCGGCGACGGGATCTGTACGCACGACGCGCGTGATCTCATCGGCCGGCAGGTCGCCCTTGATCGCCTTCCAGCTCCGGCCACCGTCGGTGCTCTTGAAGAGGTACGGCTTGTAGTCGGCCAGCTTGTAGCGCGTGGCGGCAACGTAGATCGTATTGGCATTGTGCGCCGAGATCTCGACGCAGCCGACATAGGCGAGCTTTGGCATGCCCTTGGGCGTCACGTTCTTCCACGACTTGCCGTCGTCGCGCGTGACATGCACCAGCCCGTCGTCGGTCGAAGCCCAGATCTCGCCCGGTCGATGCGGCGATTCGACGACGCAGGCGCAGGTCGCATGGACCTCGGCGCCGGCACTTTCGCGCGTGATGTTGCCGCCCGACGCACCCTGCCGCGCGCGGTCGTTCAGACTGAGGTCGGGCGAGATCTTCTGCCAGCTCATGCCCTCGTCACGCGTACGGAAGACACAGTTGCCACCGACATAGAGCGTGCCCGCGTCATGCGGCGAGAACACGATCGGGAAGGTCCAGGCGAAGCGGTATTTCAGGTCCTTGGGTGCGATGCCGGTCGATTCCTCGGGCCACACGTTCACCAGCTGCATCTGGCGCGTGCGGTGGTCGTAGCGCTGCAGCGCGCCCGCGCCACCCGGGCTCGAGCCGACAGCGCCGACATAGACGATGTTGTGATCCCGCGGGTTGACGGCGATGAAGCCGCTCTCACCGGTGCCGGGATAGGAGCACTGGGCAAGTGTGATGACGCCCCATTCCGAGGCGCTCGGCACCGAGATCGAGGTGTTGTCCTGTTGCGTTCCATAGACGCGGTAGGGATGCTGGTCGTCGATGTCGAGGCGGTAGAACTGCGCCGTGAGCTGGTTGTAGATCGTCGACCATGAGGAGCCACTATTGAACGAGATGTTGGCGCCGCCGTCGTTGCCCTCGATCATGCGGCTGGCATCGTTGGGGTCGATCCACAGATCGTGATTGTCGCCGTGCCGCGTCGTGATCTCGCTGAAGCTCGTCCCGCCGTCGGTCGATTTCCACATCTGCAGGTTGGTGACATAGACGGTGTCGGCGTGGCCAGTGTCGGCAAACACGTGGGTGTAATACCAGGGCCGGTGCATCAGGTCGCGGTTGGCCGACACCTGGGTCCAGCGCCCGCCGTAGTCCTCGGAACGGTAGAGGCCGGTTTTATCGCCCTCGGCTTCGATCAGCGCCCACACGCGGCCGGCGCGGACAGGCGATACCGCCACACCGATCTTGCCCAGCATGCCATCCGGCAGGCCTTGATTGCGCGTGATCTCCTGCCACGTGTCGCCACCGTCGGTGCTGCGGAACAGGCCGCTGCCCGGACCGCCACTCGAGATGTTCCAGAAATTGCGCCGCGCTTCCCACATCGAGGCGAACAGGAGGCGCGGGTTGCTGCGGTCCATGGACAGATCGATCGTGCCTGCGACGTCACTGCGAAACAGGATCTTCTGCCAGCTCTTGCCGCCATCCTTGGAGCGGAACACGCCGCGCTCGCGGTTGGGGCCGAAGACATCGCCGAGGGCCGCGACATAGACGAGATCGGGATTCGTCGGATGCACGCAGATCTTGCCGATGAACTTCGTCTCTCTGAGGCCGATGTGTTTCCAGGTGCGGCCGGCGTCGGTCGACTTGTACATGCCGTCGCCATAGGAAACGTCGAGGCGGATCGCCGTCTCGCCGGTGCCGGCATAGATCACGTTCGGATCGGAACGTGCGACGGCGATGGCGCCGACCGCGGAGCTGCCCATGAAGCCATCCGATACGCAGCGCCAGAACACGCCGCCATCGACGGTCTTCCAGATGCCGCCGGCACAGGCGCCGAAATAGAACGTCATGCGATCGTGCGGGTCACCGGAGACGGCGACGACGCGACCGCCGCGCGAGGGGCCGATGCAGCGCCACTTCAGCGCGTCGAGGCCCGCGAGGGCGGGGAAGCTGGCGTTTTTCTGAGGCATGAGGGCGCGCCGATCTCTGTCGATTGAAGTCGGCGCGGACGGTAGGTCAGGTCAATAGCGCGGCGCAACTATGCGCTGCGGAGGGACGCAACCAGCGCGCGCCCCAAGACTTCCTCAGTGCAATTCGTAAAGGCCTGACGAGAACTTGAACTCGGCCGGCTTGATCAGAGCCGCGTTGGCGACCCGCACGCGGTGCAATTTGCCTTCGAGATTGCGTTCCCAGAAATCGAGGAACTTCGCTAGGGCGGGGAACCGAGGGGCCAGATCGAGGTGCTGCCAGACGAAGCTCTGTAGAACGTGCTTGTGATCGGGCATCCAATAGAGGATTTCGGCGGTGGTAATCCGGTAATCGTTGAGCTGCGCAACAAAGCTGCGATCCATTGAGCACTCCTTGACACGACGCACGTGAAGGAATAGTCACAGCGCCTTAACGAAAAATCAGCAAAAATCGTTCCACATCAATGTCTTAGCAGCACTCCCTGGTGATTGCTGCTAGTGCGAAGCGACTTTGTGCGCTCGTCTTGACTCATTTCGCCTACACCCCTACATCCCGTGCGCCTTTGGCACTCACCGCAGGAGAGTGCTGATAGGTCTTTTTTCGTGTCGCGGCGGTCCCGCCGCGCAGGCTCAACCAGTGATATTGGAGGAAAAACATGAAGTTCCGTCCGCTCCACGACCGGGTCGTGGTCAAGCGCGTCGAGGAAGAAGGCAAGACCAAGGGCGGCATCATCATTCCGGACACCGCCAAGGAAAAGCCGATGGAAGGCGAGATCGTCTCGGTCGGCCCGGGCGCCCGCGATGAGAAGGGCACGCTGGTTCCGCTCGACGTCAAGAAGGGCGACCGCATCCTGTTCGGCAAGTGGTCCGGCACCGAGATCAAGCTCGATGGCGAGGATCTCCTGATCATGAAGGAGTCCGACATCATGGG
>PLYQ01000169.1 GCA_003153415.1 Rhodospirillales bacterium | reverse complement strand
ATTTCGACGTGCCGATCCATGCCGAGGATTACGTCCATCGTATCGGCCGCACCGGCCGCGCCGGCAAGACCGGCCATTCGTTCACGCTCGCTACGCCGGCCGAAGGCGGCCTGATCGAGGCGATCGAGAAGCTGATCGGCACCACGATCCCGCGCATCGAAGTACCGGGCCTCGAGGCCGTGGCGCTGGAGGCCGGCGATGGTCGCCGACGCGGCCGAGGCGGTCGCAGTGGCCGGGGCGGTGCGCGCGGCGGGCCTCCCGATCGTGCCCGGGGCCCGCGTCGCGAGCCGCGCGAACATCGTGAACCGCGCAGCGAACAGCCGGCGGCACAGCAAGGCGAACACCAGGCCGCAGCGCCGGCTCCCCACGAGCCGCAGCCGGAACGGCCCCATCGCGAACGCCGTCCCGAGCGCGAGCACGCGCCCCCTGAACAAGGTCGCGAACATCGTCCGGAACATCGCTCGGAACAGCATCGCGAGCCGCGCGCCGAGCGTCCGGCCCGCAAGCCGGAGCGTCAGCACGAGCCGCGTCGTGAGCGCGACGACGGCAACGCACCGAAGGGCCTCGGCGATCACGTACCGGCGTTCCTCGCCCGTCGGTAAATGCAGACGATCTTCGTCATGGTGAAGTGTGAACTCGGCAAGGCCTACGAGGTTGCCGACGACGCGGTGAACGTCGAACAGGTGTCGGAGGTCTATTCGACCTCCGGCCAGTACGACCTCCTGATGAAATGCTACCTCGACGAAAGGACCGACATCGGCCATTTCGTCACCAGCAAGATCCAGACGCTGGTAGGGGTAAAGGAAACCTTCACCCTGATCACGTTTAAGGCCTTCTCTTAGCGCTTTGCCGGCTTGCGCCGGCAAACGCCTGTAGCGCTTTGTCGGCGTTCGCCGACAAACGCTTAATTAATCAGGCCGTAGAACTTCCCGGCGTTGGTGCAGGTGATCATCTTGACCTGTTCCGCCGGCACGTCGGCGAACTGTTCCTTGATGTACTTGTCGGAGTGCGGCCACACGCCGTCGCCGTGCGGATAATCGGAGCCCCACATCAGGCTTTCGGCGCCCATGTCGTTGATCAGCTTGGCGCCGATGCGGTCGAACTGGAACGTGGCCTTGCACTGGCGGCGCCAGTAGTCGGAGGGCTTCATCTTCAGCCCGAGGTCGGTGAAGCGGTCCTCCCACTCGAAATCCATGCGGTCGAGCGCGTAGGGGATCCAGCCGGAGCCTGACTCGCCGAAGGCGATGCGCACGTTGGGATAGCGCTCGAGCACGTTGGCGCCGATGACAGCAGCGAGGATGTTCACCAGGTTCATCTGGAAGCCCGAGACGATGGTGAAGAACACCGAGCGGCCGACCCGTCCGGGATACTTGCCGATCATGTCGGGCGGCACGGCGGGGAAGGTGTGGAAATGCAGCGGCAGCTGCACGTCGTTCACCGCCTTCCACAAGGGCTCCCACATCGGGTGCCACATCGGCTCCATGTCCCACGAGCACGAAAGCTCCAGCCCTTTGATGCCCATCTTGGCGACGCGATGGATTTCCTTCACCGCGGCGTCGATGTCGCCGTAGGGTAGGCAGGCCAGGCCGATGTGCCGGTCGGGATAGTGGCTGCAGAACTCCTTCAGCCAGTCGTTGTAGATCGTCAGCATCTGGTTGCCCGCTTCGCGGTCGTCCAGCCGGCTGGCGGCGCCCAGGATGCCGTAGATCACCTCGGCGTCGACGCCGTCGCGGTCGAGGTCCTTGATGCGCAGATGCGGATCGGAGATACGGCGGATGTCCTTGGCGCCGTCGGAATAGAGGCCGGTCTCGGCCATAACGTCGACCCGGTGATGCTTGCCCGGGACGAACTTCGATCCGGCCGGTCCGACGCCGTTCTTGAAGCCGAACGAGGCGCCGTTCTTGGCCACCCATTTCGGGCCTTCATCGGTGTCGATGACGTGCGGCATGCGGTCCTTCAGCTCGCGCGACGCCATCGAGGTGAAGAGGTCGGGCGGCATCCAGGGCAGGTCGAGGTGGCTGTCGGCTGAAATACGTTTGTATTGCATGCGTCGCTCCCTTATGGGCCGATTGTGCGCGCCCGTCGGGTGGGCAGGCAAGGGCCAGGTTTCGACTGTCAAGGGGAGGCCACGATGGCCAGGATGACCGGACGGGTGGCGATCGTGACGGGGGCGAGCCGCGGCATCGGCCAGGCGATCGCCGAGCTCTTGGCGGCCGAGGGCGCCAAGATTGTCTGCGTGGCGCGCACCCTGAACGAGGGCGAACACCAGCTGAAAGGCTCGCTTGCTAGCACGGTCGCGACCATCGAGGCGGCCGGCGGCGAGGCGACGGCGGTTGCCGCCGATATCTCCTCCGAGGGCGAGTGCCTCAAGGTCGTCCATGCGGCGCGCGCCGCCTACGGCCGGGTCGACACGCTGGTGAACAATGCCGCGCTCAACTACTACGTCCCGACCGTAGACTACCCGACCAACCGGTGGGTCAAGGCCTTCGCCGTCAACGTCCACGCGCCGTTCATTCTCGCCAAGGCAGTGCTGCCGGACATGATCGCCGGCCGCCGCGGCGCGGTTGTCAATATCAGTTCGGGCTCGGCGATCGGACCGGGCCGCGGCCCCTATGCCGATCAGACCGTGCGCGGCGGAGTGATGTACGGCGCCAGCAAAGCCGCCCTCGAGCGGTTCACCCAGGGGCTGGGCCAGGAGGTGGCGCACTATGGCGGCATCGCCGTCAGCTGCGTGTCGCCCTCGCGCGTCGTGCCGACGCCCGGCACCGTCTATCACAAGTTGGTCTCAGGCCTCGACGACCCCAAGGGCGAGCCGCCGGCGATGATGGCGCGCGCCGTTCTGCTGCTGGCCAGCGAGCCGGCAGAGAAGGTGAACGGCCGCGTCACCTACAGCCAGCAGATCCTCAAGGAGTTCGGCTGGATCGAAAAGGGCGTCGGCCGCGGCATCGACGCGGTAGGCTCCGGCTTTTCTCAGATCTGACGGGAGTGGCTGCAATGACGGCGGACGCGGCCACCCCTCTCGAGGGAGATTTCGACTATATCGTCGTCGGCGCCGGCTCGGCCGGCTGCGTCATGGCCAACCGGCTTTCCGCGGATCCCAAGTCGCGCGTCCTGGTGCTCGAAGCGGGCGGCCGCGACAACTGGATCTGGTTCCACATTCCAGTGGGTTATCTTTTCGCCATCGGCAATCCACGCTCCGACTGGATGTTCCAGACCGAGAAGGAGCCTGGCCTGAACGGCCGCAGCCTCGCCTATCCGCGCGGCAAGGTGATCGGCGGTTGCTCCTCCATCAACGCGATGATCTCGATGCGCGGCCAGTCGGCGGACTACGACCATTGGCGGCAGCTCGGTCTCACCGGCTGGGGCTGGGATGACGTCCTGCCGGTCTTCAAGCGGCTCGACGATCATTTTCTCGGTGACACCGAGCACCATGGCGCCGGCGGCGAATGGCGGGTCGAGCAGCCGCGCGTGAAATGGGACGTGCTGGACGCGGTCGAGAAGGCGGCGATCGAGATGGGTATCCCGGTGACGCCCGATTTCAATACCGGCGACAACTTCGGCGTGGGCTACTTCCATGTGAACCAGAAGCGCGGCGTGCGCTGGTCCGCCGCCCGTGCCTTCCTGAAGCCCGTGCTCAGCCGGCCCAACCTGCGACTGGAGACCGGCGTACTGGTCGAGAGGCTCGTCTTCGAGGGCAAGCGCTGCGTCGGCGTCCGGTTCCGGCAGAACGGGCAGCTGGTCGAGGCTCGCGCCAGGGGCGAGATCATCCTGTCGGCGGGCGCCGTCGGCTCACCGCAGATCCTGCAGCTCTCCGGCGTCGGTCCGGCCGACTGGCTTGCCGGACTCGGCGTCGCGCCGGTGCTCGACAAGCCCGGCGTCGGCCGCAACCTGCAGGACCATCTGCAGCAGCGTGCCATCTTCAAGGTGAGTGGCAGCAAGACGCTCAACGAGACCTACCATTCGCTGATCCGCCGCGCCTTGATGGGCGCCGAATACGCCCTGTTCCAGACCGGGCCGCTGACCATGGCGCCGTCGCAGATGGGCATTTTCACGAAATCCTCGCCCGACCAGGACCGGACGAATATCGAGTTCCACATCCAGCCGCTGTCGCTCGACAAGTTCGGCGAGCCCTTGCATCGCTTCCCGGCCATCACGGTCAGCGCCTGCAACCTGCGTCCGACCTCGCGCGGCACGATCCGGCTGCGCTCGAGCGATCCGTCCGCCAAGCCGCTCATTGCCCCTAACTATCTCTCCATGCCGGAAGACCGGCGCGTCGCGGCCGACGCGATCCGTGTCACGCGTCGCCTGATGAAGCAGCCCGCGCTGCAGGCCCACCGGCCGGAGGAATACTTGCCAGGCCCGAGCGTCGGCGACGACGACGCCTCGCTTGCCAAGGCCGCCGGCGACATCGGCACCACGATCTTCCATCCCGTCGGTACGGCGAAGATGGGACTGCCGTCAGATCCGACCGCGGTCGTGGACGAGCGTCTCCGCGTGATTGGCCTCGAAGGCCTGCGAGTGGTCGACGCTTCGGTGATGCCGACGATCACCTCGGGCAACACCAACACGCCGACCATCATGATCGCCGACAAGGCGGCGCGGATGGTGATCGAGGATGGCCGAGGCGGGCGCTAGCTCGGCGTCTTGCCTGCAGGGCCAGGGAAGCGACAGCCGTCGACCCAGGTCGGTTCTGGATCGCCGGGGGTGCGGCCGTTGGGCACCATCAGCGCGTATTCGCCGGGCGGCACCTCGAACACCGAGACCATTGACCAGCCCTGGTCGATCGGCAGGACGGCGCCCTCATCGGGCGTGGCCTCATCGGACTGGATGCCGCCGACGCCGGCTTTCTCGCGCATCAGCTTGCCCTCGGCATCGGTGACGGTGAGCCGGCGCGGCGTCACCGTGACGTCGTCGTCGCTGCGATTGATGATCTGGTAGTCGACCATCACCAGCCCGTTGCCGCTGGCCGGCACCAGCCGGCGGCCGTCGCCGAAATCGTAGACGTCGAACCAGGCGATATCGCGCACGACCGTGACGATCCGGCCGTTCTGCACGCCGTGGGTCATGCTGGTGCAGGGCGGTGCGCGTCCGAAGGCCGCGCGCGCGTCGCGTGTCATCTTGCTCTCGCCGAACAGCGCGTCCATGGCGACGTGGGTGCCGGCCGACGTCATTAGCGACGTGGCGATGGTGGCGGGCGCGATCGCGCAGCCGCCGCAGACCAGGACCATCGCGGCCAAGACCGCATATCGATTGGCATGCCGTCGCATGACGACCTCCGCCGTGACCGGGCGGTGATCGTCGGTCGCGATTGTGGAGATTCCGCGGCTTTAGCTGCGCGCCTTGAAGGCAAACTCCGCGCCGGCGCGGATGCCGGTCGGCCAGCGCGCCGTAATGGTCTTGAGCTTGGTGTAGAAGCGCACGCCCTCCATGCCGTAGACGCCGTGGTCGCCGAACACCGAGGATTTCCAGCCGCCGAAGCTGTGATAGGCGACCGGCACCGGGATCGGAACGTTGATACCCACCATGCCGATCTTGACGTTGCTGGCGAAGGTGCGCGCCGCGTCGCCGTCGCGGGTGAAGATCGCCGTGCCGTTGCCGTAAGCGTGGTCGTTCACCAGCCCGATCGCCTCGTCGAAGCTCTTGGAGCGCACGACCGACAACACCGGCCCGAAGATCTCGTCCTTGTAGATCGTCATGTCCTTGGTGACGTTGTCGAACAGGCAGCCGCCCATGAAGTTGCCGTTCTCATAGCCCTGCAGTTTCAGCCCGCGGCCGTCGACCACCAGCTTGGCGCCTTCCTTCACGCCCTGGTCCACATAGCCCATCACCTTGTCCCTGTGCTGGCGCGTGACCAGCGGGCCCATCTCGGACTGTGGATCGAGGCCGGGCCCGACCTTCAGCGCCGCGACGCGCGGCGCGAGCTTGGCCATCAATTTGTCGCCGACATCGCCCACCGCGACTGCGACCGAGATCGCCATGCAGCGTTCGCCGGCCGCGCCATAGCCCGCACCGATCAGCGCGTCGGTTACCTGGTCGAGATCGGCATCGGGCATCACCACCATGTGGTTCTTGGCACCACACAGCGCCTGCACGCGCTTATTCATTTGCGTGCCGGTGTGATAGACGTACTGGCCGATCGCCGTCGAGCCGACGAAGGAGATCGCCGGCACGTCGGGATGCTTCAAGAGTGCGTCGACTGCGACCTTGTCGCCGTTCAGCACCTGGAAGATGCCGGGAGGCAGGCCCGCTTCGGCGAACAGCTCGGCCAGCAGCATCGGGGCACTCGGATCCTTCTCCGAGGGTTTCAGGATGAAGGCATTGCCGCAGGCCACCGCCATGGCGCCCATCCAGCACGGGATCATGATCGGGAAGTTGAACGGCGTGATGCCGGCCACCACACCCATCGGTTGGCGGATCGACCATGAGTCCATGTCCGACGCCACCTGCTCGGTGAAGTCGCCCTTCATGTGGGTGGCGATGGCGCAGGAGAATTCGATGACTTCGAGCCCGCGCCCGACCTCGCCCTTGGCGTCGTCGAAGGTCTTGCCGTGCTCGAGCGACATCAGGCGGGCGAGATCGTCGGTGCGCTTCTCGACCAGGCCCTTGAGGTTGAACATCACCCTCTGGCGGCGTAGCGGCGGCGTGGCGGCCCAGGCAACCTGCGCCTTCTTGGCGAGCTGGACGGCGACATCGACCTCGGCCTCCGAGGCGAAGTCCACCTTGGCGGTGACCTCGCCGGTCGCGGGATTGGTGATCTCGCCGCGGCGGCCGCTCTGGCCCATGACCATCTTGCTGCCGATGTAGTGTCCGATGCTGGCGACCATCTTTCCCTCCGATTGAGGCGCGATGACTTTCACTCGAATCGCGCCGACGGCCCGGCTCGTGCACCGCTTCGCTGCGGGAGCCGGGCCGACGGCTGAAGCAAAAGTCATCGCGCTGTAGCCGGCATTTTAGCACCCGCAGTGCACACCGTGAAGGATCATGCGGCACAAGAAGGTTGCGTGCCGGACAATAGTCGTGTTGCGTCTGGCCATGCCGACGGACAAGGACAAGGTGTTCCTCGACTACACGCAGGAACAGCTCGATCAAGCGTACGACCAGCTCTATTGGGCGCCGCAGCGCGATGCCATACAGGCCGAGATTCGCAAGGCATGTGCGGCCGTGCGCCAGGCGATGCCGCCGCGCACCGAGCGCTATGGCAAGAGCGACATGCAGCTCGTCGATATTTATGCGCCTGCGCAGGCAGCCCGCGCGCCGGTGCTTGTCTTTCTGCACGGCGGCGCCTGGTTGCGCGGCTCGCGGCTCGACGTTGCCTACCCGGCGCCAACGGTGACCGGCCGGGGCGCGGCTTTTCTGGCTGTCGACTTCAACAACGTGAGCGAAGTCCCTCTGCCGTCGATGATCGAGCAGTGCCGCGAAGCCATCGACTGGACCGCCCGCCACGCCGCGAGCTTCGGTGGCGATCCCGACCGGATCTATCTCGCGGGGCACTCATCGGGCGCGCATCTCGCCGGCTGCGTGCTGCTCACCGACTGGGCGGCGCGCGGCCTGCCGGGCGATGTCATCAAGGGCGCATTGCTGATCAGCGGCATGTACGATCTTCATGCGCCGCTGCTCTCGGCGCGCAGCAAGTACGTCAAGATCACGCCCGAGGAAGAGGCCGCCGCAAGTGCCATCCGCCAGCTCGGCAGCATCCGCTGTCCGGTGGCCGTCGCCTGGTCGGTCGGCGACAGCCCGGAATTCCGCCGCCAGTCGCAGGTCTTTGCCGCGGCCCTGCAGGGCATGGGCCGGCTCGCAAGCCGGACGGAAACCTTCTCGGCCAACCATTTCGAGGAGCCGCGCCAGCTCGAGAAGCCCGACAGCGAGCTCAGCCGCGTGCTGTTCTCGCTGATGAAGATCTAGATGGACACCATCAGGCGATCGATAGTTTGACGATAGCGGACCGCCATCGTCTCGCGATCGACGTGCCGGCCGTTCTGCACCTTCTGGATACCCGCGCAGTAGACCGATTTGATCGCCGTGTTGTCCGCGGCGAACAACCAATGGTCGAGGACGCTGTCGCCCTGAAGGCCCTCGTCGTGCAGTACCACGAAATCGGCGCGCCTGCCGGGCGCGATCGCGCTCGGGCCCAGCGCTCCGTCGAAGAGGCGGCGGCCGGTCGAGCGTGCCGGATCTCCGAGCACATTGCGCCGTCGATGGAAGAGACGTTGCCCGTATTCGAGCGTGCGCAGCTCGTCGGCGGCGGAGATGCGGACATTGGAGTCGGAGCCGACGCCGAAGCGGCCGCCCCTGGCCAGGAGTGACGGCAGATCGAACAGTCCGTCACCGAGGTTGGCTTCGGTGATGGGGCAAAGGCCGACGGTTGCCTTCGAGCGGGCCATGCGCGCGATTTCACCATCGTCGGCGTGCGTTGCATGGATCAGGAACCAGCACGTATCGATCTCGACGGTATCCATCAGCAGGTCGACTGGGCGCTTGCCGTGCGCGGCGAGGCAGTCGTCGACCTCGCGCGTCTGCTCGCTGACATGTATGTGCGCCGGCTTGCCGCGCCATGTTGTCGCCGCCCACTTGAGATCATCGGTCGTGACCGCACGCAGGGAATGGGGTGCGATGCCGATGGTTCCGCCCGGCACCTTGGTCTCCATCAGCCGTGCATAGGAATCGCGATCGTTAATGAAACGCCGCTGCGCAGCCGACGGCGGTTCGCCCAGGAAGCCGCCCTGGCGATAGAGGACGGGCAGCAAGGTGAGGCCGATGCCCACGAAGTCGGCGGCCGCAACGATGCGCTGCGACATCTCGGCGATATTGTCGTAGGGCCGGCCATCGGGCTGGTGGTGCAGGTAATGGAACTCGGCCACCGAGGTGAAGCCTGCCTCGAGCATTTCCATGTAGGCGAAGGCCGCGATCGCTTCGAGATCATCGGGGCACAGCCGTTCGACAAAGCGGTACATCGCCTCGCGCCAGCTCCAGAAGGAATCGGTCTCGCTGCCGCGCCTTTCGGTGAGCCCGGCCATGGCGCGCTGGAAGGCGTGGCTGTGAAGATTGGGCAGGCCGGGCACGACGACGCCCGAGATGCGCTGCGTGTTTGTGGCCCCTGCAGGCACTATGCTGACGATACTGCCATGATCGATCGTGGCCACGACGTCGTGCCGCCAACCGTCGGGCGTCAACGCCGTTTCGAGGTGCAATTTACTCGCCACGCTCAGGCTTGTACGGTATCGGGCAGCACCTGTTGAGGGGGAATTCATGAAGTTCATTGGTTTGGCCGCCGCGGCGGCTTGTCTCGTCGGCGCGCCTATCGCGTCTTCGGCTTTTGCCCAACAACTCGCCCCCAGCCCGACGCTCGACGCCGTCAAGGCGCGCGGCCACATCGAATGCGGCGTGCATCTCGGCCTGCCGGGCTTCTCCTTCGCCAACGACAAGGGCGAGTGGACCGGTCTCGACGTCGACTACTGCAAGTCGCTGGCCGCCGCCGTGCTGGGCGACGCCACCAAGGTGAAATACACCCCAACTTCGGTGCAGCAGCGCTGGGCCGTGCTGCAGTCGGGCCAGGTCGACCTGCTGGCGCGCAACACCACCATCACCTTCTCGCGCAACGCCACGCTCGGCGTGGATTTCCAGGGCATCAATTTCTACGAGGGCCAGACCTTCGTGGTGCGCACCAAGGCCAAGGTCGCCGCGGTCAAGGACCTGGCCGACGCCACGATCTGTGTCGCCGCCGGCTCGACCGAGGAGAAGACGGCAGCCGACTGGTTCCGCGAGCGCAACCTCAAGGTCACCATCATCAACTTCCAGAAGAACGACGACGCCATCTCGGCCTACGACCAGGGCCGCTGCGACGCCTATACCGCCGGCATCGGCGCGCTGGCGGGTCAACGCATCAAGTTCAAGGATCCCGCCGAGCACCAGATCCTGACCGAGATCATCTCCAACGATCCGCAGGGTCCGGTGACGCGCTGGGGCGACGAGCGCTGGCAGCTGGTCGTGCGGTGGGTGCTGAACGCCCAGATCGCCGCTGAGGCGCTGGGCGTCACGTCCAAGAACGTCGGCGAGATGAAGGCCAAGTCGCAGAGCGCCGAAGTCCGCCGGCTGCTCGGTGTCGACGGCAAGTTCGGCGACATGATGGGCATCTCCAACGACTGGGCCTACAACATCGTCAAGCAGGTCGGCAATTACGGCGAGAGCTACGAGCGCACCGTCGGCATGGGCTCGGCCCTGAAGCTGAAGCGCGGCGCCAACGAACTGTGGACCAAGGGCGGCCTGCTCTACACGCCGCCGTTCCAGTGACGCTTGCACGACGCGTCGCCCACTACTCTTGTTCCTCTCCCCCGCTAGGGGGAGAGGAACAAGAGTAGTGGGCGACGACGTGCCTAACCCCCTCACCCAACCTCTCCCCCTAGCGGGGGAGAGGAGGCTTGAGTTCTGGCGCTCATGATGACGTTCCTGCGCGACCGCAAGGTGCGCGATGTGCTGTGGCAGGCCGTCGCGACCATCGGCATGGTCGCGGTCATCTGGTTCTTCGTCCGCAACGCCTCGGACAACATGGTGAAGGCCGGCATCGCGTCGGGCTTCAAGTTCCTGTGGCGCGATTCAGGCATCGAGGTGCCGTTCAACATCACCGGCTACAAGCCCTCCGACACCATCTTGGCGCTGCTGTGGACCGGCATCGTCAATACGCTGCTGGTGTCGGCGGCCTCGATCGTTGTGGCAACGGTGGTGGGCTTCACGGTCGGATTGCTGCGGCTGTCGCGCAACTGGCTGCTGTCGAGCCTGGCCGGCTTCTACATCGAGTTCGTCCGCAATATCCCGCTGCTGTTCTTCGTACTGTTCTGGTACTTCGGCGTGCTGGCCGCGCTCCCGACGCCGCGCGACAGCTACGACTTCCTCGGCGTCATCTTCCTCAACCGCCGCGGCCTGTCGATCCCGACGCCGACTGAAGTGACGGGCTTCCGTCTGGCGCTGCTTGCCATCGCGATCCTGGTCGCGACGCAGATCGTCCTCGCGCGCTGGGCGAGGGCGCGCCAGGCGCGCACCGGCCGCGATTTTCCGGTCTGGCCGGTGGGTTTCGTGCTCTGCGGGGCGCTGCCGCTCGCCGCTCTCGTGGCCGCAGGCTTCGGGACGAACTGGGATGTGCCCTCCCTGCGCGGCTTCAACTATCGCGGCGGCTTCGTGCTGGTGCCGGAGTTCGTGGCGCTGTTCATGGCTCTGTCGACCTACGCCGCGGGCTTCATCGCCGAGGTGGTGCGCGGCGGCGTCTTGTCGGTGCGCCAGGGTCAGATCGACGCCGCCCGCGCGCTGGGCCTTACGCCGGGCCGCGTCGTGCGGCTGGTGGTGATCCCGCAGGCCATGCCGGTGATCATCCCGCCGATCACCAGCCAGTATCTCAACCTGATCAAGAACTCCTCGTTTGGTGCGGCCATCGCCTACCCCGAGATCGTGGCGGTGTTCATGGGCTCGGCGCTGGTGGCGACCGGCCAGGCGATCGAGATCATCGCCATCACGCTCGGCATCTATCTGACCTTGAGCCTTGCCGTCTCGCTGTTCATGAACTGGTACAACGCGCGCCATCGGCTGGTGACGCGATGAAGACCGCGCCCGCACTGCCCGGCTGGATCGCGATGTTGCGCCAGCGTTTATTCGCGACGCCCATGGACGCCGCCGTCACATTGGTCTGCCTCTACGTGGTCTGGCGCATTTCCGTGCCGCTGGTCGACTGGCTGCTGCTCGACGCCAACTGGCAGGGCAGGTCGCGCGACGATTGCAAGAGCTCCGGCGCCTGCTGGGTCTTCATCCGCGCGCGCTTCGGCCAATTCATGTACGGCATGTATCCCGGCCCCGAGCGCTGGCGGGTCGATCTTCTGGGTATCCTGATCGTGGCGACCGGCCTGTTGCTGTCGTGGCGCGGGCTGCCGCAGCGACGGGCGGCGGTCATCGCCAGCGTGATCGTCCTGCCACCATTGGGCGTCTGGCTGCTCTATGGCGGCGGGGGCCTCAGCCTCGTCGAGACCCGCGAGTGGGGCGGGCTGATGCTCACGCTGTTCCTCGCCGTCTATGCCGGACTGATCGCCGTCCCGCTCGGCATCCTGCTGGCGCTGGGCCGCTGTTCGCGCCTGCCGCTGATCCGATTCGCCTCGGTGGTATTCATCGAGTTCTGGCGCGGCGTGCCGATTATCACCGTGATTTTCCTCGCCTCGCTGCTGCTGCCGCTGATCATGCCGACCGGTTTCAACGTCGACCGCCTGGCGCGCGCCGTGATCGGGCTTGCCTTCGTGATCGCAGCCTACATGGCCGAAGCCGTGCGCGGCGGCCTGCAGGCGCTGCCCGAGGGCCAGACCGAGGCGGCGCAGGCGCTGGGGCTGGGTTACTGGCGCATCCAGCGATTGATCGTGCTGCCGCAAGCTCTCAGGATCGCGCTGCCGGCCATGACCAACGAATTCATCTCGCTGTTCAAGAGCACGACGCTGGTGCTGATCGTCTCGATCTTCGACCTGTTGGGCATCGCCCAGGCAGCCCTCGCCGATCCCGCCTGGGTCGGCATGAACATGGAAGCCTATGTCTTTGCAGGCGCCATCTACTGGTTCGCCTGCTTCGCCCTGTCGCAATGGAGCCGGCTGCGCGAGCGGCAGCTGCAGGCCGCCCATGGTCGTTAATGTGGCGTGTCGTCCTTGCGTGTGTGGACGTACTTGCCGTCGGCGCCGGCCTTGGCGTAGTTGTCGATGTCGGGGTAGGTGACCTCGTCGAACAGCGTGCGGTCACCGACCACCAGTAGAATGACATCCCGGTCGGTCTTGTTGACGAAGCGGTGGGCGTTGCCGCAGCCCGCGGCGAAGCCGGCGCACATGCCGGGCCGCAGCGTCTGCGGACCCTCGTTGGTCTCGAGCACGACCTCGCCGGATACCACCCAGATGAATTCATCCTGCCGGGCATGTGCATGGCGCGCCGAGGACTGCGCGCCGGGCTCGATGCGTGTCAGGTTCACGCCGAAGTTGCTGAGGCCGACATGGTCGCCCAGCCGGCGGTTCCAGCGTCGGCTGTTGATCGCCTTGAATTTCTCCGGATAGGAGGTGGTGTTGCTCTCTGCGAGGTCCTTCGGATCGAAGGCGGGGAGGCGGGGCTTGGTCATGGCCCGGTTATGCCACGGCGGCCAACACCGGCCTTATGAGGGTCTCTAATGCCCGACCCTTTCCGGTCTACGGGCAGAAGGGGGGGTGAGCGTCCCAACCTGGGACGATTCGCCTAAAAGCCAGATTTTATTGGTATCCGAGCCGTCCCAGGTGGGTGGGACGGCATGGGACGATTTGGAACGATTCAGGACATAAAATTGCGCAGCACCTCGCCCGGCCGGGCCTTGGGATCGACGCAGAATCCCTTCTGGTCGGCCACGCGCGTGCCGTTGATCCACACGCCATGCAGGCCGACGGCGCTGGTCGTGAGGCGGGCGGCGCCGGACGGCAGGTCGTGGGCGCGGCGCTTGGGGCCGCGGGCGACGGTCCTGGGATCGAACAGCATCAGGTCGGCGGCATAGCCCTCGCGCACCAGGCCACGATTGCGGATGCCGAACAGCGTGGCCGGCTGGCCGGTCAGGCGATGGACGGCTTGGGCGAGGTCGAGCACGCCGAGATCGCGGCTCCAGTGGCCCATCAGATGCAGGCCGAAGCCGGCATCGCAGAAGAACGTCAGATGCGCGCCAGCGTCGCTCAGGGAAATGTGGGTGTTGGGATCGGCGAGGATCTTAGCCACTGCCTTCTCGTCATTGTGCAGAAGCTGGGCCACGAAGGCGGTGTCGAGGTTCTCCGACAAAGCGAAGTCGAGGATGAAGTCGAGCGGATCCTTGCCGGCTTCCTTCGCGAGCGCGGCCAAGGTCGCGCCTTCCATCGCCTGGTTCTCGGGCTTCGCCACTTCGACGACGAACAGTTTGTCCCATTCGCCGTTGAACACCAGCCGGCCGCGCGCGGCCGCGAGTTCCTGCTTCACCGCCGCGCGCCACGCCGGATCGCGATAGACGGCCTTCAGTTCGGCCTCGCCGTGCGCGGCCATGGCCGCCTTCCACGACTTCATGCTTTCGAACAGGTACGGGCTCTTGAAAGTGAAATCCATGCTGAGCGGGCAGCACGAGGTTTGCGCCACGAGTTGGTGGCCTCGACCGCGGGCCGCGTTCACCTGGTCAAGAGTCGTGAAGGCCGCGGTCGGGTTGGTGTTGGAGTGGAAGAGGGCGGCGATCACCACCGGGCGCTTGATCTCGGCGGCCAGCTCCTCGAGGTAGGGGATCGAGGTCTTCGCACCGCGCGTCAGCATGTAGACGCCGGCGCGGCTCTCGCCCATCGCGTTGACCAACGCACGCAGCTCCCTGTCGTCGGCCAGGCGCGACGGCATGGGCAGGCCGCCCTCTCCGTTGTGCGCCTCGGCTGTCGAGGAAGCGAAGCCGACCGCGCCCGCCGCCATCGCCTCGCGCACGAGGGCCGCCATCTTGACGACCTCCTCGTCGGTGGCGACGCGTTGCGTGGCCTCCTCGCCCATCACCCAGGTGCGCACCGAGGAATGGCCGGAGAAGCAGGCGACGTTGGGGCCGACGCCTAGCCTCGTGAGCATGTCGAGATACTGCGGGAAGCTCTCGAACTCCCAGCGCACGCCGGCGCGCAAAGCGTCGAGCGACATGCCCTCGACGTGCGTGAGGTGGCGCAGGGTAAGATCGCGATCGGCCGGCCGGCAGGGCGCTATGGTGAAGCCGCAATTGCCCAGGATCGCCGTGGTGACGCCGAGTGCCGGCGAAGGATCGACGAAGGGATCCCAGGTGATCTGCGCGTCGTAGTGGGTGTGGCCATCGATGATGCCGGGGGCGAGTGCCAGGCCCTCGGCCTTCACGGTCGCCTTGGCCGCGCCCAGTTTGCCGCCGACCGCCGCGATCTTGCCGCCGCTGACGCCGACGTCGCCGTGCACCGGCTGGGCGCCCGAGCCGTCGAAGATCTCCGCGTCCTTGATGAGCAGGTCGAACATCCTGGTCTTCCTCCGTCAGCTGCCGACGACGATCTTTTCCTCGACCGTGTAGCTCTTGATGCGGCCGATGAATTGGGCGCCGTCGGCGTGCAAGGCCTGCATCTCGGGCGATTGCGCTGCTTTCTGGAGAGCGGCTGCGTCGTCGAACCACAGCTCGGCCACGCCGTCGATCTCGACCTCAGTCGCCGGAATATCGGGACGCGTGCGCTCGCCGTGAATGTGGTTCTGCACGTAGCGGCGCAGGCCGGGCACGGCGTGCGCCAGCGGGGCGTGGATCTCGACCCAGTGCGTCATGAACTGCTCGTGCGTCCAGCCCTGCTTGCGCGTCAGCAGTCCGACTGTCTTGATCATGTTGATGTGTCTCCTCCGTCGCGTATTATGACGCATGCGCTGGTTTCTTGCGATCTTCCTCGCTGCGCTGTGCATCCACGGTGCGGAAGCGCAGACCGTGCGTTTCCCCAGCGTCGCTGTGGGAAGCGCCCCGGCCGGCCCGGAGATCAGCGGCTGGCTCTATCGACCGAGCGGCGCCGGCCCGTTTCCCGCGATCGTGCTGGCGCACAGCTGCGCCGGCGTCAACGACCACACCACGGTCTGGGGCAAACTGCTGGCAAGCTGGGGTTACGTGACGGTGGCGCCCGACTCGTTTGGCCCGCGTGGCGAGAAGTCGGTCTGCACCAAAGGAGGCGTGGTCAGTGGCAACATGCGCGTGGCCGACGTGGCGGGTGCGCTCGACTTTCTCAATGCCCAGCCCTTCGTGCAAAAGAACCACCTCGGCCTGATCGGCCACAGCCATGGCGGTTGGACGACGGTGCGTGCCGTGCAGAAGAGCTATGGCCTGGCGCAGCACGGATTGCGCGCCGGCGTCGCCTACTACCCGTCCTGCCAGGCGCAGTTCGACAGCAACGTCGATGTGCCGCTGCTCATCCTGATCGGCGACAAGGACGACTGGACGCTGGCCGACAATTGTCGACGCCTGCAGGCTGCGGGATTCACGCGGCCCGATCTGGTCGAGACGGTCTACTATCCCAACGCCTATCACTCCTTCGACTCAGTGGCCCCCAACCGCACCGTGCCGGGCGCCAACGGCTCGACGCATCGCCTGGCATACGAACCTTCCGCTGCGCCCGACGCCGAGGCGCGCACCAAGGCGTTCTTCGAGAAATATCTGCGCTAGCCGCTGTCAGCGGCCTAATCGACGGTGATGTTGGTGTTGCGGGCGAGCTCGCGCCATTGCGCGATCTCGCGGCTGATCAGCGCGCGGAAGTCGTCCGGGCTGCCGCCTACCGACTCGACGCCGTCCTTGTCGAAGCGCGCCTGGACGTTTGGTGAGGCCACGATCTTCCGGGCTGCCGCAGCGAGTTTGTCGACGATCGGTTGCGACGTGCCGCCCGGCGCCATGAGGCCCATCCAGAGATAGCCTTCGAACCCTGGAATCGTCTCGGCGACCGTTGGCACGTCGGGAAGTTGGCGCAAGCGCTTCGGGCTGGTAACGGTCAGCGCGTTCAATTTGCGGTCGGCGATGAGCTGGCCCGAGGTCGTGTAGTTGTCGAGCTTGAGCTGGACCTGGCCCGCTACCAGGTCGCCGAGCGCGGGTGCCGCGCCACGATAGGGCACGTTGGTCACCTGCATGCCGGTCTTGAGCATGATCAGTTCCAGCGTGAGGTGCGGCAGCGTGCCGGTGCCGGCCGAACCGACGTTGAGCTTGCCGGGGTTCTTCTTGGCCGTCTCGATGAAGCCCTGGAGGTGGTGAAGGGTTGCGAGGGATGGCTGACCAGCAGCATCGGCACCCGGCCCACGACCGAGACCGGCTGCAGGTCCTTCTCGGTGTCGTAGGGTAGCGAGGCGCGGAAGGCCGGGTGGATGGTGTGGCTGGGCGTGGTGAGCAGCAGCGTGTAGCCGTCAGGTGCCGCTTTGGCCACGATTTCCGTGCCGATCACGCCGCCCGCACCTGCCTTGTTGTCGACGACCACCTGCTGGCCGAGCTCCGCCGTCAGCCGGTCGGCCATCAGCCGCGCCACCACGTCGGTGACGCCGCCGGGCGGGAAGGGCACGACGAGACGGATCGGCCTTTCCGGATAGTCGGCGCGCGCCGGCACACCGAGCGAGAGCAGGACGGCGAGGATGACGGTGAGGCACCTCATGCGAGCTTCATCTGACGAGCGAGCAGCACCAGCGTCTCGTAGATTACGTGGGCGCAGAGGTGGGCGGCCATGCCGTTGACATCCTGCGGCGGGCTCACGGTGTTGACGTCGACTGCCACGATGTTGAGGTCGCCCAGGCAGCGCAGCAGGTCGATCCCCTCGCGCGCGGAGAGGCCGCCCCACGACGGCGTGCAGACGCCCGGCGCGCAGGACGGATCGAACACGTCCATGTCGAAGCAGAGATAGACCGGCCGTTTGCCCACCTTGTCGCGGAACTCGGCCATGCGCTGGGCGAAGCCGCCGCGGATCAGCTCGTCGAGCGAGACGACCTTGTAGCCGAGACTCATGGCGCGCGGCACGACGCCTTGCGCATAGGTCGTGCTGCGGATGCCGACATGCCAGGAGAACTCCGGATCGACCAGGCCCTCTTCGGCCACGTGGGTGAACTGGGTGGCGGAGTTGTACTTCTCGTCCTCGCCGTAGGGATAGGAATCGGTGTGCGAGTCGATGTGGAGCGCCGCCATCTTGGGGTACTTCTTGCCGACGGCGCGCGCGACCGGGACGGTGACCGAGCCGTCGCCGCCGATCGTGACGGGCACGGCGCCGGCCTGCACGATGCGATCGACCGCCTGCTCGGTGCGTTCGAAGGCATCGACGATCTTGCTGGGCGTGAGCTTGACGTTGCCGCAATCGACCAGGCCCAGCGCCGCCACCGGATCGAAGTCGGCGCTGGTCGGATTGAAGCGGCGCATCAGGGCCGATTGCTGGCGCACCGAGTCGGGGCCGCCGCGCGCGCCGATCCGCATGTTGGTACCGCAGTCGAAGGGAATGCCCAGGATCGCGGCCTTGTTGGCAGTTCCCGGCCGGCCGTAGGGCGCGCCCATGAAGGTCATGGGCGAGGTGAAGAGGTCGGCGTCCGAAAGTTTTTCCCCTGGGCGGTCCATGTCCATTGCTCCGTGATCAGCGGCTTTGCAGGCGACGCTCCCACAGGCGGATGCCCATGGCGAGCGGCCAGCAGATGAAGAAGTAGACGACGGCGATGAAGGTGAAGGTCTCGAGCGGCCGGAAGTTGCTGGCCGACAGCTCCATGCCGCGCCGCGTGATCTCGCTCACCGAGATCACCGCCCCCAGCGAGGAGAACTTAATGAGCTGAACGAAGTTGGAGGCCAGCGGCGGCAGGGTCATGCGGATGGCCTGCGGCAGCACGATGCGGCGGAACGACTGCAGCGGCGACAGGCCCAGCACCTGGGCTGCCTCGGTGTGGCCCTTGGGCACACTCTGGATGCCCGAACGATAGACTTCGGAGATGAAGGCGGCCTGATAGACTGACAGCCCGATGATCAGCGCCACCAGCGATTCGATGCGCACGTTGAACACAATCGGCAGCACGTAATAGACCCATAAGAGCTGCACCAGGATCGGCGTGTTGCGTACGATCTCGCCGAAGGTGATGCCGATCCAGCGCAAGATCCGCCAGGGCGACATGTCGAACAATGCGATGATCAGCCCGAAGATCATCGCCAGCACCAGGGTGATCGCCGAGACGATCAACGTCATCTGCAGCCCCGACATCAGGAAGTCGAAGCTGCCGAAGACCGTGTCCCAGCGGAACTGGTACTTGAACATCGAGCGCAACAGCTCTTACGGCGCGACGATCGGATCGAGCTTGTGCTTCTTGGCGTACTTCAACAGCCTTCCGTCGAGCTTGATGGTGTCGACGAACAGGTCGATGTAGTTCAGCCAGATCTGGTCGCCCGGCGGCACCACGTAGGCATAGGGTGTGATCGCGAGTTTCTCAGCTGGCAGGATGTAGGTCGCCCAGTCGAACTCGTCGGTGACCTTAATCGCCGTCGGAAAGTCGGTCATGATGACGTCGACGCGCTGGGCCACCAGCTCGGCCTCGCGCGTGTTGGGCGGCGCCACGGAGACGACTTCGGCATTCTTCAGATAGCCCTTCATGAAGGTCTCGATATAGCTGCCGAGTGACACGGCGGCCTTGACGCCCTTCTGGTCCATGTCCTCCCACTTCTTGATCTTGCTGTCCTTGCGCGTCACGGCATAGATGTTGGTGATGAGATAAGGGTGGGAGAACTCGACGGCCTGGGCGCGCTTCAAGGTCGCGCCGACGCCGAACATGCCGATCTCGCATTTGCCGGATTGAAGATCGGCAATGAAGCTGCCGAAGCTCGACTCGACGATCTCGAGCTTGGCGTCGAGCTCCTTGGCCAGCTCTTCGGCGAGATCGGCGTCGATGCCCTCGATCTTGCCGGTCTTGGGATTGCGGAACGAGATCGAGTAGTAGAGCGGGAACTGGCAGACCCGGAGCTTCTTGCTCTTGGTCACCTCGAAAAGCCGCGACTGCGTCTGCTGCGCGTCGACGCCCGTCGCCGCCATCAGGCCGAAGGTGCCTGCCAAGGCGAGCGCTCCCAGTAATCTCATGACACCCATGTCAATCTCCCTTCAGTCTTCGAACTGTTGCAGGAATCGGCGCGCACGCTCGGTCTTGGGCGTGTCGAAGAAGGCAGCCCCTGGCGCCTCCTCGACGATCTCGCCGCGATCCATAAACACGGTGCGCGTACCGACATGGCGCGCGAAGCCCATTTCGTGAGTGACCACCAGCATGGTCATGCCTTCGCTCGCGAGCTGACGCATGACCAACAGCACCTCGCGGCGCAGTTCGGGATCGAGCGCGCTGGTCGCTTCGTCGAACAGCAGCACCTTGGGCGACATGGCAAGCGCTCTTGCGATCGCCACACGTTGTTGTTGGCCACCCGATAGGCGCGCCGGATAGGCGTCGCGCTTGTCGGCGAGGTCGACCTTGGCCAGGAGTCTCTCGGCGATAGCGATCGCCTCCTCACGCGGCAGGCGCTTGGCGCGCAACGGCGCCTCGATCAGGTTTTCCAGCACCGACATATGCGGCCACAGATTGAAATGCTGGAAGACCATGCCGATGTCGGAGCGCACGGCGCGGCCGGCGGCCTTGATCTCGGCATTGGGTTGCGGCGTCGAGATCGGCACGCCCTGCATGACGATGCGGCCTTCGCTCGGTGTTTCGAGCAGGGCAAGGCAACGCAACAAAGTGGTCTTGCCCGAGCCGCTCGGACCTACGATGCAGACCACGTCGCGCTCCTTCACCGGCAGGGAGACACGCGTCAGCACCTGGTTGTCGCCGAACTTCTTCGACACGCCTTCGGCGACGATGATCGGCGCGCCGTCCATCCCCCAAACCCTCCCTGTCTGCGAGGTTACGCAGACGGGGCTGAGGGAAGCAAATCCTATGCTAGAAGGCTCACATGGATATGAAGCTCGACGAAGCCATCGCCGGCCGCATCGCGGCAGATCACGGACTGTGGCGCGATTTCAACGACATCTGTGACTGCGGCGGCAGGCTGGCCGGCACGGCGAGCGAGAAGCGCGCCTTCGCCCTGTTGCGCGAGCGGGTACGTGCGGCGTCGCCGGCCAATGCGGGTCGCTCGATCCCCGTTGCCTATGGTGGCTGGCGGGCGAAGACCGCAACGCTGCGTCTGCCTGGTGGCACCATGGCGGCCTGTCATCCACTGGTCCGCACCATCGCCACGGCGCGCGACGCACTCACGGCCGAGGTGATCGATCTCGGCCGCGGCACGCCGGATGAGTTCGCCGAGCACGCCGCCGAGATCAAGGGCCGCATCGTGCTGGTGCGGCACGAGCTGATGTTCGCCGCCGGTACCATCCACCGCCGGCGCAAGTACGACATGGCGAGGAGCCATGGCGCGGTCGGCTTCCTGATCGCCGGACCGCTCGCTGGCCACCTCGTGGCGGGCTCTTCGGGCCGCGAAGGCGGCGAGGGCATTCCCGCACTTGGCATCGCGCCCGAGACGGCGGCGCGTCTGGCCCGTCGCGCTGGCGGCTGGCCATCGGTCACCATGACGATCGAGACCGCGGAAGCACCGGCCGAGACCGAGACGCTGGTCTACGACTATCCGGGGCTGAGCGACGAATGGGTCGTGCTGAGCGCCCATGTCGACGGTCATGACCTCGCCGAGAGCGCCATGGATAACGGCACGGGTCTCGCATCGGTGCTTGCCGTCGCGCGCGCCCTGTCGCTGCTGGTGGCGGGCTTCCGGCGCGGCCTGCGCGTGATGTTCTTCAGCGTCGAGGAGTGGGCGCTCACCGGCTCGGCGCAGTATGTGGCGGCGCTGAGCGAGACCGAGCGCGCGAAGATCGCGCTCAACGTCAATCTCGACTCAGTGGCAGGGAGTCCGAACCTCGCAGCGCTGAGCAGCGGCTATCGCGGCGTCGAGCCGTTCCTGCTGCGCGTTGCCGAGGCCAACGGCCAAAGCCTGCGTACCGTACGGCCGCTGATGACCAACTCCGATCACGCCAACTTCGCCGCGGGCGGCATCCCTGCCATCCGTCTGGTCGCGGGCTTCGACGATCCCACGGCGCACTTGCGCGTGGTCCTGACGCCCGCGGACACGCGGGACAAGGTGGCGCAAAGTGAGCTGCGGCAAGCAACCCTGCTGACGGCAGCGCTGGTGGCGGCGGCCTGCAACGCCGATCCGGCGGAAGCTGCCAGGTGGCGGACCAAGTAGCACAAACGTTCAAGACCGGTCTTTCATGCGGCACTAGGATCACGGCATGGTCCTGTCGCTGATCTTGGCAGCGGTCGTCGTCATGGGCAGCCCCGGACCCTCGACGATCAGCATGACGGCGGTCGGCGCAGCCTACGGGCTGCGACGCTCGCTCGGCTATCTGCTGGGCCTCGTTGCCGGCACGACGGTCGTGCTGATCGCGGTCGCGGCCGGTGTCGTATCGCTTCTGCTTTCCGTGCCGCGTCTGGCGCCCGTCCTCCTCGGGGCGTCGGCGGTCTACATGCTCTATCTCGCCTTCCGGATCGCGACGGCACCGCCTTTGTCGAAGCAGGCAGGTGCGGGGACGCCGTCCTTCGCGGGAGCGTTCCTACTGGCTGTCGCCAATCCCAAGGCCTATCTCGCGATCGCCGCAGTGTTTGCCGGCTCGACGCTCGACGCTTTGCCCAAGGTGGCGATTCTGATCGTCATGATCGTGGCGATCCACGTCTGCTGGCTGCTGGCCGGCGCGTCGCTCTCCCGGCTGTTCTACGATCCCGTGCGCTCGCGCATCGCCAATGCAGCCTTTGCCGCCACCCTCGTGCTCACGACCGCCTTCACGTTTGCATGAGAAAATCGATCAGCAGCCGGTTCACCTCACCCGGCTGCTCCTGTTGCACCCAATGGCCGGCACCCTCGATGAGGTGGATCGCCTTCATCTGAGTGCAGGCACTCTTCTGCATCTTCTCGATGGCGCCCGGCGTCTGGTAGATGCCCCAGTCGCCGCGGCCCGAGATGAAGGTCGACGGCACGTCGATGGTGCGGCCGGTGAAGACTTCCAACTCGCCGCTCACCCGGCCGCTGATGCGCACGCGATACCAGTTGAGGCCGCCCTGGAAGCCGGTGCGGGCGTATTCGTCGCTGTAAACCTTGAGCTCGCGGTCAGGCAGCCATTTGTTGGCGGCGATTTCGGCGGCCGACGGCATCTCCTTGGCCACGGTCTCGGCCATCCCTTCGGCGAGATCCATGATGTAATAGGTCGGCAGCTTGGCGAGTTCTTCGGCCGTCCAGCCGTTGAGCTCGAACGGCTTGTTGGCTTTCCAGTCGGCGCTCTTGTGATGGTAATAGGCGCGCAGGAAGTCATGCACGCCCTGGCGGGCATGCCACATGTTCTCGTTGGCCGGCCGGGTCGAGTAGTACCCCTGGTAATGTTTGCGCGGCCGGCTGAGTGCTGCGAGCGCGGTATGGATGTCCGGCGCTTTCGCTGTCGGTCTGTCACCGAACGGCACCGACGGCGGCTCGGCAAAGGGCGCGCTCATCAGCACCATGCGCTTGAAGATGTCGGGCCGCACCAGGGCGGCGTAGGCCGCGACCGAGGCGCCGAAATCGTGGCCGACCACCGCCTCCGCCGAGCGGTGACCGGTTGCGAACAGCACGCCGATGGCATCGCGCAGCAAATTCATGAAACGAAAGCCCGCGAGGTCGCCGTCGTAATCGGCGTCCCAGCCGGTGGTACGGCCGTAGCCGCGCTGGTCGGGCGCGATCGCGTGATAGCCCGCCGATGCCAGCGCCGGCATGACCTTGCGCCAGCTGTAGGCGAGCTCGGGAAAGCCGTGCAGCAGCAGCACAGCGGGCCGTCCCGGCGTCTCGAAACCGGCTTCGAGGACGTGCATGTCGAGGCCGTTGATGCCAGGCAAAATGCGCGCTCGCACACCGGCGGGCAGGACGGAAGCGGGGAGAGGACCGATGGAGGCAGTCATGAGTCCAAAGGTCTCTCGCTTCGTGGGCGATGACAAGCTTGCTGTCATTCAACAAAAAGGTTGAACGTTGCCGGCGCATCTTCTATATTCAACCATATGGTTGAACAAGAAGCCCTCGATCGTGTATTCGGCGCGCTGTCCGATCCGACCCGCCGCGCCATGCTGCGCCGCCTGGCGGCTGCTGAGCGCACGGTGGGCGAGCTCGCCGAGCCCTTCGACATGTCGTTTGCCGCCGCCGCCAAGCACGTGAAGGTGCTGGAGGAGGCGGGGCTGCTCAGCCGCACCATCGAGGGCCGTTCGCACCGCTGCCGCATCGAGGCCGGGCCGCTCGCCCAGGCCGATCGATGGCTCGCCTTCTATCAGCGCTTCTGGTCGGCCCGCCTCGACGACCTTGAAACTGCGCTGTTGCGCCACGCCGGCAAGAAAAGGAGCCGCAAATGAGCGACGACTACGGCACCGTCATTTCACCGACCGAAGTGCGCTTCGAGCGCTTGCTGCCCAGTCCGATCGAGACGGTGTGGGCCTATCTGACAAACGCGAAGAAGCGCGGCGAGTGGTTTGCGTCGGGCCCGACCGACCTTCGAGTCGGCGGCAAGATGACGCTGCGCTTCAAACATTCGGACCTGTCGCCGCACAACGCGCCGCCGCCGGAGAAGTACCGCGAGATCGACGCCAACGGTCACGAGTTCGTCGTCGAGATCACCGAATACGATCCGCCGCGGCGATTTGCGTTCTCCTGGCCGCCCTCGTCGGAGGTCGTGTTCGAACTGGCGCCGCAAGGAGACAAGGTGTTGTTCACTCTGACGCATCGACGCCTGGCCGGCCGCGATGAAATGGTCAATGTGAGCGGCGGCTGGCACGCCTTGCTTATGGTCCTGGTTGAGCGTGCCAATGGCCGGGTGCCACAGGCCTTCTGGGATCTCCATCGCGCCATCGACGGGCAATACGAAAAGCGCATTCCCCGCTGATCGCCCCCCCTGATCGTCCCTGCTACGGCGATCGGGCGACGTTCTCGCCGCTCTGGTCGTCGCCCAGGATCAGGAGCTGGGTGCGCGCGTCGACTTCGACGTCGATGCAGGTGCGATAGCCCAGGCTGCCGGGCGCGAGGCCGGAGGCCGTGCAGGCCTCGCGTGCTTCGCCGGTCGTCCGGGCGAGCTCATAGGCGAGGTTCGTCTCGCCCCAGTCAAAGGCCCGCGTGACATGGGAGAGGCAAAGCTCCCGCTCCGGTGAATTGGGGTGCATGCCTTGGTCCTGGCAGGCCGTCTCGGCGCGGGTTTGCGACGACGTCGGCGGCACGGGCGGGGCGGCAAACGCGGCCGCACCGCAGGCAAGGCTTCCCGCCAGGACGGCGGTGTAGAACTGGGACCGGGTCATGGCTTCCTCCACTGGTGGAACCTGTGGTTTCCAAGGAAACGCCCGCGTCTGGCGGATGGTTGCCCGATAGTTGCAGGCTGACCTGATACTTTTCGCCCGGTTTCGGCCATGGTTCTCTAACTGGCGACGAAAATTCCCTGGGTCGGCCCTGTCGTGAAACGCCTGAAAAACATATGGATATGGCTGCGCACGCGGTTTCCCGTACGCCGGGTTCATCTGGCGCTCAGCCTCCGGGTGACCCTGGCCTCCGTGCTGGCATTGGCCGCGGCCCAGCTTGCCAGCCTGCCGCTGCCTCTGTGGTCGGTTCTGACGGCGGTGATCGTCACGCAAATGAGTGTCGGTCGCTCACTCCAGACCACCGGCAACTATCTGCTCGGCACGCTGGGCGGCGCGGCCTATGGCGGCGCCATCTCCGTGCTCATCCCGCACCAGAGCGAGTTGGCCCTGCTTGCCGTGCTGGTCCTGGCCGTGGCGCCGCTCGCTGCGATCGCGGCCACCCGGGCCAACCTCAATGTCGTGCCGATCACGGCGATCATTGTGCTGCTGGTGCCGACCTTCACTCATTCGAGCCCGCTCGATTCGGCGATCAACCGCGTGCTCGAAGTGGCGCTGGGCGCCGTCATCGGCCTCGCGGTGTCCTTCTTCGTGCTGCCGTCGAGCGCCCATCGCCTGGTGCGCCATGCTGCCGCGCGCATGCTCGACCTGATGGCGCACGGGCTGGAGCTGTTGCTCGCCGGCGTGTGCGAGGGACTGGACAACGCCCAACTGTACCCGCTGCAGGACGGCATTGGCGAAGTGCTGGTCGAAATCAACACCGTCAGCGGCGAGGCTGAGCGCGAGCGTGCCGCGCGGCTCTCGGCAGAGCCCGACACCGGCCCGCTCCGCCGCACATTGCTCAGGCTGCGCCATGACCTGGTCATGCTCGGCCGCGCAGCCGGGGCGCCGCTGCCGGCGACGATGCGGGTGCGGCTGAAACCTCGCCTGGGTGCGATCGCCAGCGCCGCGTCGGATTATATGCGGGCAAGCGGCGCGGCACTGCTGGCGCGCTGGGGCCCGCCGTCGCTCGATCCTTTTGTCCAGGCGCTGGCGGCCTACGGCAGCGAGATCGAGGCGTTGAGGAAGGAGGGCCTGACACTCGCTTTGCCCGCCGCTGCGGCCGAGCGTTTCTTTGCCGTGGGTTTTGTCCTGGAGCAGATGCACCAGAATTTTCGCGACCTCGAACGCGTGGTCACGGAATGGAGCGCTGAGGCCAAGGCGGCCTAATAGCTCTTGGGCAGGCCCAGCACGCGCTCCGCGACGTAGCACAGGATCAGCTGCTCGCTGACCGGCGCGATGCGCGCGATCATGACTTCGCGCAGGAATCGCTCGACGTGGAACTCCTTGGCGTAGCCGTAGCCACCATGGGTCAGGATCGCCCGCTCGCAGGCCTCGTAGGCCCAGCGCGCGCCGAGATATTTGGCCGAGTTGGCCTCAGCGCCGCAGTCCTTGCCGTTGTCGTAGAGCCAGGCCGCCTTGAAGGTCAGCAGGTTGGCCGCCTCGAGCTGCATCCAGCTCTCGGCCAGGGGATGCTGGATCGCCTGGTTCTTGCCGATCGGCCGGCCGAACACGATGCGCTCCTTGGCATATTGCGTGGCCCGCGCCAGCGCACACTTGCCGATACCGATCGCTTCGGCCGCGATCAGCACGCGCTCGGGGTTGAGCCCGTGCAGTAAGTAGTGAAAGCCCTTGCCTTCCTCGCCGATGCGGTCCTCGAGCGGAACTTTTAGGCCGTCGATGAACACCTGGTTGGTGTCGACGGCCTTGCGGCCCATCTTCTCGATCTCGCGCACTTCGATCTTGCTGCGGTCGAAGTCGGTGTAGAACAGCGACAGGCCATCAGTGGCACGCCGGCACTTCTCCTTGGGCGTGGTGCGGGCGATCAGCAGCATCTTGTCGGCAACCTGTGCTGTCGAGGTCCAGGTCTTTTTGCCATGCACCATGTAGCCGTTGCCATCGCGTTCGGCCTTGGTGTCGAGCGCGGTGGTGTTGAGTCCGGCGTCGGGTTCGGTGACGGCGAAGCAACCCTTGACCTTGCCGGCGATGATATCGGGCAGGATGCGCTTCTTCTGTTCGTCGGTGCCGAACACGACGATCGGGTTGGGCCCGAAGACGTTGAGATGGATCGCCGAGGCGCCCTGTAGCGCTGCACCCGACTCGGCCACGGCCTGCATCATGATGGCGGCTTCGGCGATGCCCAGCCCCGCGCCGCCATATTCCTCGGGCATGGCAATGCCGAGCCAGCCGGCAGCGGCCATGGCCTTGTAAAAGTCCTCAGGAAAGCCGCCGTCCTTGTCCTTCTTGAGCCAGTATTTGTCGTCGAAGCCGGCGCAGAGCCTGGCGACGCTGTCCTTGATGGCGAGTTGGTGCTCGGAGAAGGCGAAATCCATTTCAGGTCCTTAACGATGGCTTAACGGTTGGCCGCCAGAAAGCTCATCATGATGCGGTTGAACTGCTCGGGCCGCTCGACGTTGGGCATGTGTTTTGCCTGGGCGATGCCCTCGTACTTGCCGCCGGGGATCTTCGAGGCGATCAGCTTGTTGCGATCCGGCGGCGTGCCTTCGTCGAGGTCGCCGCAGATCACGAGGGTCGGGATCTTAAGGGTCGGCAGCCGCTCGAGATAGTCGAAGTTCTGGATCGCCGACATGCAGCCCGCGGAGCCCTGGGGCGTGGTACCGCTGATCGTGTCGCGGATCTCGCGCCAGCGCGCCGGGTTGACCTGCTTGAACTCGTCGGTGAACCAGCGCGTCATCGTGCTGTCGGCGAGTGCCGCCAACCCGCTCTTGCGAACGACCGCCTTGCGCTCCTCCCACGTCCCGGCCGAGCCGGGTGGTGTCGAGGGCTGGGTATCGCAGAGCGTCAGCGACGCCAAGGCGTTCGGATAGGCGAGCGCAAAGCCCTGGCCGATCATGCCGCCGATCGAGAGGCCAATGAAGTGCACCTTTTTGATGCCCAACACGTCGAGCGAACGCTTCACGTCGGCCGACAGCGCGTCCATCGTGTAGTCGCCGTCGACCGGCGCGCTGCCGCCATGGCCGCGCATGTCGAGCCGCAGCACGCGGTAGCCGGCGCCAAGCAACGGCACGAGCTGCTCGGCCCACATACCGCCGTCGGAATTCAGCGAATGGGTGAAGCAGACGACGGGAGCGTTTTGGGGGCCGGCGAGGTCGAAATAGACACGATGGCCGTTGAGAGAGAGAAGCATTCAGTCCTCCTGTTTCTGTCGTCCTGAGCATAGCGAAGGACCTCACGGACCGACCAATAGATCCTTCGCTGCGCTCAGGATGACAGGTGTTTCACACCTGTCACATGGCGGAGATGCCGCCGTCGATGATCACTTCCGAGCCGGTCATGAAACTCGACTCGTCCGACGCGAGAAAAACGAGCGCCCAGCCGACTTCCTCGGGTCGGCCGAGGCGGCCGATCGGGACCTGGCGGCCGAGCTTCTGCTGCATGACCTCCTGGCCGAAGCGGTCGCGATACTTGTCGAGGATCGGCGTGTCGATGAAGGTGGGGTGCACCGAGTTGCAGCGGATGTTGTAGCCCGATTTGGCGCAGTGCAGCGCCACCGATTTGCTCAGGAGCCGCACGCCCGCCTTGGCCGAGTTGTAGGCCGCCATGTTGGCGCCGGCGATGATGCCCGAGATCGACGAGATGTTGATCACCGAACCGCCGAGCTTGGCGGTGTGCTTCTTGATTTCGCCGACGCCGTGCTTGCAGCCCAGGAACACGCCGTCGAGGTCGATGGCGTGCACGCGGCGCCATTCCTCGAGCGTGATGTCCTCGACCGTTTTGCTGAGCCCGATACCGGCGGAATTCAGCAGCACATGCAGCGCGCCGAACTTGGTCACGGTCTCGGCGATGGCCGCCTTCCAGTTGTCCTCCGACGTGACGTCGAGCTTCACGAAATGGCCGGACGCGCCCAGCCTGTCCGAGACCGCCTTGCCGCGGTCGGCGGCGATGTCGGCGACGACCACCCTGGCGCCCTCGCGGACCATCAACTCGGCGGCGTTGGCGCCCAGTCCCGAGGCACCGCCGGTGATCAGCGCGACCTTGCCCGCCAGACGATCCGTCATTTCTTCTTTCCTCCCGCCACCGTCTCGCGTGTTGTTTCACGGTGGGCGATGTAGGTCGTCGACGCCACGATGATCGCCGCCCCCACGAACGTCCAGATGTCGGAGGTCTTGCCCCAGACCGCGACGTCCATCAAGGCGGCCCAAACGATGGCAAGGAAGGTGATCGACTGCAGGGCGGAAATATCGAGCAGGCGATAGGCCCAGGTGATCAGGAAGTATCCCACCGTGCCGGAGAAGCCAGCGGCCAGGAAGAGGCCGATCTGTGTCAGGGTTGGCGTCTGCCAGAACCAGATGCCGAGCGGCGTGAAGCAGACGGCGCCGACCACGCTCTGCCAGAACACCACGACCGCCGGCTTGTCTCGGCCCGACACCACCTTGGCCACGAGGTTGGAGCCGGCCATCAACGGCACCGCGGCCAGCATCATCCAGATGCCGGGGTTCATCGGCACGAAGCCGGGACGGACGATCACCAGCATGCCGGCGAATCCCACCGCCACGCCGGCCCAGCGCCGCCAGTGCACGGTCTCGCCGAGGAAGAAAACGGCGCCCAGGGTGATGAAAATCGGGCCGGTGAAGCCCAGTGCGGCCATGGTGGCCAGCGGCAGCCACACCACCGCCTCGTACCACAGGCCATAGCCGGTCGTGTGGAAGAGGCCGCGGAAGCAATGGAGCTTCATGTCTTGCGTGCGCATGCCCCAGAGGCCGACCCGTGCCAGGAGGTACGCACCGATCAGCGCGACGCCCGAGATCCAGCGGCCCCAGGCGACGAACAGCGGCGGCATCTCGCTCGCCAGCTCCTTCACCGCGGCGTTGAGGAATGTGAAGAAGAGGCCGGACACGACGGCGAGGAAGAAGCCGCGCGCCACCCGTGAGGGCATCAGGCGGCTCACTGCGTCGGGGGCGTCGATTGCGGGCGCGGATGTTGACGCGGACATGGGCGCCCGGGCTTGCCTGTGTCAGGCAGCCCGGTCAAGCTGCCGCGAAGGCAAAAAAGGGGGAGAAGACAAAAGCGTCGCGTAGACTAGCCGGCAACAGCTTTGGCGTTGCGCGCAAACGACAAAAGAACAGCGCACCGCCCCTCTTAGGGAGGACACGACATGAACGGCCGAACCAGTTTCGCGTGCGTATGCGTGGTCGCGTTAACGATTGTGACGGCAAGCGCCGCGTGGGCGCAGAAATCCGGCGGCATCCTCAAGATCGAACATATGGACACGCCGCCCAGCGCCTCGATCCATGAGGAGGCGACGGTCTCGACGGCGGTGCCGTTCATGAGCGTTTTCAACAACCTGGTCATGTTCGACCAGAACGTGCCGAAGAACAGCTTCGAATCGATCGTGCCCGATCTCGCCACGAGCTGGAAATGGAGCGACGACGGCAAGGCGCTCGCCTTCAGGCTGCGCGAGGGAGTGAAATGGCACGACGGCAAGCCGTTCACGGCCAAGGACGTGCAATGCACCTTTGAGATGCTGACCGGCACCGACAAGCTCCGGCGCAACCCGCGTTCGGCCTGGTGGAGCAACGTCGAGAAGGTGACGGCCGATGGCGACTTCGACGCCACCTTCCACCTCAAGGCGCCACAACCCTCGCTGCTGGCGTTGCTGTCGTCCGGCTACACGCCGATCTATCCATGTCACGTCCCGACGGCGCAAATGCGCACCAAGCCGATCGGCACCGGCCCGTTCAAGTTCGTCGAATTCAAGATGAAGGAGAGCATCAAGCTGGCGAAGAACCCCGACTACTGGAAGAAGGGGCGGCCCTATCTCGACGGCATCGAGTTCACCATCATTCCCGACCGCTCGACCCGCATGCTGGCCTTCACCGCGGGCAAGTTCGACATGACCTTCCCGACCGACGTCACGGTGCCGCTGCTCAAGGGCATCCGCAAGGACGCGTCCAAGGCCCTGTGCACCATGCGGGCGACCGGCGTTTCCACCAATCTCATCGTCAACCGCGACCTGCCGCCCTTCGACAATCCGAAGATCCGGCGCGCCATGGCGTTGACGCTCGATCGGCACGCCTTCGTCGACATCATAAGCGAAGGCCAGGACACGCTGGGCGGTGCCATGCTGGCGCCGCCGGATGGCGTATGGGGACTGCCGCCGGAGAGGCTCAAGAACATTATCGGCTACGGCGACGTCGAGAAGAGCCGCGAGGAGGGGCGCGCCCTGATGAGGGAGGCCGGCTACGGTCCCGACAAGCGGCTGAAGGTCAGGGTGAGCACGCGCAACATCGCGACGTTCCGCGATCCGGCGACGATCCTGCTCGACCACTTGCGGCACATCTATATGGACGCCGAGCTCGAGATCATCGACACCGCCATCTACTACAATCGCGTGTTCAAGAAGGACTATACGGTGGCGCTCAATCTCAGCGGCAGCGCGGTCGACGACCCGGACGTCACCTTCTTCGAGGGCTACGCCTGCGGCTCGCTGCGCAACTACAACGGCTACTGCGACCCGGAGATGACCAAGCTGTTCGAGGCGCAGTCGCGCGAGCTCGATCAGAAGAAGCGCCTGGCGATGGTGCAGGACATCGACGTCAAGCTGCAGGAGGATGTCGCGAGGCCAATCATCTACAACGGCAAGGCGGCCGGCTGCTGGCAGCCGCACGTCAAGGGCGTCGTGATCCACACCAACAGCATCTACAACGGCTGGCGCTTCGAGGACGTCTGGCTCGACCGCTGACCGCTGTCGCCGCGGTCCAGTCTGGCGAGGATCGTCTCCGGATCGTCGCCCAGACTGACGCCGAGATGGTTGACGAGGTGGATCGCGCCCGCCTCGAACATCCGTGTGAACAGGGTCATCTGGGTGAAGACGGGCCCGCGATGGATCAACGGGCCGCCCGAGTTGTTGCAGACGCCGCCGAAGATCGAGGCGCCGATGCAAGACGAGCCGATCAGGGAATGCGGCTCGCGCTTGATCGGCCGTAGCGCCTTCTCGAGCTGGTGGAGCGTGGCGCCGGGCAGGCAGATCGCCTGCTTGCCGTCGTCGATCAGGTGCACCTTGGGATGCGCAGCGTGCTGACGATCACGATTTCGCGGTCGTAATCGTCGCCGTTGGGCGTCGAGCCACCGGTGAGCCCGGTGTTTGCCGCCTGCACGATGATGGTCTTGTTGGCCGCCACGCAGGCGTTCAGCACCCGCCACTGCTCGACCAGGCTGCCCGGTCGGACGACCGCCAGAACCGGGCCACTGCCGAAGCGGATACCCGTACTGAAGCGTCGGGTGCTCTCGGGAGTCGTGAGGACGTAGCCTTTGCCGACGATAGCCTTCAGCCGGTCAATCAGTTGCGCGCCGTCACTCCCCATGAAGGGCAAGCTATCTTCCTGGCTATCGGGAAAGCAACCAGAACAAGCTTGCCCCGCCGAGCACGACCACGAGCAGCGAGGTCAGGATGATGCCGAGGCGCGCCGGCCGATAGGAGTCGGTGTCGATGGCGTTAGCAACGTGGGCGTAGTGCCAGGTGGCGCCGAGCATCATCACGACGCCCAGTACAACGAGGCCGATGCCCAATTGTTCGGCATGCAGGTTCGCTTTTCTTCCGCCGGGCACGACATGGCTGAATTCCTCGAGGAACAGGCTGAACCGGTTGATGCCGACGCCCAGCGTCATCACGGCAAGTGCGGTCCGGATCCAGGCGAGGATGGTCCGCTCGTTGGCGAGGTGCTCCGAGACATGATGGAGCTTCTTCTGCTGCGCCTTCAGCTCGTTGACATCCGTTGCATCCATGGGCGACCTCCATCTCCGATGCAGTACCTTAGACGACAAAGGCCGCCCGGAGGCGGCCTTTGCGTTCGTCCGGGAGCCGGACTTAGCGCATTCGAATGCGCTTAGTTGTACTTGGCGATCTCCAGCCGGCCGACCTGGTCGCGATGGACCTCGTCCGGACCGTCGGCCAGACGCAGCGTGCGCTGGTGGGCGTACATGCTGGCCAGCTTGAAGACCTGGCTGACGCCGCCGGCGCCATGGAGCTGCAGGCAGCGGTCGACCACCTTGGAGGTGATGTTGGGCACCGCCACCTTGATCATCGCGATCTGCTGGCGGGCTTCCTTGTTGCCGAACTTGTCCATCGCCCACGCGGCCTTCAGCACCAGCAGGCGGGCCATGTCGATTTCCATGCGCATGTCGGCGACGTGGGCCTTGGTGACGCCCATCTCCGAGATGCGCTGGCCGAAGGCGACGCGGCTCTTGGCGCGCTTGATCGCCATCTCGAGCGCCCGCTCGGCGACGCCGATGGCGCGCATGCAGTGATGGATACGTCCGGGACCAAGGCGGCCCTGGGCGATCTCGAAGCCGCGGCCTTCGCCCAGCAGGATGTTCGACTTCGGCACGCGCACGTTGTCGTAGACCACCTCGGCATGGCCGTGCGGGGCGTCGTCGTAGCCGAACACGTTCAGCATCTTGACGATCTTGATGCCCTTGGTGTCGCGCGGCACCACGATCATCGACTGCTGGCGGTAGGCCGGCGCGTTGGGATCGCTCTTGCCCATCAGGATGATGACCTTGCAGCGCGGATCGCCCATGCCCGACGACCACCACTTGCGGCCGTTGATGACATAGTCGTTGCCATCGGCCTCGATGCGGCACTCGACGTTGCGCGCATCCGAGGAAGCCACGGCCGGCTCGGTCATGGCGAAGCAGGAGCGGATCTCGCCGTTGAGCAGCGGCTTCAGCCACTTCTCCTTGTGCTCCTTGGTGCCGTAGCGGGCGAACACTTCCATGTTGCCGGTGTCGGGCGCCGAGCAGTTGACCGCCTCGGAGGCGATCGACGAACGGCCCAGCACTTCGCAGATCGGCGCGTATTCGAGGTTGCTGAGACCCATCGTGCCGTGGGTGTCGCCGCTTTCGCGGTCCGCAGGGAGGAACATGTTCCAAAGGCCGCGCTTCTTCGCTTCGGCCTTGCAGGCCTCGACGACCGGCGGAAGCTGCCAGCGGTCCTTCGCCTTCTCCATCTGCTCCTCGTAAACGGGCTCGGCCGGATAGACGACCTCGTCCATGAATTTGCTGAGCTTCTCGACCAGCGCCTTGCTGCGATCCGAGTATTCGAAGTCCATCGGTCTCTCCCTTTGTGCTACGCCGGACTCTGGCGGAAAACCGCGGTAATGTGAACGGCCATTCACCGTCCTGAAGACGCATGACGACGCAGCAGGGGTTTCGGCTTGCGGATGGGCCGAGCTTGCTCCGCCAGAGACCACTGCCTAAACCGTCATCAACGCAAAATTTCGGGAGAAACGCCGTTGGACAGCGTAATGCAGGCGCCCTTCAAGCCGATCGATTTCCTGAGCCGCGACGTCAAGGTCGAGTGCCGCGGCGACGGCAGCATCGTGCTGCAGTCGAACCACCGGCTGAAGCCTTACGAGAAGCACGTGCCGGCCTTCCTCGCCAAGTGGGCGGCCGAGGCACCCGACAGGATCTGGCTGGCGCAGCGCCGCGGCCCGGCGCGCGAATGGCTGAAGGTGACCTACGCCGAAGCCAAGAAGCAGGTCGATGCGATCACGCAAGCGCTGCTCGACCGCGGCTTCGGGCCCGACAAGCCGGTCATGATCCTGTCGTCGAACTCCATCGAGTTCGCGCTGCTGTCGATGGCGGCCATGCAGGCGCGTGCGCCGCTGGCACCGGTGTCGCCGGCCTATTCTGTGATGAGCCAGGACCACGCCAAGCTCCGCTACGTTTTCGACCTCATCAAGCCCGGGCTGGTGTTCGTGCAGAACGGAGAGATCTACGCCCGTGCGCTCGCCGCCCTCGATCTCGACGGTGTTCTGCTGGTTCATGTCGACAAAGCGCCGCCGCAGATGCAGTCGCTGCCGTGGAGCGAACTCGTCGCCACGAAGGTGACCGACGTGGTGGCCCAGTCGATCGCGCACATCGAGTCCAAGACGATCGGCAAATTCCTCTTCACTTCTGGCAGCACCGGCCTGCCCAAGGCGGTGATCAACACCCAGGAGATGATGTGCGCCAATCTGGCGATGGGGCAGATGGCGCGCACGCGAAAGCCGACCGATCCGGCCCCCGTGCAGCTCGATTGGCTGCCGTGGAACCACACGATGGGCGGCAATGCCACGTTCCAGGGCAACCTCGCCGAAGGCGGCACGACGTGGATCGACGACGGCAAGCCGCTGCCTGGCTTATTCGACGAGACGCTGCGGAACTTGCGGGAGATCTCACCGACTTCCTTCGCCAACGTGCCCGCGGGCTACGCCATGCTGGCGACGGCACTGGAGAAGGACGAGGGGCTGGCGAAAAAATTCTTCAAGAACCTGAATTCGCTGGCCTATGGCGGCGCCACGCTGCCGTCCGACCTCTACGAGCGCATGGAGATGTTGGCGGTGAAGCACACCGGCTATCGGCTGCCGTTCGTGACGGGCTGGGGTTCCACCGAGACGGCACCGACGGCGACCACGGTGCACTGGGCGTCCGAGCGGGTCGGCTTGATCGGCCTGCCGTTCCCTGGCGTGCAGCTGAAGCTCGTGCCGACCGGCGAGGAGGGCCGCTATGAGCTGCGCCTGAAGAGCGTGATCGTCACCCCCGGCTACTACAAGCGGCCCGATTTGACGGCCGAGATGTTCGACGAGGAAGGCTTCTACAAGATCGGCGATGCCGGCCGCTTCGTCGACCCTGCGGATCCGAGCTGGGGCCTGATCTTCGATGGCCGCGTGGTCGAGGATTTCAAACTGACCAGCGGCACCTTCGTCTTGGTCGGCACGCTCCGCACGACGGCGATCGCTGCCGCTTCGCCGGTGCTGCAGGACGCGGTGATCTGCGGTCAGGATCGCGAGTATGTCGGCCTGCTGGGTTTTCCCAACCTGGCCGCCTGCCGGCAGCTCGTCGATGACAGCGAAGTGGCGCTCTCCAGTGGCGAACTCCTGGCCCATCCCGCCGTGATCGCCACCGTGCGCGACGGGCTCGCCAGGATGAATGCCGCGTGCAAGGGCTCCTCGATGCGGGTGCGCCGCGCGATCCTGATGGAGGAGCCCGCGTCGGTCGACGGCCACGAGATCACCGACAAGGGCTACATCAACCAGCGCGCCACGCTCGAGCGGCGCAAGGCGCTGGTGGAGAGGCTCTACAAAGGCGGCGAGGGTGTCCTAGAGATCGCGTAACAGGAGCAAGATGCAGCCCATGGAGCGTCCCAACGACACTGATACGCCCGAAAAGGACGTGCCGCTGCGCTACGACACCAGGCTCCTCGGGCGTATTCTCGGCGACACGGTGCGTGCCCAGGAGGGCGACCCGGTGTTCGAACTCGTCGAACACATCCGCCGCACTGCCGTCCAGTTCCACCGCAACGCTGACGAGGCTGCCCGACAGGAGTTGCAGGCCATCATGAGCGGCCTGCCGACGGACCGCGCGACCCGCATCATCCGGGCCTTCGGCTACTTCTCGCACCTGGCCAACATCGCCGAGGACCAGCACCACATCCGCCGCACCCGGGCCTACGCCATGGCCAGGGCGGCGCCGCGGCAGGGCACGATGGCCTATGCGCTCGAGCGCGCCCGGAACGCCGGCATTTCCCGGACGCAACTCGACGCGTTCTTTGCCCATGCCCTGTGCAGTGCGGTCCTGACGGCGCATCCAACCGAGATCCGCCGCAAGAGCTCGATCGACCGCGAGATGGAGATTGCTCGCCTGCTCGACGAGCGCGACCGCATCCAGTTCACGCCGGAGGAGCTGGCGTCCAACCGCCGGGCGTTGCGCCGCGCCGTGCTCACGCTGTGGCAGACCAGCATCCTGCGTGACACGCGCCTGCGGGTCATCGACGAGGTCGCCAATGGCCTGGCCTACTACGACCACACCTTCCTGCGCGCTCTGCCGGCTTTCTACGCCGACCTCGAGGATCGGCTCGGCGCCACCGATCCGGCCTGGCAGGACCTCGATGTGCCGTCCTTCCTGCGCATGGGCAGCTGGATGGGCGGCGACCGTGACGGCAATCCCTTCGTCACCGCCGACGTGTCGCGCCAGGCGCTCACCATGCAGAGCCAGCGGGCGCTGCGCTTCTATCTCGACGAGCTGCATCTGCTGGGCGGCGAGCTGTCGCTCGATGGCCGCATCGTGCACACCTCCGAGGGGCTGCGCGGGTTGGCCGAACGATCGTCCGACCGCGCGCCGGAGCGCCAGGACGAACCCTACCGGCGCGCCATCGTCGGCATCTATGCACGACTGGCCGCCACCGCGTGGGCGCTCGATCGGTTGGAAGCGCCACACCCGCCGGTCGGCGAGGCGGCGGCCTACCAAGCGGCCGGGGATCTGAAAGCGGACCTGGATATCGTCTACCAGTCGCTGACGGAAAACGGCTCAGCCGGCCTGGCGCGGGGACGTCTGCGGTCGCTGCGACGCGCCGTCGACGTCTTTGGCTTTCATCTCGCGTCGCTCGATCTGCGGCAGAATTCGGATGTGCACGAGCGTGTCGTGGCTGAACTCGTCGAGGCGGCCGGGGCCGGGGCCGGGGCAGGGGTCGACTATCGGACGCTCGCAGAGGACGCACGTGTGGCGCTGCTGGTCGGCGAACTGGGCAACATGCGGCCGCTCGCCTCGCCGCATTTGTCATATGCCGACGAAACCGCCGCCGAACTTGCCATGCTGGCTGTGGCGGCCGACGCGCATCGCCGCTACGGCCGCGCCGCCATACCCAACTACGTGATCTCCAAGGCCGACAGCGTCTCCGACATCCTGGAAGTGGCCGTGCTGCTCAAGGAAACCGGCCTGTTGCGTCCACGCGAGGGCCGGCTGGACGTCGATATCGTGCCGCTGTTCGAGACCATCGGCGATCTGCAGCGCTGCGGCCGCATCATGGACGAGCTCCTGGGGCTGCCTGCCTATCGCCGCCTGCTCGCCTCGCGCGGCGACACGCAGGAGGTGATGCTGGGCTACTCCGACAGCAACAAGGACGGCGGCTATCTGACCTCGACCTGGGAGCTGTACAAGGCCGAGCTGGTGCTGATCGACACCTTCCGGCGTCACAAGGTCGGGCTGCGCCTGTTCCACGGCCGCGGTGGCTCGGTCGGTCGCGGCGGGGGCCCGAGCTACGACGCGATCCTCGCGCAACCGCCCGGCGCTGTGCAGGGCGCGATCCGCATCACCGAGCAGGGCGAGGTGATCGCCGGCAAATATTCCAACGCCGAGGTCGGGCGGCGCAACCTCGAAACTCTGGCCGCCGCCACGCTCGAGGCGACGCTGCTGGAGGGCGATCGCCCGCCGCCGCCGGCCGACTATCTGGCCGTTATGGAGAAATTGTCGGCACACGCTTTCCGCGCCTATCGCGACCTGGTCTACGAGACCGAGGGCTTCGACCGGTATTTCCGCGAGTCCACGGTGCTCGACGAGATCGCCACCCTCAATATCGGCAGCCGCCCGGCGTCGCGGTCGAGCCAGCGACGTATTGAGGATCTGCGCGCCATCCCCTGGGTGTTCAGCTGGGCGCAGTGCCGCCTGATGTTGCCGGGCTGGTACGGGTTCGGGGCGGCGGTCAAGGCGTGGAGCGACGCGCGCCCGGGTGACGGAATGGCGACGCTGCAGGCGATGTACGACAACTGGCCGTTCTTCCGCACCGTCCTGTCGAACATGGACATGGTGCTGGCCAAGAGCGACATCGCCATCGCCTCGCGCTACTCCGAACTGGTGACCGATGNNGTCCGCGCCGTCATGCGACAGCAGGAGCTGCTGGCTGGCAATCCGCTGCTGGCGCGCTCGATTCGCAACCGCTTTCCCTACATCGACCCGCTGAACCACGTGCAGATCGAGTTGCTCAAGCGTCACCGTGCGGGCGATGTCGATCCCGGTGTCGTACAAGGCATCCACCTCAGCATCAACGGTATCGCGGCCGGTCTGCGCAACAGCGGCTAGCGGATCATTCGTCGACGCGCGACTCCCGGATGCGGCGCGTGCCCAGATACACCGGCTTCAGCGGGTCCATCACGAACCGTATCCGCGGCAGGTCGGTGTCGACAGTGCAGCAGGTGCCGACGATCGGTTCGGCGAGCTTGAGGCCCGATGCGTTCCACGCCGTCGCGTCGAACTCGTTGACCAGCGGCTTGCCGCGTTCGGACTTGAAGAAGGTGTATTTCGGATCGACCTGGATCAGCATCGGCTGCGTGGCGCCGTCGAGCGGCGCGTTCGCGGCCGTCACCCAGTTGATGTACTGCACGTCGGTGCCCGACACCGGCTGCGGATCGACCAGGGCGCAGTCGAGGATCGTCTTGCCGGCTTTCTTCACCGTGCCCATGACCCGGTCGTGGCGCCGCAGGAACTTCACTTCGCCACTCTCCACCGGGAAGCCCCAGCGCGTGCGCAGCTCCTTGGCCGCCGCGTCGGTGCTGGCGACGGCGCCGAGCAGGAAGCCTCGCGGATGGGCGCCGGCGCGGCTACCAAGCCGCAGCACCGCGAGCGTGAATGGGCCGACCGGGCTGTCGGGATATTTGGTCACCGCCAGGATCACGTAGGACGGTAGCGCGGGATGCATGGCTTTGGGCAGCAACCCGTCGGTCGAGCTGCGCGGCACCTCGATCAGAAGCTGCATCATTTCGGCCTTGGGCAAGGCCCAGGATTCGGTGTCGAGGTTGGGCAGCGTCGGCAGGCGCGCGGGCGACTGCGTGATATCGAGCGATCCATAGAGCGGCATGGTTGCTACTCCGCCGCCTTGATGTTTGCCGGCTTCTTGGCGAACACCGGCATCACTTCCTTGGCGAACAGTTTTAGGCTCGCCATCACCTGGTCCTGCGGGACCACCTCGTTGGCGTTCAGGATGAAGTTGATGCAATCGACGCCCAGCTCCTCCCACTTCTTGACGGCGCGGATGATGCGCGCCGGATCGCCGTAGGCCATGCCCTCGGTCTGCTGCTCCGACGCCTCGGGGCCGGTGGCAGCGCGGCGCAGTGCCGGCAGAAGTCCCAGCGACTGGTAGGACGGTGAGGAGTAGACCTCGCGGGTGGAGATGAGCTGCGTCGCAAGATAATTGAAGGTGTTGCCCAGCTTCTTGCCCATCTCGACGCCGTATTTCTCATCCTCGTGGCAGAACAGAAAGTTGGTCGTGGCGACTTGCTCGTTCACGAAGGCGCCGACCGGCTCGCACGACTGGATGCGCCGGCGATAGTCCTTGATCTTCTTCTCCTGCTCGCCAAAGCCCGCGAAGGAGAGACCGAGGCTGCCCAGCCCACGCTCGGCGGCGTCGATCTCTGTCCCCGGGCTGGTGACCGCCACCCACATCGGCGGATGCGGCTTCTGGTAGGGCTTGGGCAGGATGGTGCGCTCCGGCATCGACCAGAACTCGCCCTGATAGGAAAACGTCTCCTGCATCCACATCTTGGGCAGGCAGCGCACGAACTCGTCCCAGCTCTTCTTGGTGGTGTCAGGATTGGCGCCGAAGCCGCCCAGTTCGGTCCAGGTGGCGGAGCGTCCGGTGCCAACCTCGAGGCGGCCACCCGACAGCAGGTCGAGCGTCGCGGTGCGCTCGGCGATCTTGATCGGGTGATTGAACTCCGGCACGCAGACCACGATGCCGTGACCGACGCGGATGCGCTTGGTCAGCACCGCGCAGGCGGTCAGGAACAGCTCCGGCGCCGAGCAGTGGGAATATTCCTCGAGGAAATGATGCTCGACCGCCCAGACATGGTCGAAGCCCAACTCATCGGCCAGCTTCACCTGCTCGAGGCAGTTGTTGTAGACGGTGCGCTCGGTCTCGCGCGTCCATGGCCGTGGAATCGAGATTTCGTAGAACAGGCCGAACTTCATTTGCCGAGCCTCCTGGTGTCTTAGCGAAACGCTAGGCTTGCTCCGGAGCCAGCGCAACATCACCATGGCATCGGAGGGCGAAATCGAATGAGCAAGCTTGCGGGCAGGGTGGCGATCGTCACCGGCGGGGCCAGCGGCCTCGGCCGCGCCACGGTGATGCGCTTTCTCGCCGAGGGCGCCAAGGTGGTGGTGGCCGATCTCAATGAGGCCAACGGCGCGGAGACGGTCGCGGTGGCCAAGGCGAATGGCCACGGCGAGGCCATCGCCTTCGTGCGCTGCGACGTGGCCAACGAGGCCGACGTGGCAGCGACCGTGGCGGCGGCGGAAACGCGCTTCGGCCGGCTCGACATCGCCTATCTCAATGCCGGCGTCGGCGGCGCCTTCGGACCGATCGCCGAGACCAGCGTCGAGGACTGGGATTACACCTTCGCGGTGCTGACCCGCTCGGTGTTCCTCGGCATGAAGCACGCCTCACAGGCGATGAAGAAGTACGAGCAGGGTGGCGTGATTCTCGTCACCGCTTCGATTGCCGGCATGGTGGGCGGCGGCGGCAGCCACGCCTATTCCGCCGCCAAGGCCGCCGTCATCAGCCTGATCGAGAATGTCGCGGTCGAACTCGGCCCGCATCGCATCCGCGTGGTCGGCATCGCGCCCGGCGTGATCTCCACGCCCTTGCTCCATCGCGGCAAGCCGGAGCGCTACGAGGCGCAATTCAAGCGCCAACCCTGGCCCGACCGCGGCGCGCCCGAGCATATTGCCGATGTCGCGGCCTTCCTGTGTTCGGATGACGCGCGCTTCATCACCGGCGAGACGGTGAAGGTGGACGGCGGCCTGCTGGCGCAGGGTGTGGCCTTGTTCGGCACCGGCAAGAATTCCACCTTCCTAAAGAGTGCTGGCGTCAATCGTGGTACGACCGGCGAGGCCATGGTCGTACGTCATCTCGAACCGAAGGATAGAAAGTCATGAGCGACGCCGAGCGTCTTCACCGCCATCTCATCGGCCAGCAGGGCTCGCGCCGTTCACTCAACACGCCGGTGCTGGTGCTCGACGTCGAGGCGCTCGACCGCAACATCGCCGAGATGGCGTCCTTCGCCAAAACGCACAACGTCAGGCTCCGGCCGCATTCCAAGACGCACAAGTCCGCCGACGTCGCCCGCCGCCAGATTGTGTCGGGCGCCTTGGGCGTCTGTTGCGCCAAGCTGGGCGAGGCCGAAGCGCTCGGCGAGCAGGGTATCGAAGGCCTGCACATCACTTCGCCGGTGGTGACGCCCCAGGCCATCACGCGGCTGATCGCGCTCAACGGTAAAATGAAGGACCTCATGGTCGTGGTCGATCATCCGGCCAATGTCGATGCGCTGGCCGCCGCCGCTGCGAAGGCCGGGAAGGTACTCACCGTGATTGTCGACATCGATCCCGGCATGCACCGCACCGGCGTGGCTTCTCCCGAGGCCGTGGTCGAGCTGGTGCAGAAGGTCGTGAAGCTGAAGTCGCTGAAATACGGCGGCGTGCAATTCTATTGCGGCCGCCATCAGCACATCCAGGACTTCGCCGAGCGCAAGGCTTCGATCGAGGAGCGCACGATCTATCTCAAGGGCATTCTCGCCAAGCTGGAGGCGGCAGGGCTGAAGCCCGGCATCGTCACCGGCTCGGGCACCGGCACGCATTTCATCGATGCGCCGCTCGGCGCCTTCACCGAGCTGCAGGTCGGCTCCTACGTGTTCATGGATCACGAATACAATATCTGCGACCTGCGCGGCGCGAATCGTCCGACCTTCGAGCAGGCGCTGCAGATCGACGCACGCGTCGTCAGCGCCAACACGCCGGGCATGGTCACGGTCGATGCCGGGCTGAAGGCCATGGCGACCGAGGCCGGACCACCCAAGATCCTGAAGGGTGCCGTCGAGGGCGCTACGACACGCTTCATGGGCGACGAGCATCTCGCTATCATCGCGCCCGAAGGCAAGGCAGCGCCGGCGCTCGGCGACCAGGTGATCCTCGTACCGCCGCATTGCGATCCGACGGTCAACCTCTACGACGACTATTACATCGTGAAGGGCGACACGCTGGTCGAGATCTGGCCGGTGACGGGACGCGGAAGATCGCGCTGAACTGCCAACCCGTCGTCCTGAGCGAAGCGAAGGACCTCACAGAACGATCACCGAGCACTTGGCGGGCGTGAGGTCCTTCGCTTCGCTCAGGACGACAAGGGACTTTCCACCAACAGTCCGCCCTTCCAGACGCGGGCAAGCGCGATCAGCATCGCCATGCCGATCGTGCTGACCACCAGCATGCCGAGGAAGGCGCGCTGTCCGAACGTCGCATAAAGCAGGCCGGAGAACTGGAAGACCAGCGCCTGCGTGGCCCCGGTGCCGAGTGCGTAATAGAGACTCTGGCCGATGG
>PLYQ01000024.1 GCA_003153415.1 Rhodospirillales bacterium | reverse complement strand
CGGCGCTCCAGTACCAATCTGCAAGGTCACTCGCGTATTTGCTTCGAACATCTAATTTGTACCGAGCCTCGATGTCCGTGAAGAAATCTGGGCCCACCTCAGAATAGAGAGCAACGGTCGAAAGCTTGTTCTTCAGCTCGATCCGAGCGTTGATCGATGGTTCACGTCCAATCAGTTTGTGAAACAGCCCACGCTTCTTAAGAAGCTCGCTGTCAAACGGCGGCCTTGGCATCTCTTCCCTCTTTGATGCTCAGTAAATCGCCAGGAAAGGGTATCGAGAACACTTACTGAGGTCTAGTTAAGCAACCGACGAGCAGAGCCAAGTTTGGCTGGCCTTCTTCTCCCCCGACGCAGCGCCAGTGAAGCCGATGAACGCGTGGGCGAGTCTGCTGCTAAACTGACCCATGCGCTTCTCGTAGCCTTCGGCGCTGACAGCATTGTAGTTACTCGTCATGGCTACGGATCCTTGCAATCCGAAGTCGGGTGCGCCGCATCATTTAATCACCTTGTCGGCGCGCACGAGCAGCACTCTCTTCGACCTTGAAGCCAGACGCGGCAACAAACGGCACCATGTGCGACAGATGTCGGTCAACGTGACAATGCCAATCGAGCAAATGTCCGCCACCCAGGCCGCTGCCCCGGGTGAGCCGGGGCAACGGCGTTGGCGTCATTTCTTCTCGATGTTCCACATCACTGGCGCGGGTGCCTTCAACCAGCCGACGACGTTGGTGCGGGCAGCACCTGGGCCGTACCACTGGCCAATCCAGCCGTACTGGGCGGTCTCCAATGCCCGGTTCTGGATCGCGACCGCGAGCGCCTTGCCTTTGACCGGATCGGTTTCCTTGGCGTAGGCATCCCGCAGCTTCTCCATCTCCGGATCGTTCGGCCAGCCGAACCAGGCCTTATCGCCATTGGCCGCCATGAACGACGTGGAGATCGGATTGAGGATGTCGGCGGCCACTGAGAAGGTATGAAAGACGTTCCAGCCGCCCTGATCGGCTGGCTCTTTCTTGGTGCGGCGCGTGACCAAGGTCTGCCAGTCCATCGACTGCATGTCGACCTTGAAGCCGCCCTGCTCAAGCAGCTGCTTGGTCACCGGTGCGGTGTTGGTCAGCACCGGCAAGGTGGTCGACTGCATCAGCACGATCGGCGTGCCGTCGTAGCCGGCCTCCTTCAGCAGCGCCTTCGACTTCTCGAAGTCCGGCTTGATGAACATGCCGTTGGGCGCGTCCACGGCGTTGGGCGTGCCGCAGACGAACGCCGCCCCGCACAGCTTGTAGTACTCGGGCTCGCCGACGGTGGCCTTGAGGTAGTCCTCCTGGCGCATCGAATAGAGCGCGGCCAGACGAATCTTGGGATTGTTGAACGGCTTCACCAGGTGGTTGAAGCGGATGACGAATTGGTGACCGAGCGGGTTCCAGTTCACCAGCGTGATGTTCTTGTCCTTCTTGAGGATCGGGATCAGGTCGTGCGGCGGCTGCTCGATCAGGTCGATTTCGCCGGCGATGATGGCATTCACTTGTTGCTGGACGTCTGGCATCTCGATGATTTCGACCCTGTCGACCTTGACCACCTTGCCGCCGGCCAGGCCCGAGGCGGCCTCCGAGCGCGGCTTGTATTTCGGGTTCTTGATGTAGACGTGCTTTTCGCCGGGCTTGGATTCGGCGTTGACGTAGATGAACGGGCCCGAGCCGATCTGGCTGTCGATCTGCTTGAACGGGTCGGTCTCGGCCACCGCCTTCGGCATCATGAACGGCACGTTCGACGACGGCTTGCCGAGCGAGTCCAGCACCAGGCCGTACGGCTCTTTGAGCAGCATGGTGAATGTCTTGGCGTCGACCGCCTTGAACTCCTTGACGAAGTCCATGAGCTTCTGCCCCATGGTGTCGCGGGCACCCCAGCGCATGATTGAGGCGATGCAGTCCTCCGACGTGACCGGCTTGCCGTCGTGCCACTCCAGCCCGTCGCGCAGGGTAAAGGTCCACAAGGTCTTGTCGGCCGAGACCTCGTACTTGTCGACCATCTGCGGCTTGACCGCGTTGTTCTCGTCCATCGCGAACAGCGTGTCATAGATGAAGTAGCCGTAATTGCGGGTGGTGTAGCCCGTCGTCCAGATTGGATCGAGGATCGTCAGGTTGCCGTTCTGCACGAACCGCAGAACCTTGCCCTGGGCCAGTGCCGGTCCAGTCGTCATAACGGCCATGCTGACCGCGATCGCCGCCGCGGTAATCGATGTTAGATGACGTCGCATCATTTTCATAAAAGCCCCCCATCAACCCGACATTGCCCAGATGGCCTAGGATCAGCGTGAACGCGCGCATTCTGATAGGCGTGAATACGGAAACCGAAACCCGGGCGTCGCGCCCTATTTACGTACGTGTTGGGGTCAATTGAGTCAATGCATTGATGCATCAGTTAGGCTCTCTGATGCACTAGCGCCTATCAGAGGGGTATAATATAAAAAGCGAATATCATCGAACATCATGCGTTGACGGGAATGAAATGAACATCGTAGCCCTCAGAAGGACTCAGGAATTCGATCCATCGCGACAGGCTGCAGCGCAGGTCTTTGAACGCTTGCGTGAGATGATCATCGCGCTTGAGCTGGCACCGGGATCGGTCATCAATCGACAGGCATTGCAATCGAGCTTCGGTTTGAGTTCGACCCCGGTCCGAGATGCGTTGATCCGACTCAGCGAGGAAGGGCTCGTCAATATCTTTCCCCAGAGCGCGACGCGCGTCAGTCTCATCGACGTCGCCCGGGCCCGCCAGGCACAATTCCTTCGACGTGCCGTCGAGCAGGAGGCGGTCCGGATCCTTTGCGGGACGCCCGATAAGGATTTCGTTCCCGAGTTGCGGTCTATTATTGAGCGACAGAAGGCGCTCGCGGACAAACTCGACTTTCACGGTTTCGAGGTGCTCGATCGCGATTTTCACCGCCAGCTCTATGAGGCTGCTGGTGCACCAGATCTGTTCGTGCTGGTACGTCAGAGAAGCGGTCATATCGATCGAATTCGCCGCCTGCACTTGCCGGTGGCAGGTAAAATGCAACAGATCATCCGTGATCATGGTCAGATCGTGAAGGCGATCGCGGTCGGCGATGGCATTAAGGCCCAAACGCTCGTTCGTGATCACCTCTCGCGTTCGCTCGCCTACAGCCAAGCGCTCAGAGACAAGAATCCGGCATTCTTTCGCGACTGAGACCAAGTTTTTAAACGAGCTATCCCGAGCGCCAGCTGCGGCTTGGGTCGGTTACCGTGACAAGGCCGCTCATCGGCATCGAGAATGATAGTGTTCACACCGTTCCTAGCGTCCATCCGGGGAATGTCGGTTTCCCTGAGCCGAGGGTAGAAATGCGCCGGGCGATCTTGCACCGGCGCTCCATTCGCCGACAAACTGGCCGGCAAAGACGACCGTTGAGGGGGAAACGACCATGAAGCGTCTAGCTTTGCTTTTGACAATGCTCATCGTGCCAATGCTCTCCACTGCGTCCGCACAGGCACAGCAATGGGTGGCAAGCTGGACCGGATCGGTCCAGGGTCCTTATCCGATCGGCAATCCGACCGCGCAGCTCGAACTCAAATTCGCCTTTCCCACGGCCGAACAAGGCGCGCGCGATCAGACCTTTCGCCTGATCGTGCGGCCCGACGTGTGGGGGCAGCAGACACGCATCCGCCTCTCGAACGTCTTCGGCACCAAGCCCGTCACCTTCGATGAAGCCTATGTCGGCCTGCAGGAAAGCGGCAGCGCGATCGCCGCGGGCACCAACCAGCCCGTCCGCTTCAAGGGCGGCAAGAACGTCACCGTCGCGGCCGGCGAGAGCGTGGTCAGCGATCCGCTGCCGCTGCCCTTCGTGAAGGCGCCGGCCGATCCCCTGCTGCGCGGCCGCAAGCTCGCCGTCAGTTTCCATGTCGCTGGCGAGAGCGGCCCGATGACCTGGCACGCCAAGGCGCTCACGACCTCCTACCTGACGCCGCCCGGCGCCGGCTCGAAGAGCCAGGGCGAGGCCGAGAGTGCGTTCCCGTTCTCGACCACGTCGTGGTATTTCCTCGACGAGGTCGACATGATGATGCCAGGCCAGGCAAAGGCGATCGTCGCCTTCGGCGATTCAATCACCGACGGCACGGCCTCCACCATCAACGGTGACGACCGCTGGCCAGATGTCTTCTCACGCCGCCTGCGTGCGGCCTATGGCGACGCCTTCGCCGTGGTCAACCAGGGCATCGGCGGTAACCAGGTCGTCGGACCCGTCGACTATGCGGCCAAACCGATCCCTGCCGGGCCCTCCGCACTCAGCCGGCTCGACCGCGATATCGTGAGCCTGCCGGGCGTCGCAACTGTCATCTGGCTGGAAGGCATCAACGATTTTGCCGCTGCCGGCGCCACGACCGAAGCGGTCATGGATGGATACACCAAGGGTGTCACCCACTTGCGACAGAAGATTCCAGGTGTGAAAATCTTCGTCGCCACGCTCACGTCGGCCCTGCACAGCAATCCGACGTACGGAACGCCAGAGGTCGATGCCAAGCGCAAGGCGCTAAACCGGCTGTTCCATGACGCCAAAATCTTCGATGGGATCGTCGATTTCGATGGCGCCACTCTCGATCCCGCGACCGGCGAAGTGAAGGCCGAATACCAACCCAACTCGTCGACCGGCGGACCGGGTGACAAGATTCATCCCAACCGTGCCGGCTATGCCGCGATGGCCAACGCCATCGACCTTGCGGCCGTCACCGGACGCGCGACTAAATAGCGCCCTACTGCAATCCCTTCACCCAATCGAGGACGATGCGCCGGGCCGCTGCCGGGGTCCCGGTGTGGTCGGCGTAAGGCACAGCATTTGAGTGACGCGTACCAAGTCTCTCGTGGTCTTGGCGATGGAGAGTTCCAGCGTCTTGAGGCGTTGCGCATCGGACATTTTACTACGTTACCGCGGACAGCTTCTCCGGCTCATGACATAATTACAACCCAGCCGTTGTGAAACGACGATGACCCGACAGCGCTGCGTGAACTTGTCGATCATGACCAAATTCGAAATGCTGTTGACCTACCCCAGGCCCAGTGCGCTACTTGTCGCAGAAAGACTTTGAGAGAGAACACTCCATGTCGCGAAATTGGATGGGTAAAGCTGCTACCGTGCTCATAGGTCTCGCGGGCGCCATCGTGCCAACAGCAGCCGCGTTTTCTCAAACGATCACGCTAAAGAGCGGCCAAAGCGCCGACTTATTTCCGGTCTATTGGATCGAAAACTGCGTCTCGCAACTCGACCATTTCGCCGGTGTCGAGATCGTCTCGGGTCCACCCGGTCTTAAGCTTTCGCTGCGGCAGCAGGACGTCAAGGCTGTCCGGCAGAATTGCAGTGCACCGGTTCCTGGCGCCATCGTCGTTGTGACGGCGCCAGAGATTAGTCAACCATCAAGCGGCACCCTAAAGTACAAGGTAAGGTACGTGCTGAAAAACGGTGGCGGAAACCGTGATTCCGAGCACTCTCGCCAGATTGCGCTTGTGCCCTAGTTGACCCGCCCCCTCTGAGACGAGCCGTACCTCGGGCTGAATGAAGAAACAGGGCGATGGGGATTTGCAACCCCGCCGTTTAGTCAGTGCAAAATATAAGTTTTGTACTGACAGCAGAAATCTGCCCCACAACCGGACCGTGCCGCCAGCTCCCCAGTAGCCCGAGCAGATGGTCATCGGCGGCCTGCGTGGCGTTGATCGTTGACGGCAATCGCTGCGCTTAATCAGCCACTAGCTGAACGATATACGCTGTCACAAGCATAATGGGGATTGTGAACAAGCACAGCCTCGACCAGACGCGCAGCCCAGACAAAAGGCCGCCATCCTCCAATCCGATCCTGATTAATTTACCTCTGATAACCCAAGGCAGGATGACGCCTGCAATAAGGGCTATCCAATACCATTCCATGCAATCTTCCCAGTTCGCCACCGAACGGTTTCACCATGCTCCGAATTGGACAACGCAGCGAGTCCGATAGAAGGGAGACAGATTCGCACGCAGGGCAACCCGCTCCAAATATCGCTTTGGTGGGTGTGACCTTAGACGGCAGACTTCATAGGCATCGAATGCTGTAACCGTGCATGGCACCGGCATCACGCCGCGCGGTGCATCGCGCGAAACAGCGAGGGCGCCATGCCGAAGCGCCGTTCGAAGGCTTGGCCTAGCCGCGCCGATGAGCCAAGACCGACGCGGCCGGCGATCGCCTTCAACGGCAGGCCCTTGGCCAATAGCGTGCGCGCCGCCTCAAGTCGCAGACGTTCGACGAAGTGCGCCGGTGTCTTGCCTGTGGCCTCGGTGAACTTGCGATAGAAGCTGCGCTCGGTGAGACCAGCGCGACGCGCGAGGGTCGGCACATCCAGCGGCTCATCGAGATGGTCCTGCATCCATTGGACCAGCTTTGGGAACGGCGCTTCGGCTTCGGTCTGGGCCTGCAGGAGCGGACTGAACTGCGACTGATATCCCGGGCGGCGGGCATAAAGCACGAAATGGCGCGCGATCAGGTTCGCGGTCGCGGCACCCAGGTCGGCCTCGACCAGGGCAAGCGCCATGTCGATGCCGGTGGTAACGCCGGCCGAGGTCCAGACCTTGCCGTCCACGACATAGAGCGCGTCGGCATCGACCGACAACCCGGCATGTCGCTCGGCGAGCTTCGCGCAACTCGCCCAGTGCGTCGCCACGCGCTTGCCATCAAGCAGGCCAGCCGCCGCCAGCACGAAGGCGCCGGTGCAGACCGAGCCGTATCGAAGGCTGCGCGGCGCTACACGCTGCAGCCAACGCCGCACATCGGCGCGCGCAATCACCGCCGGCAAGCCCCGCGAGCCGCCGACCACCAAGAGCGTATCGGGCTGGCCACTCAGGCGATGACTCTGTACGGCGACGCCGCTGTTCGAGGTAACGGCGCCGCCGTCAGGCGAGACAATCCGAAGATCGTAGACGGCACGGCCCGCGGCATCGTTGGCTGCGCCGAATACGGCAGCCGGGCCGGTGACGTCGAGGAGCTGGCAGCCTTCATAGACCAGAATGAAGAGCCGATGGGCATAGGTCATTGGCAGAAAATAGACGATCTTTGTCATTTCCGCCAACTGCTTCTCCAGCTAAAAATTGTCGTCTCGAGGCGGAGGCTGAGGAATCTTTACCGGTTCCGAAAGATCGCTCGCTGAAGCGCCGACATAGTCCGCACGACTTGGGATGACAACGAGATCACGGCAACAAAGTTCAGAGGTTCGACATGACCGCCCCGCTTCACATCGGCATCTTGCTCTTCCCCAACGTTACGCAGCTCGACGCGACTGGCCCCGCGCAGGTCCTCTCCCGCGCTCCCGGCGCCAAATTGCACATGATCTGGAAGACGCTGGACCCGATCCCGACCGATTCGGGCTTCTCCATCCTGCCGACCACGACTTTCGCCGACTGCCCCGCGCTCGATGTCATCTGCGTGCCGGGGGGCGCCGGCCAGGTGGCGTTGATGAGTGATGAACAGACGCTCGCCTTCGTCGCGAAACAGGCAGAGACGGCACGCTACGTCACCTCGGTCTGTACCGGCTCGCTGGTGCTGGGTGCGGCGGGTCTCTTGAAAGGCTATCGCGCCACTTGCCACTGGTGGTCACGCGACCTGCTTAGAGCATTCGGTGCAATTCCCGTGGCCGAACGCGTGGTGCGCGACCGCAATCGCTTCACGGGCGGTGGCGTGACCGCCGGCATCGACTTCGGCCTCACGTTGCTGGCCGAGATCGCGGGAGACGATGTCGCGCAATCGGTCCAGCTCGGCCTCGAATACGACCCACAGCCGCCATTCAACTCAGGCTCGCCGGAGAAGGCCAAGCCGGAGCTCGTGCAGCGCGTCCTTGCGCAGAGGGCACCGATGCTGGAAAGCCGCCGCAAGGCCAACGAAGTAGCGGCGGCGCGGCTGCATTAAGACACGCCTCCGGAAGCGTTTGATATAGAAGGAGGGCGGTAATGAACTGGGGCACCATGAGCCGCGTCGAGCGGGACGCGGCCTACAACAACACGGCGGCGGTCAAGAACAGCGCCGAGCTGAAGGCCGCCCGCCGAAGCCGACATGCAGCGCCATTTTCAGGTCAGCCCGCCTTCGGTCCACCAAATGGTCGTCACCCTCGAGCGCCACGGCCTGATCCGACGCCAGCCGGGTGTCGCCCGCAGCATCGAACTGCTCGTTGCACCGGAAAAATTGCCAATCCTCAAGTGACCGAATTTTAACCTGTCAAAACCTCTGTGACGAGGTACTAGAGCAGATTTCGCTTGAA
>PLYQ01000350.1:4338-17213 GCA_003153415.1 Rhodospirillales bacterium | reverse complement strand
GTCAAGAAGAACATCTTCACCTGAGAATGGCCGCTAAAACGTCTTGCCGACACTCACGATGACGCGGCCCTGACAGTTGGTGGTGTTGCCGCATCCGGCGATGTCGATGGTCGTGTCGGTATAGGCGACGGTGAAATCGAAACCGTAGGCCGTGGTGACCAGGCCGAGCGTCCAGTACCAGTAGTCGTTGCTGGGAATGCCGTAGTTGAGATGGCGGTCGACCCATTGGTTGCCCAGCGTGCCGTAGGCGCTGAACGAGACATTCTCGTTCACATGGAGGAAAGGCAGCGGCACCGCCACCTGAACCCGCTTGTTCCAGGCGTTGCCCGAGTTGCCGAAGGAGTTGGGGCTGTAGCGAACCTTGCCGTTCAGCTGCACGACCTCGAAGTCGTAGCCGACGGCCAGGGCGAAATCGCCGTAGTTGTAGGACAGCGCATCCGGAACGCCGGGATAGTTGTAGCGGATGTAGCCGAGATCGATGTTCAGTCGCTTGTCCTGCGACTTCAGCCGAAGGCCCGCGAAGATGTCGATCTCGACGTACTGGCCGAGGCCGGCAAAGCTCACATTGCTCCCCCAAGAGCCGATATAGGCAGATAGCGGCAGCGTCTCGCCGACCGGCGGCGTCTTGTAGGTGGCGCCCAGCTGCAGCGCAGGCTGGCGCTGGGTCTGCGAGATGCCGGCGAACGAATAGTCGCTGACGACATCGGCACTCACCCTGAACAGATTGGGGAAGGGGGTCTGCCACCTGTCCGTGGTATCCGTATCGGTCGCGGCGGCGCCCGACGCGGCAAGCAAGGCCACGCAAGCGGCGAGGCATGAAGCAGTCCTGATCATCGCGAGCCTTTATGTCGGCCTAGCCGGCCTTCAGAAACCAATCCAGGATCGCTGCATTCTCGTCGCGCGGGTAGGTGTGCGACAGGTCGGCGATCTCGCGGTACGTCACGTTGGCCCCGGCCTCTTGCAGCCCGCGCTGGGCGCCCTGCGCCATTTCCGGCGGGAACATCCAGTCCTGCGCGCCATGCACGATATGCACCGGCAAACCGCTGACGCGGCCGGCATCGGCGAAAGTCATCATCATCGGATGGAAGGCAGCGGCGATCGGCGCCAGATGCGTGAAGCGGCAGTCGCCGCGCAGCCCCAGGACGTAGGTGAATGTGCCGCCATCGCTCATGCCCGTGAGCAGTTGCCGCGTCGTGTCGACGTTCCATTGGCCCGCTACCTCGTCCACCATACGGTCGATGTTCGGCCCGTCGATCTCCGGCTCCATCATCGACCAGGTGCCGCCGATCGCCGTCGGCGCCATCACGATCACGCCGCGCGAGCGCGCCTCGCGCAGCCAGCTCCACAAAAAGGCGCCCCCGTTGCCGCTGCCGCCGTGCATCGCCACGACGAGCGGCCAAGCACGCTGGGCGTCGTAGTATTCCGGCACGTAGAGCGAGAAGGCGCCGCGCGTGCCGGGCGGGCCGCCGACGTGCATGACGCCTACCTTCTCGCGCGCCGGATCGACGGCGGCGAGGCGGCCCGCAAAGGCTGCATCGCCGCGCTGGCTGGCCTCGAGGAAGAACTGGCTGACCGGCCGCAGATACGCCGCCATCGGATAGAGCGCTTCGGCCGCCTGGGCATAGGAGCGCAGCGCCCGATAGGCCGCGCGGATAGGCTGCGGCGCGTCGTTGGCGGCAAGCAGGCCCGCGATGCCTTCGCCCGCCGCATCGGCGGCCTTTTCCAGGCGCTCGCGTGCCGGCTCCAGACGCTCGGGCCACGCTACGGCGCGCGAGGCGGCGAGCGCCGGGCCGAGGTCGTTGTCACGCTTGGCCAGCGCGTCGATCAGCTGCGGCAGGGTCGCGGGCGAAAGATGGCGGCCGGCAAATTCAAGCGCATGCAGCGCGCGCAGGATCGCGGGCACCAGCCGGGCGATCGCATCTACGGCCGGTTCGTCCATGGCTGTCAGTCTTTCAGCATTGCCGCTTCGAGCGGTGCGCGCCCCCGGATCATATCCGCCGCCTTCTCGGCGATCATCAGCACCGAGGCGTTGAGGTTGGCCGACGGCATGGTCGGCATGATCGAGGCATCGACCACGCGCAGTCCCTCGAGCCCGCGCACGCGGAGCTGGTCGTCGAGCACGGCGGTCGGGTCGCTGTCCGGCGCCATGCGGCAGGTGCCCATGAGATGGAAGGTAGTGGTGCCGCGCTGCTTGGCGGCGATGAGCAGCTCGTCGTCGGACTGCCGCTCGGCGCCGGGAAACTCCTCGCGGTCATAGTATTTGCTGAGCGGCTGTGAGCCGAGCAGTCGGCGCGCCAGCTTCATGCCGGCCAGCAGCACGCGCCGGTCGCTTTCGGCGGCGAGGTAATTCGGCTGGATGATCGGATGCTCGAATGGATCGGCCGAGCGCGCGCGCACGTATCCGCTGCTGTCTGGCCGCTGCTGCCACGAGGCGATCGTCATGCCGGGGAAATCGTCGAGCGTCGACTGCACGCCTTCCTTGTAGCTGGCCGGCGTAAAGGTGAACTGCAGGTCGTAGTTGTCGACGTTCGGGTCGGACTTCCAGAAGACGTAGATCAGCGTCGGATTGAGCGCCAGGATCCCCTTGCGCGCGACGGCGTATTTCAGCACCTCGCCGACCAGCCGCAGACCGTGCGAGCGCTCGTTGATGGTCTCGGCATTCTTGACCCGGGCGACGAACCGCGGCGCGTAGTGGTCGCGCAGATTCTCGCCGACGCCGGCCAGTGCGTGCTTCACCGCGATGCCGAGCTGACCCAGGAGCGGCGCCGGACCGATGCCCGAGACCTGCAGCAGTTGCGGCGTGTTCACCGCGCCACCGCACAGGACCACTTCCCTGGTCGCGCGCACTTCTACCGGTGTGCCGCCGCGCCCGCCCTTGAGATAGCGCACGCCGACCGCGCGCTTGCCGTCGAGCACCAGCTCGGTGGCGTGCGCATGGGTGCGGACCGTGAGGTTGCGCCGGCTCATCGCCGGATGCAGGTAGCCGCGCGCCGCGCTCACCCTTCGTCCGTTCTGGACGATGCGTTGCACGTAGCTGATACCGGCCTGCATCGTGCCGTTGTAGTCGCGGTTGCGCGGGATCCCCATCTGCACCGCGCCCTCGATGAAGGCTTCGCACAGCGGATCGCGCCAATCGAGATCGGTGATCGGCAAATTGCCGTCGCTGCCACGGAACGTGTCGTCCATCGAGCCCGCCTCATCGGCGATGCGCCGCTCGGTCCGGCGGAAGTAGGGCAGCACGTCGGCATAGCCCCAGCCGCGGTTGCCGCGCTGCGCCCAGCCGTCGAAATCCAGGCGCTGGCCGCGATTGTAGATGTGGCCGTTGATCGAGCTCGAGCCGCCCAGCGTCTTGCCGCGCGGAGCGGCGATGCGTCGGCCGCCGGTCCATTCGCTGGCCTCCGACGTGTAGAGCCAGTTCACGCTGGGATTTACCAGCGTGTACATGAAGCCCGCCGGGATATGGATGAAGGGATGCCAGTCGCGCGGACCAGCCTCCAGCACGCAGACCGTGGTCTTGCCGTCTTCGCTCAGCCGATTGGCCAGCACGCTGCCCGCTGAGCCCGCGCCCACGATCACATAGTCGAAACTTTCCATGCCAAGGCTTTAGCGCGACCGGGGGTCCGGCGGCAATCCGCGCTTAGGCGCCGGTAAATGGCCCGATGTTCGCCTTGGCAAAAGCCGGCCGCGCCTGGATGGAGGTCCACCAGGCAACGACGCGTGGATGCCGCTTGGTGGTCACTTCGTCCGGGGCGATTTCTTCCTCGATGCGTTTGACGAAGGGGACGACGCCGATGTCGGCAATCGAATAGGCGCCGCCTGCCAGCCATGCCGTCCGCTGCAGCGTGTCGTCCATCCTGTCGAGCAGGAGCACGAGCTTGCCGCGCGCCTCGCCGCGTTCTTCCTCGGTGTAGGGCCGTCGGGCGACGCGCAGCCAGGCCTCGCGGCGCTCCTTGCTCGGCACGTTCTTCAGGTTTTCGGCCAACTGGGCGTCGGACCATCGCGATGCCATCTTGGCCATGGAATGCGCCCAGTTGAAGACGATGAGATTGATGATCCGCTCGTCGACATGGCGGATCCAGTTGCGCATGAGGGCCGTTCATACGGATCGGATGGACGGAGCGGTGGGTCGGGATAAGTCTCGTCGAGATATTCGCAGATCGTGGCGCTCTCATAGAGCGACCGGCCGTCGTCCAGGATCAGGAGCGGAATGACGCCGTTGGGATTGAGCTTCAGGAACTCCGGCTTGTGGTGTTCCATTTTCGTGAGGTCGACCGTCCGGCTCTCGAACTCCAGCCCCTTTTCGGCCAGGCACAGGCGCACGCGGCGCGACGCGCTCGATCTCCAGCCATGATACAGCACGAACATTGAGGAGCTCCGATCTGGAATGACCGGCCGATAGTGCGAGCGGTGGCTCGATCCTGGCAACCGTCGGAGCTATGTCTTTCCGTCGGCCGATTCGAGCGGCGGCTGGCTTATGCGCCCTGAGCCCGATACATGACTGCGCAATTGAGCGGGGCGGGTAAGCAGCCGTACCTTGCCGGAGCCGCTGAGAGTGATGTCGGCCAGGTCCTTGGGCGCGGCCTCGATGTCGCCGCTGCCGGAGACCTTGACGGTGAGCTGCTTCACCGCGAGGTCGGCCAGCCTGGCGTCGCCGGAGCCCGAGATGGAAACCGTCGCTCGCTCGACGCTGCCTTGCGCGCGCAGGCTGCCGCTGCCGCTGATGGTCAGCGTCAGGTCCGGCTGCATGACGTTTTCCATGAGCACCTTGCCGGAGCCGGAAAGCCCGATCTGGCGGAAGACACGCCCGGGCAGGGTGATGTCGACGGCGCGCGATCCACCGCGACAATCGAGCGTGATCCTGCTGCCGTGAACCTCGACACGGGCGACGACGTCGGGCGCGCCTCGCACGATCACCTCGTCGCCCAAGCCGCCGCTGTAGTGCACCGTGGCAGGCAGAGCGATGTTGATCGTATCGCCGCCGTTCCAGGCCAGACGGCGCTCCGACGCCGTAGCGCCTTTGCTGTCGCACGACCGGCTGAGGGAGAGGCCGAGATCCACCAGGCGCCTCATGTCGTTGCCGCCGGTGACATAGACCAGCGAGAGGAAGACGACGCCGACGCCCAATCCACCGGCGGCGACCCAGCCCAGGGGTCTAACCATGTGCGCCTCCCATGTCCGCCTTGTTCAGGAGCGCGTAGTGCAGGCGGGCGAACTTGCCGAGCAGGCGCACCACATAATCGATCATCATCAGCAACAGCGCGCCGCCGCCGATGCCGAAGCCGAGCAGGCCGATTCCGCCGAAGGTCCGCGTCAGGTAGTGACCGGCAAAGAGGCCGTGATCCCAGCTGAACACTTTCATCATCAGGGCAAGACCGGCGATGCACAGCGCCAGGAGAACGATGCCGGCGATGAATGTAAACAGGGCGAGGGCTCCCAGCAACGGCAGCAGGAACACAAAATCCACGGCAATCAGCGCCAGGAAGCCGAACAGCACGGCGAAGAAGTTGGCCGGCGTGCGCGACGTCTCCCAGCGGCGGAAGCCTGCCTCGGCGCGCAACTCGCGGGCCAGCCGCATGGGATCGCCTAACGCGGCGGCGATGTCGGCCTCGCTGCGGCCTGCCGCCATGCCGTCGGCGAAATGGGTGGCGTAGTCGGCCAGCAACTCGTCGATCTCCACCGGCGGCAAACCGCCGAGGCGGCGACGCAGCGTGTCGAGGAACTCGAATTTCGTCATATCACTCCTCCGGCGACTTTCGTTGGCAACGAAGCAGGCTTTGCATCCGCCAGGATCTTGGCGACCGATGTGGCAAAGACGTTCCAGTCGGCCTTCTGCTCGATGAGCGCGGCGCGGCCTGCCTTGGTGAGCTGGTAATATTTGCGCGGTGGGCCGCTGCTCGATTCCTCGAGGTAGGTCGTCACCAGGCCATCGGCCTGCATGCGCCGCATCAGCGGATAGATCGTGCCTTCACCCATGCCGATCGCCTCGGCCAGGCGGCTGGCGATGTCATAGGCATAGCCGTCCTGCTGCCCGAGCAGAGCAAGAACGCACAGATCGAGCACGCCTTTGCGAAGCTGTACTTGCAGGGAATCAGACACCGGCTTTTCATCCTCGGTACATCGTATAGCATGGTACCTTGCTATACAAGTTAGCGTGCGATAGGCTTCCTGTCCAGAGGCAAGTAACCGATTTGGGAAATGCGATGAGCGAGCAGACCGCGACGCCGTCCCGCTACCACGCGCTCGACAGCCTGCGCGCGGCGATGATGTTTTTAGGCATCTATCTCCACGTCGTGGTTGCCTATTCGCCGAGCGGTGGCTGGCCTTTGAAATTGTCGCCGCTGACGACAAAGCTCGATTTCACCGTCGGGCTGATCCACATCTTCCGCATGCCGCTGTTCTACGCGATGGCCGGCTTCTTTACCGCGCTGCTCTACGAACGATATGGCCTGCGGCGCGCCGCCGAGAATCGCTTCCAGCGCATCGTCGTTCCCTTCGTCGTCGGATGGTCGATCATCTTTCCGCTCGTGGTCCTGCTGTCGGGACCGGTGCAATACGGTTGGCCTCGGGTTCTGGGAAATATTTCGTCCGGCAGAATCCTGGAGCACCTTCATCCGCTGCATCTGTGGTTCCTTGAATATTTGATCGTGCTCTACCTCCTCGCCGTGATCGTCGTGTGGGCGATATCCGTTCTGCTGTCCGCCAGTTTGCGCGCCCGGCTCGTGGTCGCATTCCGCCGGGCCGTCACCTCGATTTGGGCGCCACTGATGTTCGCTGTGCCGTCATTCCTCGCCCAGTTGCTGCTGCCTAACCCTTGGCTCGAGGATCCGCCGTCTTTCCTTCCCACGCCACGCATCGTCATTGCCTACGCCATTCCCTTCGCCTTCGGCTGGCTGTTGTTCCTCAACGCCGATCTGCTGGAAACCCTGCGCCGCCGGGCCTGGGCCTACGCGCTGCTCGCTGTGATTCCGTGCGTGATTTATCTCGGCCTGTTCGTGACTCGGGTCGATCCCGACATCTCGTTCTTCGCCGCCCGAGGCGCCCATTCGCTGGCGCTGTGGTTGCTGATCTTCGGCGTTACCGGCCTCTTCCTGTGCTATCTCAGCGGCCACAATCCGCTGCTGCGCTATCTCTGCGATTCTTCGTACTTCCTCTATGTGGCCAGCATGCCGGTGATCCTGGCGTTCCAGCTGCTGCTGATGAACCTCTCCTGGCCGCCGCTGGTGAAGATCGTGCTGGCTATGTTGGGATCGGTCGCGGTCTTGCTGGTGATCTATCGCTACGCTGTGCGGCCGACTTTCGTCGGCGCCGCCCTCAATGGGCGCAAATACCCGATGCGACCTCAGCCGATTGCAGTCGCGGCCTCCTAGCGACGCCGCAGCCACACCAACAGAAGGGCGGTCGTCGCAAGGCCGAGCGATGCCATCGTCAGCACGGCGTCGCGCGGGCCGATGTAATCGGACAGCACGCCCGCCGCCAGTATGCCGAGCGGTCCGGTGCCGATGCAGACCGTAACGATGCCCATCAGGCGCGAGCGCATGGCGGCGGGCGCCTCGGTCAGCATCAGGGTCGTTTGCATATTGCCGAAGCCCGCAGTGCCGAAGCCGCCCAGGATCAGTACGGCGAGCGCCAGCCAATAGGACTGCGACAGCGCCATCACGATCAGCGCCACCATGAACAGTGCCGCCCCTCCGGCGAAGACGAGCCGGCGATCCATGCGCAGGAAGCCCGCGGCGATCAGCGCGCCGCCGATCAGCGCGCCGATCGGCTCTCCTGCCGCCAGCAGACCGACCAGGCTCGGCGAGACGCCGAATTCACCGAGCCCGAGCGGCGCCACCAGGCCCGAATAAGCGAAGGCGAAGGTGTTGGTGACGATGGTGATGCCGAACACCAGCAGGATCAGCGGCTTGGTGCGGGCAAAGCGTAGGCCTTCAGCGATCTCGGCGGGAATGCGCGCCAATGCCAGCGGGCGGGTGATCTGCTCATGGACCAGGCTCGCCATGGCGAAGGCGCCGCCGAACTGGACCAGTGCGGTCAAGGTATAGGCGCCTTTCATGTGCAGCCACTGGAAGGCGAGACCGCCCAGCAGCGGCCCGATCAGGCGCGTGGCGGCGTTGGTCGCCGAGTCGATGGCGACCGCCTGCACGATGCGGTGCGGGCCTGCGACCTCGCCGACCATGCGCCGGCGTGTCGACATCTCGGTCGCCCACATCGTGCCTGAGACGAGATTGCCGAGCGCCACGTGCCACAAGGCGAGATGGCCAGTGGTGGCAAGAGTCGCCAGCAACGTCGAGACGACGGCCGGGACCAGCAGCGCCGCCATCACGATCAGCTTGCGGTTGATCGCCTCGGAGACCGCGCCGGCGAAGGCTCCGAGCAGGAGTTGCGGCAACTGCCGGGCCGCGACCACGGCTGTGACGGCCAAGGCAGAGCCCGTGACCTCGTAGGCGAACAGGCCGGACGCCAGCAGCTCCAGCCAGCGCGTGGCGTTGGCAAAGGCGCCGACCAGCCACAGCCGCAGGAAATCCGGCGATGCCATCAGCTCGTGCATCGGCCGGCCGCGTTGCGAGCCCGTTTCCTCCGGCGAATTCATTGGGCGGTACGCTAACGGCCCCGCTATCCTTGGGGAAAGAAAAAATGCGCGATGCTGGGAAGCTCGACTGGGCGCAGTCGAATCCGCCTAGATGAACTGACGCATTGTGGCCAGCACCGCGAGCGCGCCGGCTGCCATCACCATGCTGCCCAGTGAGATGACGACAAGTGCGCGGGCAGGCGGCAGCTTCGCCATGTGGGCGGCGATCCAGAACAACGGATCGTTGAAATGGCAGATCGCCATCGAACCTGCGCCGACCGCCGCAGCGGCAAGTGCGCGACCCGACGCACTGTCGAGCCCCAGCGCCGGCAGCATGGGCTCGACCATGCCCGCAGCCGTGAGCACGGCAGACAGCGAATTGCCCTGCATGGTCTTGACGATGGCGGCCGCCAGGAATGGTGTGAGAATGCCGAAGCGCGGATGCAGTGCGTGCTCGGCCAAGAGTTCGGCCATGCCCGTCTCGTCGAACACGCGGGCGAGCCCGCCCGACGCGCCGACCGCCAGCAGCAGCGGTGCCCAGCCGCGGCTGACCAAGGCCGAGGGCTGCCAGCGGCCGGCGAACAGCACGCCCAGGGTGATGGCGATCGCCGCCAGCATCAGCGGCTTTGAGATCCCGATGTAGAATTCGCGCGCGCCGCCCTTGCCCAAGGGTTCGCTGGGCATCTGCGCCACCGACTGAACGACCAGCAGCGCGATCGGGACGGCGATGGCAAGCCACGCCCAGCCGATCCGGCCCGGCGCGGTGCCGGCCGGAACCTGTCTGGCGACGTGCCACCAGCCGAGCAGGGTCGCGATCGCCGCGATCGGCAACGCGAGCATGAAGGTCGTCCGGTAACTGGCCTTCATCACCGACGCTGCGGCGACGGCGAGCGGCGAGGGCGCCACGAGGGCAGCGAAGGCCAGCAGGGTGAGGGCCAGTCCCAGCGCCCGCCGCGGCGCATCCTGGCCGGCCGGCTGCAGCAGCGCCAGGCCGCCCGCCGCCGAAGCGCCGAGGCCGGCCAGCGCACCGGCAACCGCCGACGTGCCGGTACCGAGCGGCTGGCGCAGCACCAGTGTGGCCGCGAGCGCGCCTGCCACGATCAGCAGACCGACCTGCTCGAGGGCCGAGGTGAAGCCAAGGCCGAACGCCTTGCCGACCGACTGGAAGGTCATGTCGGCTGCGATGCCGTAGACCACGACGGTGGCCATGATCGCGAGGAAGGCGGCGAGGTGCAGGCGTTGTATGAGCAGAACGATCGCCAGGACGGCGAGCGGCACGAGGAGCGAGGCAAGAACCATGGGCTACGACCATAATCGGCTGTTAGAGTGCCGTCATGCGTCTGCTGGCTGCCCTGCTGTTGATCCTTGGCCTGGCCCTCCCGGCTGCCGCCGAAACGCTGGTCCGCATCGAGGGCAAGAATTTCATCGCGCCCGACGGCAGCACGATCCATCTCAAGGGCATCAGCCTGGGCAACTGGTTGATGCCCGAGGGCTATATGTTCAAGTTCGAGGTCGCCAAGGCGCCGCGCCAGATCTACGGCGCCTTCGACCGCCTGCTCGGCCCTGAACGTGCCGCCCGGTTCTGGAGACGATTCCGCGACACTTACATCACCCAGGACGACATCCGCTTCATCAAGTCGGTCGGCTTCAACANNGCGTGAGGCGGGCCTTTACGCCATCGTCGACCTGCATGCAGCGCCAGGCGGCCAGACCGGCATCAATCACGACGACGGGCCGGGCTATCCGCTGATGTTCTACGTGCCGCGCGACCGCGCGCTCGCGGTAAAACTCTGGCGCGCCATCGCCGAGCGCTACCGCGGCAATCCCGCGATCCTGGGCTACGACATCCTGAACGAGCCGATCGCGCCTTACCACGACACGGCAACGCTCAACCCTCGGCTCGAGCCGTTCTACAAAGACGTAACCGCGGTGATCCGCGCGGTCGATCCGGGACGTATCGTGTTTCTGGCCGGCGGCCAGTGGAGCTCGAGCTTCGACATGTTCGATCCACCCTTTACCGAGAACCTCGCCTACACCTACCATTCGTTCTGGGCGAGCACGAAGCGCGACTCGATCCAGCGCCACCTCAATTTCTCGAACCTCTACAACGTGCCGCTGTTCCTCGGCGAGACCGGCGAGCTTACCGATGCGTGGAACGAGGGCTTCCGCAAGCTGCACGAGGCGCACGGCATCGGGTGGTCGTTCTGGACCTACAAGAACCTCGACACGCCCTCGACCGTGGTGTCGATCCCGCGGCCCGACGGTTGGAACGAGATCGTGGCCTATGCCGACGGCAAGCGCGCCGACAAGCCATCCGACGAGCTCATCGCACGCGCGATGGCGCGGTATCTCGACGGTATGCGCCTGGCGAACAGCACGGTGCGCTGGAGCTACCTTGCGTCGCTCGGATTGAAAGCCGCGCCTTAGGCACGTCGCGCCTCATAGTAGTCGGCGAGCGCAGTCAGCGCTGCGCCGCCGTCGCCGATGAAAGTCGGGCCGTGCATCAGGGCAATGATCTTGGGCTTGAGCGCCGCCAGCCGACGCAAGGTCGGCGCCGCCTGCGGCGTCGCCGGCATGAAGGGGACGACCTTCTCGGTGGCGATGGCCGGTGCCACGATGTCGGATGTCGTCGTCACAGGGGCGGGCCCCGCCTGGGTGAAAAGGTCGCTGCTGAACAGCGTGCCCGTCGTCTCCTCGTAGATCAGGCCGGCGTCCCAGTTGTGCGGTACATGCGGCGTGTCGAGCCAGCGCACTTTCTTGCCGCCAAGATCGATCGTCTCATCGTTCTTCAGCACCTTGGGGTCGCGGTCGGCCATGTCGCGCAGCCAGATGTTGCAGCCGACCAGCCCATGCGCCGGCGTGGCGTTAGGCGCGGTGGCCAGCCACTGGTTAAGCGCGCCCGACTCGTCGCCCTCGACGTGGCTGCAGGTTGTCCAGCGCAGCTTGGCGAGCGGGATCACGCGCTTGACCGCTGCCGACACCAGTGGAAACAGCGCGCGCTGGCCGTAGTGGAACAGCAGCGGCTGGTCGGCGTCGATCAGGAACTGGTTGAAGGTGAAGCCGGTCGGCCCGACGGCCGGCACGAAGGTGGAGAGCCGATAGACCTTGTCGGCGATTTCGGCGACTTCGGTTTTCATGAGCCGAGAACCTCCAGGAGTTTCTGGTTGAATACGTCGGCTGCCTCGTAGGCCACCCAATGCCCGGCGACGGGAATGATGTTCATCTCGAAGTCCGGTTGGATGGCGCGAAACAGATCGATGCGTTCCTGGATGTAGGGATAGGTGGTTGAATCGAACTCGCCCCAGATGCCGGTGAGTGGCGTGCGCACTTTCGGCAGGACGTTGCTGAGCGCTCCGGCGATGCCCATGTCGCGGCTGCGGGTCTTGGCACGCGTGGTATTGAGGATCTGCATGTAGATCGCCACGCCGTCGGCCTTGGCAGGATCATGCAGCATCAGGAGCTCGAGGTTGCGCCGCGACTCGGCCGCCAGCGTCTCGGCCGGCATNNTGCATCAGGGTCGAGAGATGGCCCGACACCATGCCGCCGAACGAGAAGCCGGTGATGGCAAGGGGCTGGTCCTTGGGCAGCAGCGCGTCGACCGCCGTCTTCACGCAATGTGTGACCGACCAGACGTCGCGCACATCGTCGGGCGGATCGCTGTCACCCAGCCCCGGCAGGTCGGCCGCGTAGACGGTGTAGTGTTGCGACAGCGGCAGGACATTCCTGATCCAGTGGATCCACGAGCCCGATCCGCCGTGGAACAGGAGCAGGATCGGCTTTCCCGAACCCTCGCCCCAGACATGCCACATCATGGTGCCGCCGTTACCCATGGGGACACGGACCGCCCGGCTTTGTGCGGCGACGGCTTCGATATGTTCGGCGGCGGTGCGTCCGTCCGGCATGCGCGGGACGGCAGAATAGTCGAGGCTCATGTTTTCAACGCACCCAGCAAACGTTCGACGAAACCCGGCGCCTTCTTGCGATCGATCCAGCGCAGCACCGTGACGAGATCGTGGTCGGGATCGATCCACACGATATGGCTACCCCAGCCTAGCGCGAAGTAGCTCTTCTCCGACGCCGCCGCGAACTGACGCTTACCGGTGTTGAGCCACCACATCAGCCCGTAGAACGGTGCGACCGGGCAGGGCTTCACCAGCTCCTCGGTCCAACCCTTCGGCAGAATCTGTTTGCCGTCCCAGGCGCCGCCTCGTGCGACCAGCAGGCCCATCAGTGCAAGATCGCGCGCCGAGATCACGATGCCGCCGCCCCAGTGACCACCGCCCGGCACGGAGAGCATCGGCTTGCC
>PLYQ01000350.1:0-4321 GCA_003153415.1 Rhodospirillales bacterium | reverse complement strand
GTGCCCTTGGGCGCTTCGGCCACGGCCAGCCCCACCACACGGTTATGGTCGATGCGGTCTTCCTTGCCGAACACGCTACCTGCCCACTCGCTGGTCTGAGTGAGCAGGTGCCGCCAAGTGACGTCGCGGTTCTGGTCGCTTTTGAAGCCATCATCGAGCGCATAGTCGCCGGCCTTGTCATCGAGGCTCCTGACGAGACCGTCGCCCAGCGCCAGGCCGGCCAGCAAGGCGAGATAGCTCTTGGCGACGCTGAAGGTCATGTCGGCGTGCGCCGTGTCGCCCCATTCGGCCAAAAGCTTGCCGCCACGATAGACGATGCCGGAGTGCCCGCCGCGCGGCGTCACCGGACCTAATATCTCGTTGTCGGGTGCTTTCTCTCCGGAGTCGTAGGTCATCACGAATTGCCCGTCGGGCATGCGCATGCTTGTGGGCCACTGCGATTCGGCCGACTGGGCGAAGGCGATGGCGTCTTTCAGGTCATTCATGCACGCAATCAACATTGGAGGCCGCCCGGGAGCAAGCGTAGAAAACGCTATGTCCATACCCACGACGCTCTCGATCCGCCGCCCCGATGACTGGCATGTCCATCTGCGCGATGGACCGATGCTGGCGGCCTGCGCTGTGCACACGGCGCGCCAGTTCGCCCGCGCCATCATCATGCCCAACCTGGTGCCTCCGGTGACCAAGGTGGCGGAGGCCACGGCCTATCGTGAGCGAATCCGCAGAGCGGTTCCGGCCGAGCTGAAGTTCGAGCCGCTGATGACCTGCTACCTGACCGACGGTGCCGAGCCGGCCGAGTTGGCGCGCGGCAAGGCCCAGGGCGTGTGGGTCGCAGCCAAGCTCTATCCCGCGCACGCCACGACCAATTCGGCGCATGGTGTCACCTCGATGGATCGTGTCGCCAAGGGACTGGAAGCGATGGAGAAGGCCGCCATGCCGCTCCTCGTCCATGGTGAGGTGACCGACCCCGAGGTCGATATCTTCGACCGCGAAGCGGTGTTTCTCGACAAGGTGCTGACGCCGCTGCTGAAACGACACCAAGGACTCAAGGTCGTTCTCGAACACATCACCACGCGGGAGGGCGTGGCTTTCGTCGAGGCAAACGGATCACGAATCGCCGGCACGATCACGCCGCATCATCTCAGTTATAACCGCAATGCGATCTTCAAGGGCGGTATCCGTCCGCACTTCTACTGCCTGCCGATCGCCAAGCGCGAGGAGCATCGTCTCGCTCTGCGACGTGCAGCAACGTCGGGCGATCCATCTTTTTTTCTCGGCACCGACACCGCGCCGCACACCGCCGACACAAAGGAGTGCGCCTGTGGCTGCGCCGGCGTCTTCAACGCTCCGGTGGCGATGCAGGTTTATGCCCAGGTCTTCATGGAGGAGAACGCGCTCGACCGGCTGGAGGCTTTCGCCTCGCTGAACGGCCCACGCTTCTACGGCCTGCCGGCCAACGAGGAGCGCGTGACCCTGCAGGCCAGGCCGCTCGATGCACCAGAGCAGGTCGAGGTGCCGGGCGGCAACAAGAGCATCGTGGTGTTTCGCCCCGACACGCCGGTCGGCTGGTCGTTCTAGGGCCGCTGGTCTATCGTCGGCACATGAGCAAACGAGCAATACCGGCCGGCGCCGTCGTGCGCGGCACCGACAAAGGCTACGACCACGCAGTGCCGAACCGGACGCTGAAGCCTGGCAGCGAACGGCCGGTCGAAAAGATCGACCAGAACTACCCCTATATGCGGCCGCGCGATGCCGCGACGCTGATCCTGGTCCGCCAGCGCGGCAAGATTCCCGAGGTGCTGCTGGGCTGCCGCGACGCCAAGCATGCTTTCATGCCCAACCGCTACGTCTTCCCAGGAGGGCGCGTCGATCGCGCCGATGCCCGGGTGCCGGTCGCTACGCCGCTCGATCGGTTCGTCAACGCGCGCCTGCAGAAGGCCGCGACCGCGCTGCGTGCCCGCGCGCTTGCTGTCGCCGCCGTGCGCGAGACCTTCGAGGAGACCGGCCTGATGCTAGCCAAGCCGTTCAAGTCGGGCCCGCCCGAGGAGGATTTCGGCGAACACTGGCGCGGCTTTCTCGACAAGGGCCTCGGCCCCGCGCTCGACTGTCTCGACCTGATCGCGCGCGCCGTCACGCCGCCCGGCCGGCCGCGCCGCTTCAACGCCCGCTTCTTCATGGCGCGCGCCGAGGATGCCAGCGGCGAGATCCGCCATTCGAGCGAAATGGGCGACATCCGCTGGGTGCGTCTCGACGAGGCGCGCGAGCTACCGCTGCCGACCATCACTGGCCTGATCCTGGGCGAGATCGGGCGCCTGGTGAAGGAACCGCCCGATCGCAAAAAGCAACGCAAGATCCCGCTGTTCACTACGGTGCATCGCAAGCACCTGATGATCGAGGAATAGCGCGATGGCGGCGCGCGTCGGGATCGCCTCGTCGTCCGCCGCGTCCGGCCCTGCGGCCCTGACAGCCCCCAGCCCCAGCCTGCCGCCACGCGGCGGCGTGCGTCTGCGCGCCCTGGTGCTGATCCGTTGGGCCGCCGTCATCGGCCAGGTGTTCACCGCCGCCGTCGTTCACTGGGGACTGGGCTTCACCCTGCCGCTGCTGGCGGTGGGCGGCACGATCGCCCTGTCGGCGCTGCTCAACCTCGCCGTCAGTCTCGGCCGGCCGGCCTCGACGCGCATCGACGATCGCGAGGCCACGATCTTCCTCGCCTTCGACATCGTGCAGCTCGCCGTGCTGCTCTATCTCACCGGCGGCCTGATCAATCCGTTCTCGCTCCTGCTGCTGGCGCCGGTCGCCATCGGCGCCACCATTCTGTCGCTTGCCAGCAACATCGCGCTGACGCTGCTCACCATCATCAGTATCGGCCTGCTGGGCGTCATGCATCAGCCGCTGCCATGGAACGGGCGGCCGCCCGAACTGCCGGAGATCTATCAGACGGGCGTCTGGGCAGGCCTCACGCTCACTACCTTGCTGATCACGCTCTATGGCTGGCGGCTGGCCGAGGAAGCGCGGCAGATGGTCGATGCTTTGGCCGCCGCGCAGGCGGCCCTCGCCCGCGAGCAGCGTCTGTCTGCGCTGGGGGCGCTGGCGGCCTCGGCGGCGCACGAGCTCGGCTCGCCGCTCTCGACCATCGCCGTGGTGGCCAAGGAGATGCTGCGCGAGGTCGAGACCGACGATCCGCTGCGCGAGGATGTCGAGCTGCTGTCCACCGAGTCCGATCGCTGTCGCGCCATTCTCGCGCGCCTGTCGGTCGATCCGGCGGGTGACGTTTCCGACGCCTATACGCTGGTCCCGTTGCCGGCACTGATCGAGGCGGCCGCACAGAACTATCGGCGTGACGAGATCACCATCGTCTTCGAGGCCGATCCGGTCGGCGAGGGCGTGCCCGACACGGCGCCGATCCAGGTGCGCAGTCCGGAGTTCATGCAGGGCGTTGGCAACATTGTTCAGAACGCCGTGTCGTTTGCCCGCGAAGAAGTTCATATCGCCACCCGCTGGACGACCGAATGGTCCGAGGTCGAGGTTTCCGACGACGGGCCAGGCTTCTCCGAGGCGTTGCTCGACGAGCTCGGCACGCCCTTCATTTCGACCCGCCAGGGCGAAGAGGGGCATATGGGGCTGGGTGTTTTCATCGCCAAAACGCTACTGGAGCGCACCGGCGCCACCGTAACGTTCGGAAATCGTAGCTCTGGCGGCGGCGCCGCCGTGGTCGTGCGCTGGCCAAATCCTGTCTTCAAGGCTACATAGCGGCCGATGTCGAAGGAGCCGCCATGACCCAGGACACAGGAGCCAATCGTCCCGTGTCGCCCGTTCTCGCCGGCACGACGAGCAACAAGGATCGCACCTTGCTGATCGCCGACGACGACGCGGCGTTTCGCAATCGAATTGCGCGGGCGCTCGAGTTGCGTGGCTTCATCGTAACGTCCGTCGGCTCGGTCGCGGAGGCGCTGGCGCAGACGGTGCGGCCGCCGGCTTTCGCCGTGCTCGACCTCAGGCTGGGCGACGGCAACGGGCTCGAGCTGGTGCAGCCGCTGCGCCAGGCGCGGCCCGACATCCGCATCGTGGTGCTGACGGGCTACGGTAACATCGCTACCGCCGTCGCCGCCGTGAAGGAAGGCGCTGTCGACTACCTCGCCAAGCCGGCCGACGCCGACGCCATCGAGCAGGCGCTGACCGCGCACGGTCGCAAACTGCCGCCGCCGCCCAGCAATCCGATGTCGGCCGACCGCGTGCGCTGGGCGCACATCCAGCGCAACTCCGAATTATGCGGCCGCAACGTCTCGGAAACCGCGCGCCGGCTCAACAAGCATCGCCGCAC
>PLYQ01000042.1 GCA_003153415.1 Rhodospirillales bacterium | reverse complement strand
TTCGGCAAACACAACGCCAAGAGGCGCCCTGTTTGACGGTGCTGCTTGGCTTAATGTCCTTCTACACGATCAAGGAAGCGATCCGTGGTGGTCTCTGCCTCAGGCTCTCGCTCTCCGATGGTGATCACGTTGTTGAGCCACATCTGTTGGGCCGCAATTTAAGTGGCGATACGTTGCTTCGCGCCTACCAAGTCCGTGGCCCCCAAAAGTGAAGGCAACAAGGCCCGCTGGAAGCTAATCCCGCTGGATCACATCAGTCATGCCGTGGAAACCGGAGACCGATTTGAGGATTGCCGGCCGGGCTACAGACCGAACGACCGGACTATGAGGGGCGGAATTATCGAACGGCTGTGATTGAACTAAGCGTATGCGGACCTACGGACGAAACCAATTCCGCCCCACGGCGTTATCGTTTTGCCTGTCTCCGAGGGAGGCTCTCATGGGCGACAATCGTGCGAGCGTAAACACCGATGAGTTGCCCTCCGGCTGGAGGGTGGAGATCGGCGGCGGCAGCACACTTTCACAGGGCGCCTACTCCATGATCGAGCTCGACGCTCGGACGTGTGCCCTTGAACGACCCGGCGGCCCGTCATTTAAAATGTCGGCGGCAGATGTCGTGCAGTACGAAAAGACGGGCATCCTCCATGTCATCGGCCCGATGGCCGGGAACGACAATAGCGACACCGCAAAGTGACGCCGGCATTTTGCCGCGCCACTCATACGCGTCTTGCCGCATGTCGCGATCGGCTCTTTCTCATGGGCAGAGTGAGTGAACGGTTGCGGCGCTGAAAGCGGCTGCCTTGTGCAAGCAACGCCTGCAAGCTCCCAGGAACATTCGCCGTTCGCCAGCGTTCACGCCTAGCTCGCCAGCTCGAGGTCGAGCAACGTCTTTTTCATCCGATGGAGCTTCGCGACATGGACAAAGATCGTATCGACGGCGCGGCCAAGCAGGCCAAAGGTGCCGTCAAGGAAGCGGCCGGCAAGGCGCTCGGTGACAGAAAATTGGTGGCCGACGGCAAGAGCGACAAGGTCGAAGGCAAGATTCAGAACGCCATCGGCGGTTTAAAGGACGCGCTCAAGAAGTAGGGCGTCTCTGACTTCTGGCGCTTGCCCAACTCATCGTCGATCAATTGGAAGGAACTAGGATGGCACGCTCGATTGCACTTCTTACCGGCGCCGGCGCCGTCGTCGTCGCGACCGTACTAGGCGGCCCGGCCTTCTCACAAGGCACGCCACAGACGATGTCCATTATGAAGGTCGACCCAACATCGCTGGCAACCGGTTACCGGACGTCGAAGGTTGTGGGCAGCTCCGTCATTAACGAAGCCAACGAGACGGTTGGAACGATCGACGATCTGATCGTTACACCGAGCGACAAAGTACCCTTCGCAGTACTTTCTGTCGGCGGTTTCCTGGGCATGGGCACCAAATACGTTGTGGTGCCCTACAATTCACTCCAGGTGCGCGACAACAAGATGGTCCTCGTCGGCGCTACCAAGGAGTCGCTGAAGGGCCTTCCGGAGTTCAATTACAGCAACTGAGCGCTCCGGGGTGTGGGACAGCCCGCGCCCTCTGATCGGCCCAACAACAATCCTGGTTCCTATTTCTTCGAGTTCACGTTGTAGGCAGACGGCATCGGCTAGTGGAGCCTAGAGCGAGACTTCTGGAATATTTCTACGAATAGAAACGGCAAACGTCGTGAGATTGGGTTGTTGAAATGACGCATTCTGTTTCGGTTCCTCAGCTCGGATCGGAGTTCGACGACTTCCTATTCGCGCCGATTGGTGACGACAAAAACGGAATGCTGCTCAGTGTGCTCTCGGCACTGGCGCGACTGAACATCGACCCTTGGCAGGAGGCCGCCAGCCTGGCTCAGCTGCCGGGCGAAGGTGCGCTTGAAAGATTGACCTCATTAATTGGGGCACTCCCCGACGGGCCTTCAGCCCACCGAGATCCAGGCGCGATTGCTGCTCGCTTGATCGCGCTCTTGCCACGACGGGTTAGTGCGAAAGGTTTGGCGCGCGGAGCGCTACTCGGCACCGGTGCAGCGGCCGGTTCTCAAGCCTTCATACGTTTTATCGTCATCAACATGATCATCATGGCCTTGATGCTGAGCGCCCAATCGATCATCGCGTTTCCTCAACCGCTGGCACAAACGGAAGGCGCGCCTGAGGCGCCACCCATCGCAAGCTCTGCACAGATGCTGCTGCCAAGCTCGGGCCAGTGACGATCAAGTGGTTGAGGCAAGAGGAGGTACCATGACCGACAACGGGAGGCTTCCGAATACGAACGACCGATCCGAGCAGGAAAAGCCAGAGCAAGCGAAGCCAGAGGGGAGTGATAAGCAGGCACCGCAAAGCCAATCCAGTGCGCCGGCGCTGCCAGCTCAGCGCGCGTCGTCGGGACGGAGGCCGCTCTTCCGCAGCTAGGTTTCGCCGAGGTCTTAGCTTCGTTTTGCTAGAGCACAGGTTTTGCGTAGGTCGATTTTGACGTTTGGTGCGCTCTGAAACGTTGAAAACACTGGCTCTTTTACGGCCTACGAAAGTTCAAGAACTTCCGGGTGGTGTGACCACTTTCATTCGATCATCGCGTCGGCGACGACAAGAGCTCGCTCGGCAATTGCAGCTGCACTGCCAGAATCCCATCTCGCTAGCTGACTAACAAGCCCGCCATGCTAGCCTGAACTGGTCTTCAGGGGGCCAGCAGTGCCGTTGCGGTGGGAGATCCTTCACGCGCAGAAGCTCGTGCACATCGTGGCCGAGGGATCGGTCACGCGGCAGAAGTTGGAGGACCATTTCGACGCGATCGTGGTGACCGACGCCATGCCCTACGCCAAGCTGTTCGACGCGACGCTCGCCGAGCCCAAGTACAACGATGATGACGTGCTGCTGATGGGGGCGCGGCTCAGTGCCTATACCGCCACTCTCGAGAGCGGGCCGCTGGCCGTCGTGGCGCAGGGCGATGCAGTGCGAACCGCCTTCGGGCGCTTCGTCAACATCTCGCCGTCAAAACGGCCTGCCGAGATGTTCAAGAAGGAGGCTGATGCGCGCGCCTGGCTCGCGGTGCAGGTCAAGCCGTAGATGTTTCTGTCGGCACCGCTCCTGTGTCACGCCGGCGTGACTGGTCACGCGGGCGTGACTGAGTTTGACATCTTCGTCCCGCCTTTGCCCGTATAGAGGATGAAACGCGGGGGAGATCGATAGTGGGGTTTGTTCGACACGTGGCGGGCGCGGCTTGATGCTTTTCCGCAAGCCTTGCTGCAGCTCTTGATGCGCTTCGCCATCTTCTGGGTGTTCTGGCGCTCGGGCAACCTCAAGGCCGCCAACATGGACATGGCGATCGGCCTGTTCCGCGACGAGTACAAGCTGCCGATCCTGCCGCCTGGGATCGCGGCCTACCTGGCGACGGCCATCGAACTGGGCGCGCCCTGCCTGATTCTGGCCGGCCTCTTCACGCGGCTCGCCACCCTGCCGCTGATCGCCATGACGCTCACCATCCAGTTGCTGGTCTATCCGGTCGACTATCCCTCGCACGTGCTGTGGTTCGCCATCCTGGTGTTCATCCTGGTGCGCGGACCGGGGCCTTACTCGCTCGATGCGCTGCTCTTCAGGAAGCGTTGAGCGGCAAACAGCGCGATCAGGATCGCCGCGCCCGCGACGTTCACGGTCGTCGAGCCGATGTAGAGCCACATCGCCAGATAGGCCGATGACATCACCAGCGTGATCATCGTCACGCGAGCGCCGTAGGCGGTGAACTCGTTGAACGAGATCCGCTTGCCGTCTTTCTCCGCCAGTCCCGTCACCGCCACATTGGCCGAGGCGCCGATCAGGGTGCCGTTGCCGCCCAGGCAGGTGCCCAGCGCCAGCGACCACCACAGGATCTGGCCGTCGGGCCCGGCATGGAGGCGGTCCAGCAGGGTGGCGATCAACGGAATGGTGACGGCGGCGTAGGGGATGTTGTTGATGAAGGCCGACAGGAAGCCCGAAACCCAAAGTACGAGCAACGCAGCCACCAGCACGGTGGCGCGCGGCGACAGCCCGAACCCGCCCGAGATGCCGTCGATCAGCCAGCCCAGCGCCAGGGCGAGCGACTCGATGAGGCCCGTCTGCACCGAGGCGCCGACTAGGATGAACAGGAAGAGGAAGAAGGCCAGGGTCGGCCATTCGACGTCCTTTTCCAGCACGACGAGCACGCCGTGCTGACGCTCCTCGGGCGTCGGTTGGTGTTCCTTGAGATAGTAGTAGTCCTGCGCGAACAGGATGCCGGCGATGCCGATCACCGCCGGCACCGAGACGGGCATGCCGGTAAATGTATAGGTGGCAAAGCCCAGCAGGATCAGCGCCGAGATCCAGCAGGTGACACGCAGCAGCGGCAGGTTCGTCAACTCAGCGCCGGTCGACGTGGCGACGGCCGGATGGTCGCGATCGGCATCGCGCCCGATGTCGGCGGGATAGTNNTCGGTGCCGATCAGCACGTTGGGCGGATCGCCGATCAGCGTCGCCGTGCCGCCGATGTTGGCCGCCATCACCATGGGCAGGAAGAAGGCCGAAGGGTTGATCCTGAGCCGCCGCGCCATCTCCGACGCCATCGGGTAGGCGAAGATCACCGTCGTGACATTGTCGAGGGCCGCCGAGAGCACGCCGGTGAACCAGATGATCAGGCTGGCCGCCCGGCTCGGGTTGCCACGCGAGCGTTCGAGCAGCCGATCGACCGCCCACGGAAAGACGTTGGTGGTCTTGAGTACGCCAACCAGCGCCATCATGGCGAACAGCAGCAGGATGACGTTGAGGTCGACGGCGTCCTTGGACGCCTCGAAGGAAATGAGCCTGAGGGGCGTCAAATAGGAAATCGCCCAGATCAGCGCCACCGCGCCGATGGGGATCAGCACGCGATGGATGCGGTCGATCGCCAGCAGGGCGAATACCCCGAACAGGATCGCTGCAACGATGCCCTGCGAGAGCGCGTCCTTGGTCGACTCGAAGCCGCCCATCACGCCAGGTAGGTTGCCGACACGCCGCCGTCGACGGTGAGCGTGTGGCCATTGACATAGGATGCTGCCGGCGAGGCGAGGAACAGCGCCGCGCCGGCGATCTCTGACGGATCGGCCCAGCGCTTGGCGGGACAGCGCTCGCGCTGCGCCTCGCCATGCGGCGAGGCGATAAGCTTGGCGTTGGTCTCGGTGGCGAAGAAGCCGGGCGACAGCGCGTTCGAGGTGATGCCCTTGGCCCCGAGCTCGGCCGCCAGCGCGCGGGCCAGCGCCGACAGGCCGCCTTTGGCCGCGGTGTAGGAGCTGGCGCCAGGCACGGCGAGGTCGGCCACGATCGAGGTGACCAGGATCAGCCGACCCCAGCCCCGTTCGATCATGCCCGGCACCACCAGCTTGATCAGCGCATGGGCCGCAACCAGGTCGACATCGATCAGGCGGGCGAAGGCCTCGGGCTCGATCTCGGCGAAGGGGCGGCGGTCGCGCTCACCGACATTGTGGATCAGGATATCGATCGGGCCTGCCTTGGCGATCTCGGCCCGCATCGCGGCGCGGTCGGCCATCTCGAAGCCCAGCGCATCGGCGGCGAAGCCCGCCCGGCGCAGCGTGTCGAGCCGTGGGCGCACCTGTTCGACCGACCGGCCGTGCAGCAGGACCCGGGCGCCGGCCTGAGCCAGGGCCTGGATCATCTCCCAGCCCAGGCCGCGGGCCGAGCCGGTGACCAAGGCGGTCCGGCCATCGAGACGAAATTGATCGGGAAAGGTCGACATGGGGTGGGTCATTCGTCTATTTGCGCGACCTGAGTAAGCGTTGGATTGGTGAATGCTGCAACTGCCTAAAGTCATCGGCCACCGTGGCGCCATGGCCTATGCCCCGGAAAACACCCTGACCTCGTTCCGCGAGGCCAGGCGGCGCGGCGCCTCGTGGGTCGAGATCGACGTCAAGCTGACGGCCGATGGCGTTCCCATCCTGATGCATGACCCTTCGTTCAAGCGTACGACCGGCGTCGACCGGCTAGTGGCCGAGACGCGGAGCGCCGAGCTGCCGGCCGACGTGCCGACCTTCGAGCAGGCCATCGCCTGCTTCCGTGAGCTGGGACTGGGCTGCAACGTCGAGATCAAGCCCTGCGAAGGCCGCGAGGTCGAGACGACGCGCAGGACGGTGGCGACCTTACGGCGCTGCTGGCCGGCGTCGCTGCCGCCGCCGCTGCTGTCGAGCTTCAAACGTGCATCGCTGGTTGCCGCCCAGGAGGCCGCCCCGGAATTCGCTCGGGCGATCCTGTTGCGCGAGATCGAGCAGAATTGGCGGGAGCGAAGCGAAGAAGTGGGTGCCGTGGGTGTCAACACCGACGGCAGCAAACTCACGGCCGCCCGGGCTGCCGAGATCAAGAAAGCGGGCTATGCGCTCGCCGTCTACACCATCAACGACGGCGACGTGGCCAAGGCCCTGGTCGCAATAGGCGCCGACTGCGTCATCACCGACGTGCCGGATGTGATCCTGGCTGCGCTCAATTAGGCCAATTAGGGGGTTGCGTTCGGGGGACAGTCTTGATGGACTGTCATCGGACTGAAATAAAAAAGCCACATCGCAGTCTTGGCGCCCGCCGATACATCGGCGGGGCTTCATAGGGAGGTACTATCGCATGTCACGCATTCTGCTGTCGTCCGTCGCCGCCATCGCCACTCTGGCGAGCGCCCACGGCGCTGCTGCGCAAACCGAGATCCAGTGGTGGCACGCCATGGGCGGCAAGCTGGGTGAAACCGTTGCAGCGCTCACTGACGAATTCAACAAGTCGCAAAACGAATACAAGGTCAACGCGGTCTTCAAGGGTTCTTACCCGGAGACGTTGACCGCCGCGGTCGCGGCCTTCCGCGCCAAGCAGGGGCCGCACATCGTGCAGGTCTTCGAGGTCGGCACCGCCACCATGATGGCGGCCAAGGGTGCGGTCTATCCGGTCTATCAGCTGATGGCCGACACCAAGGAGCCGTTCGATCCCAAGGCGTTCATCGGTCCGGTCTACGGCTACTACTCGACGACTGACGGCAAGCTGCTCTCGATGCCGTTCAATTCCTCGACCCCGGTGTTCTACTGGAACAAGGAGCTGTTCCAGAAGGCCGGGCTCGATCCCAACACGCCGCCCAAGACCTGGGCCGAAGTGGGCGAAGCGGCCAAGAAACTGGTCGGCTCGGGTGCCAAGTGCGGCATTGCCGTCGAATGGCAGACCTGGATTCTGCTCGAAAACTACGGCGCTTGGCACAACCTGCCGTTCGCTACCAAGGCCAACGGCTTCGGCGGTACCGACATCGAACTCAAGTTCAACGACGAGCCGCGCATAAAGCTGATTTCCATGCTGGCCGACTGGGCGAAGGACAAGCGCTTCGTCTATGGCGGCCGCGAAGGCAAGCCGTCGGGGCTGATGGCCTCGGGAGATTGCGGCATGGAGCTCGGCTCGACTGGTACGGCCTCACAGCTCTTCGCCTCGCTCACCCCTGAAAAGGTCGGCATCGCGATGATGCCTTACTCGCCCGAGGTCAAGGCCCAACCGCAGAACTCGATCATCGGCGGCGCCACCTTGTGGGTGCTGCAGGGCCATCCAAAAGAAGAATACAAGGGCGTCGCCAAGTTCCTGACGTTCATCTCGAGCCCCGAGGTTCAGGCCAAGTGGCACCAGCAGACCGGCTACGTGCCAGTGACCGTAGCGGCCGCCGAGCTCACCGAGAAGTCGGGCTTCTACAAGAAGAATCCCGGACGCGACATTGCGGTGAAGGAGCTCACGCTCAACCCGCCGACCGAAAACTCCAAGGGCCTGCGCATCGGCAACTTCATCCAGATCCGCGACGTCGAAGACGAGGAGCTCGAGGCGGTGTGGACGGGCAAGAAAGACGCCAAGACCGCGCTCGACGAGGCGGTGAAGCGCGGCAATGAGCTGCTGCGCAAGTTCGACGCCGCCAACAAGTAAGTGGCGTCGTCTCCGATCATGTTCCTCTCCCCCGCTAGGGGGAGAGGCTAGGTGAGGGGGCTCCGATGATTGTGCGTAATCACCTCACCCAACCTCTCCCCCTAGCGGGGGAGAGGAGCCTGAAGAGGCCGTAGGCAGCTCCGCATGGAAAAGCGCGTCACCTTCAACGAGCGTTGGCTGCCCTACCTCCTGGTAGCGCCGCAGATCGTCATCACTCTGGTATTCTTCTTCTGGCCGTCCGGTCAGGCGATCTGGCAGTCGCTGCTGATCGAGGACGCGTTCGGCGGCAACACCAAATTCGTCTGGTTCGACAACTTTGCCGCCCTGCTCCACGACGATGCCTACTTCGCCTCGGTGCGGCTTACGCTGGTGTTCAGCGCGCTGGTCGCCTCGATCGGGCTCGCGGTATCCCTGCTGCTGGCGGTCATGGCCGACCGAGTGATCCGCGGCGCTACCGTCTACAAGACCTTCTTGGTGTGGCCCTATGCCGTGGCCCCTGCCGTGGCGGGCGTCCTGTGGGGCTTCCTGTTCAATCCCTCGATCGGCATCGTGGCGTGGATGCTGGCCGGCATCGGTATCGAGTTCAACTACGTGATCAACGGTAACCAAGCGCTCCTGCTGATCGTGATTGCGGCGGTGTGGAACCAGCTCAGCTACAACTTCCTGTTCTTCCTCGCCGGCCTGCAGTCGATCCCGAAATCGCTGATCGAAGCTGCCGCCATCGACGGTGCGGGGCCGGGCCGGCGCTTCTGGGACATCATGTTCCCGCTGCTCTCTCCGACCGGCTTTTTCCTGCTGGTCATCAATGTCCTCTACGCCTTCTTCGGCACTTTCGGCGTGGTCGATGCGCTCACCAAGGGCGGGCCGGGCCAGGCCACCAGCATCCTGGTGTACAAAGTCTACAATGATGGCTTTCGCGGCCAGGATCTCGGCGGCTCGTCGGCCCAGTCGGTGATACTGATGATCGTGGTCGTTCTGCTGACCATCGTGCAGTTCCGCTTCATCGAACGACGGGTGCACTATTGATGGTCGAGAATCGGCCCTTCGTGACGTTCCTCAGCCACTTCGTACTCGTCGTGGGCCTGGTTGTGATTGCTTTTCCGATATGGATGACCTTCGTCGCGTCTACGCACGACCAGGCCACCATGCTGCGCTCACCGATACCGCTGCTGCCCGGCAAACACCTGCTCGAGAACTACCGCGAGGTCTTGAGCTCGGGCTACAATCAAGGTTCTGGTGGTATCCCGTTGTTTATGACGCTGACCAATAGCCTGATCATGGCGCTGGGTGTGGCGCTCGGGAAGATCGCCATCTCGATCATCTCCGCCTTCGCCATCGTCTATTTCCGCTTTCCGCTGCGCATGATCTTCTTCTGGGCGATCTTCGTCACCTTGATGCTTCCTGTGGAAGTGCGCATCGTGCCGACCTACGGCGTGGTCGCCAGCCTCGGCATGCTCGATTCCTACTCCGGCCTGATCATCCCGATCATCGCCTCGGCCACCGCCACCTTCCTGTTCCGCCAGTTTTTCTTGAGCGTCCCCGACGAGCTTGCCGAGGCTGCGCGTGTCGACGGTGCCTCGCCAATGCGTTTCTTCTGGGACATCCTGCTGCCGATGAGCCGGACCTCGATCGCCGCCCTGTTCGTGATCCAGTTCATCTATGGTTGGAATCAGTATCTCTGGCCACTGCTGGTTACCACCAAGCAGAGCTTCTACACCGCCGTCATGGCGGTCTCGCGCCAGGCCACCGTGGTCGACACCGTGCCGAGCTGGAACCTCTTGATGGCAATGGCTCTGCTCACCATGCTGCCGCCGGTATTGGTCGTCGTTGTCATGCAGCGCCAATTCGTGCGCGGCCTCGTCGAGACGGAGAAGTAGCATGGCCGTCGTCCATCTGCGCGGCGTCAAGAAGACCTACGACAAGCTCGCCGTCATTCACGGTGTCGATATCGACATCGCCGACGGCGAGTTCATCGTCATCGTCGGGCCTTCCGGCTGCGGCAAGTCCACCCTGTTGCGCATGGTGGCCGGGCTGGAGAGGATCACCGGCGGCCAGGTCTCGATCGGCGACCGCGTGGTCAACAACCTGGAGCCCAAGGACCGCGACATCGCCATGGTGTTNNGCGCTCTATCCGCACATGACCGTGTACAACAACATGGCCTATGGGCTGAAGATCCAGAAGCGCTCCAAGGAAGACATCGACGCCCGCGTGCGCAAGGCTGCCAAGACGCTGGAGCTGGAGAAGCTGCTCGATCGCCTGCCACGCCAGCTCTCGGGCGGCCAGCGCCAGCGGGTCGCCATGGGCCGCGCCATCGTGCGCGAACCTGCGGTGTTTTTGTTCGACGAGCCGCTCAGCAACCTCGACGCCAAGTTGCGCGTGCAGATGCGGCTCGAGATCAAGCGCCTGCAGCGCGAGCTGGCCGTCACCTCGATCTACGTCACCCACGACCAGGTTGAGGCGATGACCTTGGCCGACCGGCTGATCGTCATGAATGCCGGTGTCGCCGACCAGATCGGCACGCCGATGGACGTCTACGACAAGCCGGCCTCGGTGTTCGTGGCGGGCTTCATCGGCTCGCCGTCGATGAATTTCCTCGCCGCCAAGGTGGTCGGCGGCGGCCGCGGCGTCGATCTTGCGGCCACCGGCGCCAAGCGCGTGACCCTGGCGCTGCCCCGCGCGGCCGGGGCGGCAGACGGCACGCCGGTGGCGCTGGGAATCCGGCCGGAACACCTGGTGCCGGTGCCGGCAGGCTCGCTCGAACTCACCATCGAACTGGCCGAGCCGCTGGGCGCCGACACCCTACTGCACGGCCGCTTCGGCGAGGCCAACGAGCTGGTGACGGTCCGCCAGCCCGGCCACGTGCTCGCCAAGCCCGGCGAGAAGCGGCGCTATGCGGCCGATCCGGCGCGGCTGCACCTGTTCGACTCGCAGACCGGCAAGCGCCTGGCCGGCGCTTGATGCGCTGGGAAAGCGGATTGGCTACCGCAGCTTGAAGAAATTCGGATTGGCCGGGCTGCGCGAGTTGCCGGCATAGACGTTGCCCAGACTGTCGCTGCCTCGGCAGACGAAGGCGTCCTCCAGCGTGCCGGACGCCACGCATCTGATGGTGAAGCTGCGCGGCTGCCGGTTGGCCTGGCCGGCCAGCACGTTCTTGCCGGTTGGCCGCATGCCGCCCTCATAGCCGTTGGCGTTGCCGAGATAGACGTCGCCGTTCGGTGCCACGCCGAGACACCAGGTGGCGTCGTTGCAGTCGAAGCCCGGGACAAGCTGAGCGACGCCCGGCGCGGAGGGATCCGCCCACTCGGTCAGCCGCTTGAAGAAGGACGGCGCGGCCGGATTGCGGACGCTGCCGCCATAGATGTTGCCGTAGCTGTCGATGGCGCGACAGATATGGCTGTCTTGCGGCAGCAGGTCGGCCGGCACGCATTTCACGACAAAGCTGCGCGGCTGGCGGTTGGGCTGGCCGGCCAGCACGTTCCGGGCCGCTAAGCGCATCTTGGCGTCGCCGCCGTTGGGATTGCCGATCGAGACGTCGCCGTTGGGGGAGACGCTCAGGCACCAGTTGCCGTCGTTGCAATCGAACCCCGACGCGAAGGCGCCCGTGTTGGCGACTGCAAGCGGCGCGGGCGGCGGCGCTGCCGGAGCCGGCGGCCTGACTGGCGTCGCGGCCTGGGCGGGGGCCGGGACTGGAGCGGCAGCCGCAGCGGGCGGCGGGGCAGACGAACCGGTGAAGACCTGGGTCACCGAGTCGATCGTGTCGCATCCGCAGACGAGGAGCGCGAGCCCCAGCCCGAATGTTCTCACGCGCATGGTGGACGTCCCCCCGGATCAGCATGGCTTCGTCGGCCTTTCCGTTAGGGTATCCTATCGGCTTCAGAGAGGCAGGCGATATTCGTATGACTGACGACGACATTGCTGACGAGTTGCGCGCCCAGTGCCTGGCGCATTGCGGGATAGCGGCGCGGCCGGAAGGTCCGACGCGGGAGGAGCTTGCCGTGCTCGGCCGCGACCTCCGCTGGCGGGCGGCGGCCGAGATCGACCGGCTTCGCCGCCCGGCGGCAGCCGCCGGATGGCAGCCGATGGAGACCGCTCCCAAGGACGAAGTGCCCGTCCTGCTCTTCTGCCCGCGCCTTTCCGGCGAGGTCGCGCGGGAGATCGTGGTCGGCGTCTGGCGCTTCGACGCTAACCGCCGCACGTTCGGCTATTGGGTGAGCGACGTCGGCCATCTCGACCAAGGATTTTCCGAGACCGGGCCGTGGATCGAGTATGTCGAGCTTCACCCGGAGAAATGGGCCCCCCTGGAGCGTCCGGCCTAGGGCTCCGATGCTTTTCGGCACCTACAACATCCATTACGGCGTCGGCGCCGATGGCGCGTACGACACCGCGCGCATCGCCGACGCGGTGGCCGAAGCCGACATCGTCTGTCTCCAGGAAACCGTGCGCGGCTGGCCGCAGAACGGCTACGCCGACCAGACCGCGGAGATCAGCCAGCGACTCAACCGCTATTTCCGTTTTCACGGTCCGATGGAGGCCGACGCCAGCACGATCGATGCCGGCGGCCGCATCGCCAATCGCCGGCGCAGCTTCGGCAACGCCATCGTCTCGCGCTGGCCGATCCTGTGGTCGCGCGGTGTTATGCTGCCCAAGACGCGGATGACGGATCGCTTCGACCTGCAGCGCGGTTACATCGAGGCCGTGGTCGCCGTCCCGTCAGGGCCGCTGTGCATCTATTGCACGCATCTCAGTCACATCGGCGCTGCCCAGCGCCTGCCGCAGGTCGCGGCGCTGATGGCGGCGGTCGGCAATGCCGCCACGACCGGCGCCACCTGGGATGCGACGGGGCCAGAGACCTTCATGGTCCAGGAGGCAGCACTACCGGTGCCCGGATCGGCGATCGTCGCCGGCGATTTCAATTTCACACCCAAGCATCCGGAGTATCCGCTGGTTGGCGCGGCTCTGGCCGACGCCTGGCATGCCGCCGGCAACACCGAGGAAGACGTCGACAGCTTCCCGCGCGAAGGCCGCATCGACCACGTCTTCGTGACGTCCGATCTCGCGCCCAAGGTAAAACGCGCCTGGATCGATTATGCCAGCAAGGGCTCCGATCACTGGCCGGTGTTCGTCGAGTTCGACCTTTAGTGCGGTTGCCGGATTATATCGTTACCAGTATAATGAGGTCGTGAAGCCGATACGCTTTCTTGGCGACTCGCTTGCCTGCATTCGCCGTTTCCCTGAAGCGGCACGGCACGATGCAGGTTACCAACTGGAAAAGGTGCAGCGCGGGGAAGCGCCAGATGACTTTAAACCCATGCTGGCAATTGGCCGGGGCGTTGAGGAACTACGGATATGGGATGCGGCAGGAACCTTTCGCGTGGTCTACACGGCGCGGCGCGGCTGTTTATGTCCTGCATGCGTTCCAAAAGAAGCGACAGGCTACCTCGAAGCGGGACATTGAACTGGCTCGGCAACGGCTGGCCGCGGTCACTACGGAGATCGGACGATGAAGCGCAGGACGGAGACTTTTGCCAGCGTGTGGGACGCCCTCGCTGACAGCCCCGAGCAGGCCGCAAGCCTGCGGGCACGCGCCGAGTTGATGCGCCAGATCGTGCGCATCATCAAGGCGAACGGCTGGACCCAGACCGAGGCGGCGCGCCGTTGTGGCATTTCGCAGCCGCGCGCCAACGACCTGTTGCACGAGCGCATTTCGCGCTTCTCGCTGGACGCGCTGGTGATCATCGCCGCCGCTCTCGGTCGTCGGGTGTCGGTGTCGCTCAAGGCGAAGGCGGCCTGAGAAGAACGGCAGCCCGCCAACGCGGCTTTGCCCGCAGCCGCCTAGGCCGAGTTGCGACCGTACTTCAGGCTGCAGCCGTAGGGCCGGGTCGAGGCTTCGGCGACCGGCTTGCCGGCCAGCACCTGGTCGAGCGCCAGGCGGACATATTGCTTGGCCTTGGGGATGTCGCTCGTGCTGGACGACGGGATCGAATCGATGCCGCCCTTGTAGACCAGCATGCCAGAGGCAGCGACGATGTACATGTGCGGCGTGACGGTGGCGCCGTAGGCGCGCGCGATCTTGCTCAGTGGGTCGAGCAGGACGGCCGCGGGCGCGGCGTTGCGGCTCTTGGTCAGCTCGTTGGCCTGCGCGGCCGTCACGAACCCTTCTTGGCCCGGCGCCGACGAGGCCGAGGTCAGCCACACCACGCCCTTGGCGGCAGCGTCGCGCTGCTGGGCCTGCATGTTGCCGGATCGGTAGTGCTTGATGACGTAGGGACAGTCGTGATTGGTGGTCTCGATCACGACCACCTTGCCCTTGAGATCGGCCAGCGACCAGTCCTTGCCGTTGCTGTCGGTGGCGGTGAACAGCGGCGCTGGCTTGCCGAGGTCGGAGGCAGCCGAGACGACGGTGGGTGTGAGCGCCAAAGCGGCGCTGCCCAACAGCAGGGAACGACGCGCAACGATAAGGTTCGACATCTTCGTCTCCTAACGCTTGGCTTGCTGGATCGACGACAATTCCGAGAGGATGGTCGCCTCGGTGAGAATCTGCGGCAGGATCTTGGGACGCTCGGCGCCCGGGGCCCAGAAAAGATAGAGCGGAACGCCGGCCCGGCCCAGTTCCTTCAGCAGGGCGGTGATCTCGGGATCGCGGTTGGTCCAGTCGCCCTTGAGCTTCACCGTGCCGGTCTGCTCGAAGGCACGACGCGTGCCGACCGTCTCCAGCGCCACACGTTCGTTCACCAGGCAGGTGATGCACCAGGCCGCCGTGAAATCGACGAACACCGGCTTGCCGGCTGCAACCGCCTCGGTCATGCGCGCCCGCGAGAAGTGCTCCCAGCCGTCGAAGTTGACGCCAGCCGACGGGCCGCCCGCGGCTGACGCGGCGGCCGGTCCGTCGTCGAGCTTCAGCACGGCGGCGAAGGCCAGCAGGACGGCGGCGGCGGCCAACCCGCGGCGCAGCCACGAGGTGAAGGATGCGGCGGTGGCGATGCACAGCACCCAGATCGCGAAGGCGATCAGGATCATGCCGCCCAGCGCATAGATCATGCCGTCGGTGCCGGTCTGCTGGGTCAGCACCCAGATCATCCAGACGGCCGAGGCATACATCGGGAAGGCGAGGAACTGGCGCAGCCGGTCCATCCAGGCGCCGGGCCGTGGCATCAGCCGCTGCAGCGCGGGCGTCATGGAGAGCGCGAGGTACGGTGAGGCGAGGCCCAGCCCCATGGCGAGCAGCACCGCCACGGTCTGCGGCGCGGGCTGGCTGAGAGCAAAGCCCAGGGCCGCCGCCATGAAGGGCGCGGTGCAGGGCGTGGCCACGACGACGGCCAGCACGCCGGTGAAGAACGAGCCCGACACGCCGTGGCGTGCCGCCAGCCCCTGGCCGACGCCCGTGAAGCGACCGCCGATCTCGAACATGCCGGAAAGATTGAGGCCGACCACGAAGAAGAGATAGGCCACCAGCAGCGAGAAGATCGGCGACTGGAACTGGAAGCCCCAGCTCACCTCGCCGACGGAAGCGCGGATCGCCATGACGAGGGCGGCCATGGCGGCGAAGGAGACCAGCACGCCTGCGGTGTAGACGAGCCCGTCGCGGCGCATCTCGCTCCTGGCCTCGCCGGCCAGGCGCGCGAAGGAGGCGGCCTTCATGGCGAGCACCGGGAAGACGCAGGGCATCAGGTTCAGGATCAGCCCGCCCAGCAGCGCGAACAGCAGCGCCTCGATGAACGACAGTTGCTCGCGCTCGCCAATCGCAGCGAGCGACGAGGGCGGCACGAAGGCAGGGTCGAGCTTGGCTGTAATGTCGAACGCCTGACGATGTTCGCCGTCGCCGGTCTTCTCGGTCAGCACCAGCGTGCCGGCGAGCGTCGGCGGCGGCGCACCTTTGGCGTCGCCCTTCCTCAGAGGCACGCGAATGCCATCGGCGGTGACGGTGGCCGTCTGCTTGGCCATGCTGGCGACCGCGCCCCATTCGGCCGGGAAGAAATAGACGTCGCGGATGGTCTCGGGCTTCAACCCCTTGGCCTCGACGACCAGCGTTGGATCGCCGGACTTAGCGACGCCGAAGCGCGCCGGCCACGGGCTTTCCATTGGCACCGAACGGCGCGCCTTGTCGAACAGCGCGCGGATTGCCGCATCGGCGGGCTTGGCGGCGGCGCCGATCGGCAGGCTCAGCGTAAACTTGCCCTCTTCGGGGATGCAGACATCGTCGCACACCAGCCAATTGGCCTCGGCGGCAAGTGTAAGGGCCGCGCCGGGCAGCGCGTCTCCGGCAAGCCCGGCCGGCGGCGTGATCCTGACCATCAGCAGGATGTCGTCATTGAAGCCGTAATTGATGACGCCGCCGCCCACGCTGATCAGCGTCGGCGTCGGCCAGACGATGGCGTCGGCCTTCACACCATCCGGCAGCTTCCAGGCGATTTCGGTCGGCAGGCCTGAGTCGCCCGGGTTCTTCCAGTAGGTGTGCCAATGCGGCCGAATGGTCTGGCGCAGCGCCACCCAGAACGGCTCGCCCGGTTTCACGGCGGCGGCCTCCGAGATCAGCTCGGCGCGCACGTTGTCGGTCGTCACCACAGACTGGGCGAAGGCCGGTCCGGCGACCAGCAGGGCGAACAGAAGGCTAAGGAAACGCTGCATTGCGACCTAGTAAGTGACCTTCACAGCACGCCCGTGCAAGGCAATCTGGATCAAGGCGACGTGATATTTCAGTCAACCGGCGCGCGGCGCCTAAGCTTCTGGTTTCATTGAAGGAATGGAACGATGAAGGTCCGGAGGGTCGTTACCACTTCCTGGGTCGCACCATTGTACATGTGGTAGCCGGAGGAGCAGGGCGAGGTGGCCTCAGGACTGCCGGTTTCGATGTAGACAAATGACGTCTGGGCCCTATCGAGGCTCTGCACTTTTTTAAAATTGCCGCTCGGCCCAGTCTGGTCGGTCGCTGGACAGCCGTCCTTTCGATGAACCATGAACAGAATCGGGAGATCGAGCGGAGCCGTATCGAAATAGGCAACGTCGCGAGGCCCGCTCACAATCAACCCGGCGATAGCATTGTTTTGACCGAGCTTGCGGGCATACCGAACGTATTCAGTGACGCTCACGGCTCCGTTGCTATGCCCCATCAGCCAGATGGGTTTTCCGGTCGTCTCCCGGTAGAACCGTATGACGTCGCCAATTCGAGACAAATGATCTGTCGTCGCTCGCGACGTTGGATAGGACTTTGCATTTGCCAAGCGTTCCGGACTGTCAAAAAGAACCACGTCGAGGATTTCCCTCGGGTTCGAGCCTTGGCTCAATCGCTTTAGCGTCTGGTAAAACTGATTTCCGACATCGAGCTGGCCGGCCCTCAGATTGAGCTGTCCCTCGCCGCCTGGAATGAGGATGAGCACCGCCCTCGATCCCGCGCCCTGCCAATACAGCGTGAGCGTGGGCGAGGCGCCCGGGTTCCCGGAGGGCACCGCTATCACTTCTGCCGCGGCCCGGTCGCAGACGGTCCAGAAAAACAAGGGGCTGAGAATCAGGCAGGCCAAAATGCGAAAACGATTGGAATTCATTTTCAACCCACCCTGATCAGAGAACGCTATCATTCAGCCGGCTTCCGGGGAAGCGATGGGTGGGGAAACCAATGGGTCTGCGAGTCGACGACAAGAGCCTGCTGGGTGCGCTGGAGGAGCTGGGTCGGATCGGCGCCATCGAGGGCGGCGGTTGCGCGCGGCTGGCGCTCACCGACGAGGACAAGACAGGGCGCGATTTGGTCGTGGGCTGGATGAAGGCGGCGGGCCTCGATGTCAGGGTCGACGCCATCGGCAACGTGGTGGGCTTGCGCGCCGGCCAGGAAAATCTGGCGCCAATCATGACCGGCAGCCACATCGACACGGTGCGCACCGGCGGCCGCTACGACGGCAACTACGGCGTGCTGGCGGGCCTTGAAGTCGTGCGCGCGCTCAACGAAGCGAAGATCGTCACACGACGGCCGATTGCCGTCGCCTTCTTCACCAACGAGGAGGGCGCACGCTTCCAGCCCGACATGATGGGCAGCCTGGTCTACTCCGGTGGCGTCGGCCTCGACGAGGCCTATGCCGCCACCGACAAGGACGGCGTCTCGGTCGGCGATGAGCTGCGGCGCATCGGCTATCTCGGTCCGGCCAGGCCCGGCGCGCTGAAGCCGCACGCCTTCCTCGAGCTGCATATCGAGCAGGGCCCGATCCTCGACGAGGAGAAGGTGCGGATCGGCGTNNACGCCGATGCGGCTGCGCCGCGACGCGGGCTACCTTGCCGCCTCGGTCAATCTCTTCGCGCGCAAGCTCGCCTGGGAGATGAGCGGCGACCAGGTGGCCACGGTCGGCGCGCTGACGCTCAGGCCCAACCTGATCAACGTAGTGCCCAACAGCGCGGTCTTTGCCGTCGATTTGCGCAACACCGACGAGGCGAAACTGAAGGAAGCCGAAGCGCGCGTCGCGGCGCACATCGCCGAAGTGGCGAAGGCCGAGCGCGTCGAGGTCGAGACCAAGGTGTTGGCGCGCTTCGAGCCGGTGATCTTCGATTCGAGTCTCGTCGACCGTGTCGAGCACCACGCCAAGGCACTCGACCTCTCGACGCAGCGCATGCCCTCGGGCGCCGGCCACGATGCGCAGATGATGCAGCGGATTTGTCCGACGGCGATGATCTTCGTGCCCTCGGTCGCGGGCCTCAGCCACAACGTCAAGGAACACACCGAAGCCGCCGATCTCACCGCCGGCGCGCAGGTGTTGATGAACCTGATGCTGGAGCTGGCGGAGAGCTAGCTTCCTCCCCATGGGGAGGGGACGCCTCAGAGCGCCGAATGAAAGATCAGCTCGCCTCTGGGGCTGGTGCCGATCACCTTCCAGCCGGCGGCGCGGTAGAAGCCTTCGGCGCGCGCGCCGGGGTCGGTCGTCAGCCAGGCGGTGCGGTGGCCGTCAGCGCGCAGCACGTCGCANNATCTCGCCGTCCTCTTCCCACACCCAGACGCCCGGGCCATCGCGGAACCAGATGTAGTCTTCCACGGTGACCCGGCTCGGGTCGCTCAGGATGTTTTCCTGCATGGTTGAGCGGATCTCGGCGACGCGGGCGTGATCCTCGTGGCGCGCGCGACGTATGTGTCCGGACATGCGAGTGCGTCGCGCCCTGTTAAGTTGTCTGACAACTGGCTAGCATTGGCCCCGATGACCGACAAGCCGGCCGCCAGGCCCAGAAACAGCAATCTCGCCGAACGGGTGATGACCCGGCTCGGCGCCGACATCCGCGGTGGCCGGCTGGCGCCCGGAGCGCGCCTGCCGACCGAACAGGAACTGACGACGACGCTCGGCGTCAGCCGCACCGTGGTGCGCGAGGCGGTGGCCGCACTCCGGGCCGATGGGCTGGTGGTGACGCGGCGCGGCTCGGGGGCCTATGTCGCGGCCAATCCCACGGCCTCGCCGTTCCGCATTGCCGCGCCGCGGGCCGACATGATCGACGCCATTCTCGACGTCATGGAGCTGCGCCTCGCCGTCGAGGTCGAGGCCGCAGCGCTGGCCGCCGAACGCGCGACCCGCAAGCAGGTCGCCACCATTCGCACCGCGCTCGGCGCCATCGACCGGGCGCTGCGCCTGGGCAGCGGCGCGGTCGCCGAGGATTTCGCCTTCCATCGCGCCGTCGCCGAGGCGACGGGCAACGGGCAGTTTCCGCGCTTCCTCGCCTTCCTCGGCAGTCACGTCATTCCGCGCCAGAGCGTGCGGCTGTCGGTCGACACGCCGGCCGAGCGGCGGGCCTATCTCGAGCGCATCCAGCAGGAGCATCGCCGCATCGTCGCCGGCATCTCCGACGAGGATCCGGCCGAGGCGCGGCGGGCGATGCGCGAACATCTCACGCGTTCGCTGGAGCGCTACCGGAAATTGGCAGGGAGAAGCGGCGATGGCTGACAGAGACGACAAGAACCGCAAAATCGTCTTCACCGGCGCCTCCGGCGGCATCGGCACCATGATCCGGCCGCTGCTGGCCAAGCATTATCCCGGCCTGGTGCTAAGCGACCGGGCCAAGCCCGCCAGTCTCCTGGCCAGCGAGACCTTCGTCGCCGCCGATCTCACCAAGCCCGACGAGGTCGCCGCGGCCGTCAAGGGCGCACACAGCGTGATCCATCTCGGCGGCCATTCGACAGAGGGTGCATGGGACGCGATCCTGCAGGCCAACATCATCGGCTGCTACAATCTCTTCGAGGCTGCTCGCCTGGCCGGCGTCAAGCGCGTGATCTTCGCCTCATCCAACCACGCCGTCGGCTTCTATCCGCGCAAGCGCAAGATCCGCACCGATGTGACGGTGCGGCCCGACAGCCGCTATGGCGTGAGCAAAGCCTTCGGCGAGGCGCTGGGCGCGCTCTATGCCGACAAGCACGGCATGAGCGTGACCTGCATCCGGATCGGCAATGTCGGACCCAAGCCGCTCGACGTGCGGCGCCTGTCGATCTGGATCTCGCCCGAGGACATCACCCAGCTCATCCGCATCGGCTTGGAGCATCCCGACATCCGCTTCGACATCGTCTACGGCGCGTCGGACAACGAAGCGAGCTGGTGGGACAATTCGCGGGCCCGCCAGCTCGGCTACCGGCCGACCGGCAAGGCCGAGGACCATCGCGCCCACGCCGTGGCCGAGCAGGCCAAGGTCGGGCCCGATCCGGTGGGCGATCTGTTCCAGGGCGGCACGTTCACTTCGGCCGAGTTCACCAACGATCCCAAGCGCGCGGGGCCTTGACGATTGCGCGTCGGGGTCGGCGGGCCGCTCATTCGGCGGCGGCGGCGGCACGCGTTGGCTGGAAGGCCGGCATCACCTCGCGAGCGAAGGCGCGCAAATTGGCCACCGAGGCATTGGGATCAACGAGCAGGATGTTCGTGGCGCCGCCGGCCTCGAGCTGCTTGAGGCGCGCAATCACTTCGCCCGGCATGCCGAGCAACGGCGCCGTGTCCTCCTCGACCCTGTCGGCCAGTTTGTCGCGCGCCAGGTCGCCGATCATGGCGACGACGCGCTTGCGGGTCTCGTAGGCCTGCGTGCGCTCGCTTTCGGCGTGGATCAATTGCAGGGCACGGGAAGTCGCCACCATGTTCGGATCGTAGGCGCGGCCGATGCGTGCGCACTCCTCGCGGAAGACGGCGATGCGCTGGATGATTTGATCGACCTGGGCCAGTTGGTCGAGCAGCAGGTTGTAGCCCTCGCGCGCGGCGCGACGGACGCTGTCGTGGCTGCCTGCGGCCATCCAGACCGGCGGGTGCGGACGCTGCAGCGGCTCGGGCTCGACGACGATGTTGTCGTAGTGCCAGCGTTTGCCGTGGTGGCTGAACCTGCCCTCACTGGTCCAGGCCTTGCGGATGATCTCCATCGCCTCGTCGAAGCGCTCGGTGGCCTCGGCCATCGGAATGCAGAAGCCGTCGAATTCGGCCTGGCGGTATCCTTTGCCGACGCCGAAATCGAAGCGTCCGCCGCTCAGCAGGTCGAGCGTGGCGGCCTGCTCGGCCACCAGCACCGGGTTATGCCATGGCAGCACGACGACTGCCGTCCCGAGGCGAATGTTCTTGGTCTTGGCCGCCAGATAGGCCAGCAGGGTCATCGAGGCGGACACCTGGCCCTGCCCGGTGAAGTGATGCTCCACCAGGAACAGCTGCTTGAAGTCCAGCCGGTCGGCCTCCAGCACATACTCGATGAAGCTCTCGTAGCCTTGGCTGTCCTCGATGCCGACGCTGCGTTTGGTCCTTGCGCCGCCAAACAGTCCGAACTGCATATCTCGCTCCCTTGGACGGAGTTGTCGGTCTCAGACTATGCTGGGCATGCCCTTGGCGCAAAGGAATGCCGAATTTGATCGTCCATGGATGGATGGCGTTCGAAGGCAAGTCCGCCGCCGAGCTCAACGACAATGAACTCATCAGGAAGTTTTGTAGGGGACGGAAAAGGGGAACGCCCATGACCAAGAGACTGATAGGCCGCCGTACCGCCATGGCCAGCGCGCTCGGCGGCATCGCCGCCACCAGCGTGTATCCCAGGCTCGCCTCGGCGGCCGATCCAATCAAGATCGGCTTCTCCCTGCCGCAGTCGGGCGGGCTCGCTGCCATCGGTAAGCAGACGCTGCTGACCATGCAGATCTGGGCCGACGACGTGAATGCCAGGGGCGGCATCATCGGCCGGCCGGTGCAGCTCGTCACCTACGACGACCAGTCCAACCCGGCCAGCGTGCCGCCGATCTACACCAAGCTGCTCGACGTCGACAAAGTGGATCTCGTCGTCACCAACGGCACCAATCTCACGGTGCCGGCGATGCCGATCGCCATGCAGCACGACAAGGTGGTGTTCTGCATGCTCGCGCTAACCATCAACGACAAGTTCCACTACCCACGGTTTTTTCAGACCATGCCCTACGGTCCGCGTGGCGGGGAGTCGATCAGCGAAGGCTTCTTCGAGGTGGCCATGGGCATGAAGCCAGCACCTGTTACGGTGGCGCTGGTCGGCGCCGACGCCGAGTTCTCCAAGGCCGCAATCGACGGTGCGCGCGAGCAGGCCAAGAAGCACGGGCTGAAGATTGTTTACGACCGAACCTATCCGCCGACGACGCTCGACTTCAGCCCGATGGTGCGGGGCATCGCCGCCTCCAATCCCGACATCGTCTATATCGGCAGCTACCCGATCGACACGTCGGGCATCATCCGTGCCGCGCGGGAATTGAATTTCCGGCCCAAGCTGTTCGGCGGCGGCATGGTCGGCACGCAGGCGGCGACGCTCAAGGGCGATCTCGGTGAGATGCTGAACGACGTCGTGAGCTACGAACTCTATTGCCCGGCGGTGGCGGCTAAGTTCCCCGACGTCGAGCAGGTCTTGAAGAAGTATCAGCCGCTTGCCAAGAAGCAGGGCATCGACCCGCAGGGCTACTACGTTCCGCCCTTCACCTACGCCACCATGCAGGTGCTCGACCAGGCCGTGACCGGCGCGGGCGGGCTGGACCAGGACAAGATCGCCCAGCTGATGCATGCCACCACGTTCAAGACCGTGGTCGGCGACATCAAGTTCGGCCCCGACGGCGAATGGGACCATCAGCGCCTGCTGTGGGTCCAGTTCCGTGGCCTGAAGGGTCAGGGCATGGACCAGTTCGCCGATCCGTCGGCCGAAGTGGTGCTGCATCCGGCCGAATACCGCACCGGTGAGTTGCGCTACCCGATGGGACCGGCCAAGCAATGAGTAGGCCTCTGCCGAACGCCGAAGTTGCGATCGTGACCGGAGGCCTGCGCGGGTTGGGCAAGGCCATGGTGCTCGGTTTGTTGCGGACCGGGCGCAAGGTGGTGGCCGTCGGCCACATTGCCCAGGACATCCCCGGCCTGCAGCGCGAGGCAGGCAATCGTGCCGGCGACCTGCATTGCATGGCGCTCGATCTGCGCCAGCCGGCCGCCTCCGACGAGGTGGTGGCGGCAGCGCAGCACCGTTTCGAGGGGCTCGACATTCTGGTCAACAATGCCGGGCTCACCTTTACCTACACCGACCCCGAGCGCTTCGTGAAGGGCCCGAGGAAGTTCTGGGAGCTCACCGACGAGACCGTCCAGAACACCATGGACACCAACTACATGGTGGCCGACCAGCTGGCCCGCCGCGTCGCGCCGACCCTGATGGCGCGCGGCTGGGGACGGATCGTCAACGTCACCACCAAGCTCGACACCATGAACCGCGAGGGCAGCGTGCCCTATGGTCCCTCGAAGGCGGCGCTCGAAATGGCCACCGAGGTCTGGGCCAAGGAGCTAGCGGGCACCGGCGTGACGGTGAACATCGTCAACCCCGGCGCCGGCGCCAGCACGCCGGGCATGGCCAAGGAGATGCGAGAATGGTCGGCCACCGGCAAGGCCGCGAAGCTGGTCGAGCCGGATGACATGGTGGCGCCGCTGCTCTTCGTCGTCTCGCGCGAGGCCGACAAGGTGCATGGCTATCGCTTCGACGCCAACACCTGGGTGAACGACGTCCCGCCCGCCGCCAGTGCCCGGCGCACTGGCCGCAAGGCGGGGTTCGAGCTTTACCCGCTGTCCGACTGCTTCTCTACTTGAAGCATGCGCGCACAACACAATTACCTCATCCTGAGGAGCGACCCCCGTGGGGTCGCGTCTCGATTAGCGCGGAGTAACCTCCGCGCCTTGATGGGCAACGGCACGACTGGTTCCCATCCTTCGAGACGCCGCGCTGCGCGCGGCTCCTCAAGGATGAGGTAGGGCGGAAACAGGCAAGGAGAGATAAGCCATGGACTGGAGTCCCAAGCCGCTCGATCCCGCCGATGTGACCGTGCATCGCCGCGGCCGCGGCAAGCCGCTGGTGCTGCTGCATTGCCTCGGCATGGACTGGCATTTCTGGGACGTGCTCGAGCCGTTGGCCGACCGATTCGAACTGATCGCCTACAGCCTGCCCGGCCATCACGACACCAGGCTGCCCAAGGGACAGTACGGCGAAGCCCAGCTCACCGAACAGCTGCGCGCCATCCTGAAGCGCGAGGGCGTGGCCAAGGCGCACCTCGCCGGCATTTCCATGGGCGGATCGCTGGCCCAGCACTTCGCCGGCAGCTATCCCGACATGGTCGACCGCGTGATCCTGTGCGATTGCACGCCGCACTATAACGACGAGATGCGCGCCAACTGGCCGGTCCGCGCCGGACTGGCTCGCACCAACGGCGTGGCGAGCCTGATCCCGATGCTCGAGAAGGTGTTCTTCACCCAGGCGTCGCTCGATGAGAACGGCCCCAACGTGCGCCATGTCAAGGAGAAATGGGCGGAGTGCAACGGCGAGGGCTATGCGCTGGGCTGCGAATGGCTGGCGATGCTCGATGCGCGCGCCGAGGCCAGGCGCATGAAGATGCCGACCCTAATCATGCTCGGCTCGAATGAGGGACAGCCCTTCAAGGACGCGGCCAAGTGGATGAACGAGAATATTCCGGGCAGCCAAGGAATTGTCGAAGTGCCGATGGCCGGTCATGCCTCGGTGCGCGAGCGGCCGGAGTTCGCAGTGCAGCAGTTCCGACGCTTCCTCGGGTAGCTGACCCTTCTCATCGCCGCCGGCTTCTATCCGCGCAAGCGCAAGATCCGCACCGATGTGACGGTGCGGCCCGACAGCCGCTATGGCGTGAGCAAAGCCTTCGGCGAGGCGCTGGGCGCGCTCTATGCCGACAAGCACGGCATGAGCGTGACCTGCCTCCGGATCGGCAATGTCGGACCCAAGCCGCTCGACGTGCGGCGCCTGTCGATCTAGATCTCGCCCGAGGACATCACCCAGCTCATCCGCATCGGCTTGGAGCATCCCGACATCCGCTTCGACATCGTCTACGGCGCGTCGGACAACGAAGCGAGCTGGTGGGACAATTCGCGGGCCCGCCAGCTCGGCTACCGGCCGACCGGCAAGGCCGAGGACCATCGCGCCCACGCCGTGGCCGAGCAGGCCAAGGTCGGGCCCGATCCGGTGGGGGATTTGTTCCAGGGCGGCACCTTCACCTCGATGGAGTTCACCAACGACTGCGAATGACCGAGGCTGTGTGAA
>PLYQ01000084.1 GCA_003153415.1 Rhodospirillales bacterium | reverse complement strand
CACCGGCATGTGCGGCAGCGGGTAGATCTTGATGTCGCCCTTCACGTCGTCGATGAACTTGGTGCAGGCCAGCGTATTGGTGCCGTCGATGTTCATGGCGCACGAGCCGCACACGCCCTCGCGGCAGGAGCGTCGGAAGGTGAGCGAGCTGTCGATCTCGTTCTTGATCTTGATCAGACCGTCGAGAACCATCGGGCCGCAGCTGTCCATGTCGACTTCATAGGTGTCGACGCTAGGCTTCTTGCCGTCGTCGGGCGTCCAGCGATAGACCTTGAACCTCCTGATGTTCTTGGTCCCTGCCGCCGCCTTGTAGGTCTCGCCGACGCCGATCTTGGAATTGGCGGGCAGTGCAAACTCAGCCATCGCTTCCTCTCGAACTCAGTAAACGCGGGCTTTTGGCGGGAACGACTGCACGTCGTTCGACATCGGTTGAAGCTTGACCGGGCGATAGTCGATGCGGGTCTTGCCGCTCTCCTCGACCCACACGACCGTGTGCTTCATCCATTCCTTGTCGTCGCGCTCGGGATGGTCCTCGCGGGCATGGGCGCCTCGGCTTTCCTTGCGGTTGGCGGCCGAGCGGATGGTGCCCTGCGCCTGCACGATCAGGTTCTCGAACTCCAGCGTCTCCACGAGATCGGAGTTCCAGATCATCGAGCGGTCCTTGACGCGGATGTCGGCGATGCCGCCGAACACCTTGTCCATCTTGGCGCAGCCTTCATCGAGGCTCTGCTGGGTGCGGAACACCGCGCAGTCGTTCTGCATCGTGCGCTGCATCTCGACGCGGAGCTGGGCGGTGCCGGTGCCGCCCGAGGCGTGACGCAGGCGGTCGAGACGGGCGATCGCAGCATCGCCGGCATGCGGCATCTGACGGTGTGCCACACCCGGTGTCAGCACCTCCCCGGCCCGCACGGCGGCCGCACGGCCGAACACGACGAGATCGAGCAGCGAATTGGAGCCGAGCCGGTTGGCGCCGTGAACGGAGACGCAGGCCGCCTCGCCCACCGCCATCAAGCCGGGCACGGGGTGATTCGGATCGCCGTCCTTGACCGTCATGACTTCGCCGTGAACGTTGGTCGGGATGCCGCCCATGTTGTAGTGGCAGGTCGGCAAAATCGGGATCGGCTGGCGCGTGACATCGACGCCGGCGAAGATCCGCGCGGTCTCGGCGATGCCGGGCAGGCGCTCGTGGATCACCTTGGGGTCGAGATGCTCGACATGCAGTTCGATGTAATCCTTGTTGGGGCCGCAGCCGCGGCCTTCGCGGATCTCGATGGTCATCGAACGGGAAACGACGTCTCGTGAAGCGAGGTCCTTGGCCGACGGCGCATAGCGCTCCATGAAGCGCTCGCCGCTGGCATTGGTCACATAGCCGCCTTCGCCGCGCACACCCTCGGTGATCAGGCAACCCGCGCCATAGACACCGGTGGGGTGGAACTGGATGAACTCCATGTCCTGGACGGGCAGGCCGGCCCGCATCGCCATGGCGCCGCCGTCGCCGGTGCAGGTATGCGCCGAGGTGGCGGTGAAGTAGACGCGGCCGTAGCCGCCGGTCGCAAGAACCACCATGTGGGCGCGGAAGCGGTGGATGGTGCCGTCATCGAGGTTCCACGCCATGACGCCGCGGCACACGCCTTCGTCCATGATCAGGTCGATTGCGAAGTACTCGATGAAGAACTCGGCATGGTGCTTCAGCGACTGCTGATAGAGCGTGTGCAGGATGGCGTGGCCGGTGCGGTCGGCGGCGGCGCAGGTGCGCTGGGCGATGCCCTTGCCGTATTCCGTGGTCATGCCGCCGAACGGGCGCTGGTAGATCTTGCCCTCGGGCGTGCGGCTGAACGGAACGCCGTAGTGTTCGAGCTCGACGATCGCGGGAATGGCCTCGCGGGTCATGTATTCGATGGCGTCCTGGTCGCCCAGCCAGTCCGACCCCTTGACGGTGTCGTACATGTGCCAGCGCCAGTCGTCGGGGCCCATGTTGCCGAGCGAGGCCGAGATGCCGCCCTGCGCGGCCACGGTGTGGCTGCGGGTCGGGAACACCTTGGTGACACAGGCAGTCTTCAGCCCCTTCTCCGCCATGCCCAGCGTCGCCCGCAGGCCCGCGCCGCCGGCGCCGACCACGACCACGTCGTATTCGTGATCGATCACAGTGTAGGCGCGGCCGCCGACAGTGAATGTTCCGGACGCGGCGCCGTTGCTCTTGCCGCTGCTTGCTTCGGCCATGGTCAGGCTCCCAAACCGATACGCAGGATCGCCAGGATGGCGGCGAGGCCAAAAGCCGCTGCGATGAACTTCACGATCACGATCAGCGCCAGCTTCCGGCCGTCGCCATGAACGTAGTCCTCGATCACGACCTGCAGGCCGAGCTGGCCGTGGTGCAGGCCGACGCCGATCGTCAGGATCAACAGCACCATGACCCGCGGCGAGCCGATCCAGGCGCGCGCCATGGCGTAGTCGGCGCCGCTCAGCATCACCAGCGAGATGGCGAACCACACCACGAGGGGAATAAGCGCGATTGCCGTGAGCCGCTGCGCCCACCAGTGGGCGACGCCGGCCTTGGCGGAACCGAGACCGCGGGCGCGGGCGAGAGGAGTCCTGAGATCGCCGTTCATCGTCGTCTCCTCTAGATCAGCCGCAAGCCGACGATCCACGACACCGCCGTGGCGATCACCGAGACGGCGACCACGATCCAGCCGCTGCGATAGGCGTCCTTCAGCTCAAAGCCGTAGCCGGCGTCCCAGAAGAGATGCCGGATGCCGTTGCACAGATGATAGAAGGCGCAGAACAGCCAGCCTCCGAGCACGATGCGTCCGGCGATCGAAGTGTTGAAGCCTTGGAACACCGCGTAGGCCCGCGGACTGGCCGCGGCGTAGATCATCCAGGTCGCGAGATAGATCGCGCCCACCGACAGCGCGATCCCGGTCGCACGATGCAGGATCGAGAGCATGGACGTGAGCTGCGGCCGGTAGACCTGCAGATGCGGAGACAGCGGCCGGGTAACCGGCCGGGGGGCGACGCTCATCGCGTGAAAACCTCGAAAGCCTCTAGCGGCCGGACTTTTTTAGCGCGCGTGGCCGCCAAATTCAACGAAAGTCGGTTCCGCGCGCACGATAAGTCTCGGATTTGTCAGCGAAATTCGCCTAACGAGTGGTGCTTCAAGCACCACGAAATGGCATCAACAGCCAATAGTCGAGATCGAGCACGACCGCCGGGTGATACTTGCCGTCCGCGCCCTTGCCCGGCCACGACGCGCACGGGCAATCCTTGGCGGCGATGGTTCTCACCCGCAGCGCGCCCACGTCGGAACGGCCGGGAAGCGGTGCTGTCTCCAGAACCTCCGACCAGGCATAGATCGTGTCGCCGCTGAAGGTCGGCGCGACGTGACTGCCGGCATTGATCGCCGCAACCCGAAAGCCGTTGGCCAGTCCGTTGAACGACAGCGCGCGGGCGAGCGAGATCACGTGGCCGCCGTAGGCGAGGCGACGTCCGAAACGCGTGTCCTTGCCGGCGAAGGCATCGAAATGCACGCGCGCGGTGTTCTGGTAGAGCCGCGTCGAGAACATGTGGTCGGAGTCCTCGAGCGTGTAGCCACTCACATGGTCGATGCGTTCGCCCGGCTCGTAGTCCTCCCAACGATGCGGCGAACCCGCGGCCTCATCGTCATAGCGCTTCAACGACAACGCCGCCGGCACGGCGAGATCGGCCGGTGACACGGAAGCGTCGGTCTTCGGCACGCTGAGCGGCGCGACGGCCGCGTTGGGGTCGCGCTTGTGCACCATGACCCAGCGCACGTAGTCGAGCACCATCTCGCCCCGCTGATTGACGCCTGTAGAGCGCACCCAGACGACGCCGCTCGCGCGATTGGAATTCTCGCGCAGGCCGAGCACCTTCGAGCCGACCGACACCGTGTCGCCTGGATAGACCAACGCACCCCAGCGAAACTCGGCGTAACCGAGGTTGGCAACGGCGTTGTAGGAGATGTCGGGCACCGTCTTGGCGATCACGACATGGAACACCAGCATGTCGTCGAGCGGCGCGCGCGGCAGGCCGATGGCGCGGGCGAAGGCGTCGGACGAGTTGATCGCGAAGCGCGAGCCGTAGAGGCCGATATTCAGCGCGGCGTCGGCCTCGGTCAGCGTACGCGGCGTGGCGTGGCGGAACGCCTGGCCGACCTTGAAGTCCTCGAAGAAGTTGCCGGTGTTGGTCTTGCTCATGCCGCCTGCAATTCCTTGATCGCTGCCGCAAGGGCAAGAGCTCGTTCCGCCTGCTCGACATGCAGGTTCTCGATCATGCGGCCGTCGACCGTGACCACGCCCTTGCCCTCGGCCTGCGCGGTCTTGAAGGCGACCACGATCTTGCCGGCCATCTCGAGCTCGGCCGTCGACGGTGCGAAGACCTCGTTGCACGGCTCGACCTGGCTGGGATGGATCAGCGTCTTGCCGTCGAAGCCCATCTCCAGCCCTTGCTGGCAGACCGCCCTGAAGCCCGCGACGTCCTGGATGTCGTTATAGACGCCGTCGAGGATAGTGAGGCCGTGGGCGCGGGCAGCCAGCATGCCGAGGCCGAGCGCGGTGATCATCGGCAGGCGCATCGGCGTGTAACGCGCGCGCATGTCCTTCACCAGGTCGTTGGTACCCATGACGAATAGCTGCAGCCGGGGATGGGCGCCGGCGATCTCCTCGGCGCGCAAGATGCCCTTGGGCGTCTCCATCATCGCCCACACCGCCATCGATGAAGGCGCGCCGGCGGCATCGAGCAGCGCCACGATGCTGCCGACGTCGGCGGCGCTTTCGACCTTGGGCACCAGAATGGCGTCGGCACCTGAGGTCGCGATGGCCGCGACATCGGCCTTGCCCCATTGGGTGCCAAGCCCGTTGCAGCGGATGGTGATCTCGCGCTTGCCGTAGCCTTTGCTCCGGGCAGCGGCCACGACATTGTCCCGCGCTGCCTGCTTGGCATCGGGGGCGACGGCATCCTCGAGGTCGAAGATCAGGGCATCGGCCGGCAGGGTCCGCGCCTTGTCCAGGGCGCGCGTGTTGGCGCCCGGCATATAAAGCACGCTGCGGCGCGGACGGACTTTGTTCGACATCTCAACTCCCGGGAAACGCGGCGGACTATAATGAGGGGCCTCCTTGTGGCAAGGTGGCTTCGGCCATGCGCTTTCTCTCGCTTCAGAGCCATGTCGCCTACGGCTACGTCGGCAATCGGGCAGCAACCTTTCCCCTGCAACGATTGGGCCATGAGGTCTGGGCGGTGAACACGGTGGAATTCTCCAACCACACGGGATACGGCGCCTGGCGTGGACGCACGGCACCTGCCGATCAGGTCGCCGACATTGTGCAGGGCATAGAGGCGCTGGGCCTGTTGCCGCGCTGCGACGCCCTGCTGACCGGCTATGTCGGCGATGCCGCCCTGGCCGACGTGGTGCTCGACACCGCCCGCAAAGTGCGGGCCGCCAACCCCAGGGCCGTGTGGTGCTGTGATCCGGTGCTGGGCGATATCGATACCGGCGTTTACGTCAAACCGGGCATCGACGTCTTCTTCCGCGACCGCGCCATCCCTGCCGCCGATCTGGTCACGCCGAACCATTTCGAGCTGGAGCTTCTCACCGGCCGCAAAGTCGCGACCATGGCCGAGGCGCTCGATGCCGCACGCAGCCTGCTGAACGGGCCGCGGCTTGTTCTGATCACCAGCCTGCGCCGCGGCGATGCTCCCGACGACCAGATCGAGATGGTGGCGGTGAGCCGCGAGGCGGCGTGGCGGATCACTACGCCCCTGATCGGCTTCGAGATCATGCCCAACGGCACCGGCGATACGGTGGCAGCGCTGTTTACGGCGCACTGGCTGGGCGACGGCGATGTCGCCTCGGCATTGGGCAAGGCAGCCTCTTCGATTTACGCCGTGCTGGAAACGACCCGCGCGCTGGGCGAGCGCGAGTTGCAGCTCGTGGCGGCGCAAGACCATTTGGTCGCGCCACCGCACCACTTCATCGCTGAAATGATCTAGCCCGGAGATGATTGTTCCCGGGTTCGTCTTCAATCCGATCGCGTTGGCGATTGAGGGCGCGGTCATCGGTTTCATGATCGCGGTTCCGGTCGGCCCGGCGGCGGCGCTCTGCATCCGCCGCGCCATCACCGTCGGCGCAGCAGCGGGCTATCTGACCGGCGTCGGCGCAGCGCTGGGCGACGCAGTGTTCGGCGCCGTGGCAGCCTTCGGTCTGTCTTTCGTCGAGCAGTTCGTGGCCCGGCATGAGGCCTGGTTGCGCGGCATCGGCGGCACCGTGCTGGTGATTATGGGCTGGACGACGATGCGCCACCGCCCGCGCACCGTCGGCGATCCGGTAGCCGACGATCGCGACCACAAGGTCGCGACTCACCTGCACTACGCCAGTTCGAGTTTTTTCATCACCGTGTTCAATCCACTGACCGTGATGGCCTTCGGCGCCGCCTTCGCCGGCCGCAATCTTGCGGGCGTCGGCGGCAGCCTGCCCGATGCCGCGCTTCTGGTGGCGGGCGTGTTCTTCGGCGCACTTGTTTGGTGGACGATCCTCGGCTCGACCGCGGTGGCGCTGCGCGCACGCTTCACCGGAACCGGTTTGCTATGGCTGAACCGCACCGCCGGCGCCATCATCCTAGTTTTCGGGATGGTGGCGCTCGTGTCACTCCTGCCGCTGCCGTGGCATGAAATAGGGCAGACGCTCGGCCGATAGGCTCAGGCGAGCGTACAGGCGTCCTCGAACGACAGCCGCGGGCTGCGGTTGAACAATTTCGACGGATCACCGTAGCCGATGTTGCACAGNNTTGTCGAAGCCGCTCATGGCCCCGACGTCGAGACCCAACGAGCGCGCGGCGATGATCAGGTAGGCTCCCTGCAAGGTGCCATTGCGGAAGGCGGTGAGGAAGGCGACCTCCTCCTTGCCCGGTCCGCTGAACCAGCTCGAGGCCGTCTGGTCGTGCGGAAAGGTGCGGGGCAGGTGTTCGTAGAAGCGCGTATCGTAGGCCACGATCGCCGTTACCGGCGCCGACATCGTCTTGGCCGAGTTGCCGGAGCTGAGCGCAGGACGAAGCTTCTCCTTGCCCTCCTTGGTGCGGACGAAGACGATGCGAGCGGGCTGTGAATTGGCCGAGGTCGGCCCCCATTTCAGAATTTCGTAGATGGCGCGCAGCTGGTCGTCGGTGACCGGCCTGTCCTGAAAGCCGTTATGCGTGCGCGCATTGCGCAAGATCTTGTCGAGCGATTTGTCGTCGAGCATCGTGGTTCCCCNNACTTACCGGCGTGGAACTTGCATCTTCAGGAGATCGAGCCCGTTCCGCACGGCAGCGAACACCGACTCCCAGTTGCCGGGCGCAGGCTGGCGAAACAGCCTGGCCGACGGGTACCATGGG
>PLYQ01000348.1 GCA_003153415.1 Rhodospirillales bacterium | reverse complement strand
GGGTTTTCGGTAGGCACATGCAAAGGCCGAGATGGTGTTGTGGCCGCCGGCATTGCAGACCGGCACGTTGAAGTCGCCATACAGCGGAGTGGCGCACTAACGGCGCAAGCGGACAACACCCCGCGCAAGCTCCGGCGTCAGGCGATTTCGTAGCCGACGCTTGCGGCGGCCCGCCGCACCGCTTCCGCGAACCAGCCGGCATAGCTCGCGGGCACCAGCAATTCGAAGCTCGGACCGTCGTCGCGTTGATAGAGCAAACAGTCCAGCTCCGCCACGGCGGTCGCCGCGACGCAACCGGCGCGGAACGCGCGCGGATGCAGGTCGATGCGACAGATGCGCGTCAGCACCTCGCGCGTCGCGCCGCCGGCCAGGTGCAGGACCGCGCGGCCCTGTGTCTGGTCAACCACCGAACCGGCCTCGCCGCACGCGTGCTTCACCGACCGGGCGAGCGCGCCGGGTTCGCCGGGTGGTGCCATCAGCAGCCACGTCGCGGGCTGCATCCACAGCGCGGTCAGCTCGCCAGCCACCGCGGCATGGCCGGGCGGTGGCAGCTCCAGGCCGAATACCGCGCGCATCGTACCGCCCAAAGCTTCCGCTCGCCCCCGCCGCGCCGCAAGTTGCACCAGCGCATAGCGGCAGGCAGCAAGGCGCACCGGTGCGTCGACCGGCACCCCGTAACGCCCGGCAGGCAACGCATCGCCGAACGGGCAGGCCGGGTCAGGCGCGGACACGCGCATTCTCCGGATCGACGAAATGCGGGCTGACAACTGCGACTTCCGCTTTCTCACCGGTCAGCGGGAACTTTGCCTGCAGGCGCGTGCCGATACGTCCCTCGCCGCGCAGCAATGCGAGGCCGATCCAGCGCTCCAGTTCCACCGACCGCGTCACGCTGCTGATCCAGCCGAGGCTCGTGCTGCTGCCGGCCTCCACCAGATGGGCGCCCGCCCGCAACGGATTGCTGCGATCCGTCGGCATCACACCGACCAGCCGCGGGCGGCCCGGGTCGACCAAGCCAGGTCGCCCGGCCAGCGCGCGGCCGATGAAATCACCGCGTGGCTTCAGCATGCGCCCCAGCCCGAGATCGGCCGCCGTGGTCTGGCCGTTCAATTCTGCTCCCGCAACGTGACCCTTCTCGATGCGCAGCAGGCCGAGCGCTTCTACGCCGTAGGGCTCGATGCCGAATGCCGCGCCCGCCTGCATGATTGCCTGCCATACGGCAAGACCGCAGCCCCACGGTGTGGCGATCTCGTAGGCCAGTTCACCGGAGAAGCTGATGCGGAACACGCGCACCGGGAAGCCGGCAAGCTCGGCATCGCCGACCGCCATGAAAGGGAACGCGTGGTTCGCCAGGTCAAGGCCGCGTAGCACCTGAACCAGCGTGTCGCGCGCCCGCGGACCGGCGACCGACATCGCCGCGAACGTGTCGGTCACCGTGGCAAGCTGCACGTCCAGCTCGGGCCAGCACGTCTGCAGATGGAACTCCAGATGCGCCATCACCGGATCGGCATTTGCCGTCGTAGTGGTGACGAAGAAATGGTCCGACCCCAGGCGCGAGACCGTTCCGTCGTCGAACGCGATGCCGTCCTCGCGCAGCATCAGCCCGTAGCGGGCGCGGCCGACCGGCAGGCTGGACAGCGTATTGGCATAGATCCGGTCGAGGAACGTCGCCGCGTCGCTGCCCTGCACGTCGATCTTGCCGAGCGTGGAAACGTCGCAGATGCCCACCGCGCGCCGCACCGCGCGTGCCTCGCGCAGCACACTCGCCCAGTCGTCGGCATCGCCCGTGACGCGGTAGAATGACGGGCGCAGCCAGGCGCCGGCTTCCATGAATGTGGCGCCATGGCGCGCGTGCCAGTCGTGCAGCGGTGTCAGCCGCACAGGCGCGTAATGCTCGCCGACCCGCGCGCCGACAATCGCTCCCCAGGTGACCGGCATCACGAAGGGACGGAAGGTCGGCAGGCCGACATCCTGCACGCGCGCGCCGCGGGCTTCCGCCAGCACGGCGGCGCCGATCAGGCCGCCGGTCTTGCCTTGCTCCGTGCCCATCGTGTGGGTCGTGTAGCGCTTCGCATGTTCGATATGGCGGTAGCCTTCGCGATAGGCCAGGCGAATATCCGCGGTGGTGACGTCGTCTTGGATATCGACGAAGGCCTTGCCGTGCGCCTTCACTTCCCAAACCGGCAGCACGGTGGGATCAGGCGCATCGCCGCATGGCAGATCGATCGCTGCGTCCGCAACGAAACCGGCATTCGCGGCAGCCGCGGCGCCGGCCCGCGCGCCATCCGCCGCGGCCGCGGCGATGCCGGTGACACCCGCAGCAGCCCCCGCAGAGTGCTGCGTCTGCACCGGGACGCCGGGTACGAAGCTCGCTAGCCGGTCGTCCCAGACGAGCGGCGTGCCGGACTGGCTGGCGAGATGCACCGCCGGATTGATGCCGCCGGAAACGCAGAGCAAATCGGCGGAGATCCGCGTCTCGTCCCCGCCATGTTGGCGAATGCGGACGCCGTGCAGCGACTGTCGCCCTGCGGTGCCAATCACCGAGGCGCCGATCCACACCGTGATGCCGCGTGCCCGCGCCGCCGCCGCACCGGCGGAGTCGGGCCGCGCATCGACCACGCCGGCGATCTCCATCTCGGCGTCCTGCAACGAGAACAGGCCGTCATACGCAGCATCGTTGTTGGCGAACAGCAGCGCGCGGCGCCCCGCGCGCGTGCCGAACCGCGTTGCATAGGTTTGCGCCGCGCCGGTCAGCATGACACCCGGCCGGTCGTTGTCCGGGAAAGCGATGAAGCGCTCGTGCGCGCCGGTCGCCAGCACGACCGAGCGCGCGCGAATGGTCCAGGCGCGCTGCCGCGGCGTGTATGGTGGCGGCTCCGGCACGTGGTCGGCGACACGTTGCACCGCGCCCAGCACATTGCAGTCGTAATAGCCGAACACCGTGGTGCGCGAGAGCAGGGTCACCTCCGGCATCGCCGACAAAGCGGCGAGTGTCTGTTCGCGCCATTGCTCGTGCGGGCGCTCGGCGAGCAATCCGCCGCCGGGCAAAAAATCCTGTTCGCATAGGATCACCCGAGCGCCCGCCGCACCGGCGACGCGCGCCGCCGCCAGCCCGGCGGCACCACTGCCCACCACCAGCACATCGCAATGCGCGTGCATCGCCTCGTAGCTGTCGGGATCGGCTAGGCCGGAGGCACGGCCCAGCCCGGCGGCGCGGCGGATCCACGGCTCGTAAAACTTCTCCCAGAATGCGGCCGGCCACATGAAGGTCTTGTAGTAGAACCCGGCAGAGAGCACAGGGGCGACCAGGCCGGCCGCTGCCATCACGTCGAACCGTAACGAGGGAAACCGGTTCTGGCTGGCGGCTTCCAATCCGTTGTACAGTTCGATCATCGTCATGCGCGTGTTCGGCTCGCGCCGTGCGCCGCGGCGTAGTTCGGCAAGCGCATTCGGCTCCTCTGCGCCGGCCGCGAACACGCCGCGCGGACGGTGCAGCTTGAAGCTGCGCCCGAACAACCGTACGCCGTTCGCCAGCAGCGCCGAGGCGAGCGTGTCGCCCGGATATCCCTGATACGCTCGCCCGTCGAACCGGAACTGCAGCGTGCGGCTGCGATCGATATGGCCGCCGGACCGGGTGCGGAACTTCTGGCTCATCCGACGGGAAGGTCGAGGGTGTCAGTCGCGCGCGCGACACTACGGACCTCGTGGGTCAGCGTATGCCGCACCACTTGCAAATATTGCCGGCAGCCATGCACGTGGTGCCACCATTCCTTGTGCCAGCCGCGCGGATTCTTACGAGCGTAGACATAGTCGTGGAGCGCCTCGGCCGACGCGTCCGCGTCGGGCCGGCGCACGGTGGCGTCGCCGCGATAGGTGAACTCGATCTCGTCGCGCGGGCCGCACCAGGGGCAATCGATCCGGATCATGCGCGCCGCTTCATTGCAACCAGGGGAACGGGCCGGCGCCACGCTCGTCCAGCAGGCGGCCTTCACGGAACCGCTCCAGCGTGAACGCGGCATTCAGTCTGTGCGGTTCGTCCTTGGCGATCGTCCAGGCGTGGCACCAGCCGGAGGCCGGCGTCGCCTTGAACCCGCCATAGCACCAGCCGGCGGTCATGGTCAGCCCGCCGATCGGTGTACGGCAGATGATCGGCGAGCCGTCGAACGTCATGTCCATTACGCCGCCCCAGTTGCGCAAGCCGCGGAGGCGCGACAGAGACGGCATCATCGCGATTCCGGCGGTCCAGACGTCCTCCAGCACTGGCAGGTTGCCGCGCTGGGCGTAGCTGTTCCAGCCATCCAGGCCGCCGCCGAACACCAACCCGCCCTTGTCGGACTGGCTGATGTAGAAATGCCCCGCGCCGAAGGTGATCACCGAATGCACCAGCGGCTTGATGCCCTCGCTGACGAAGGCCTGCAGCACATGACTTTCGATCGGCACGTCGAGCCCGGCCATCTGCGCCAGCCGTGACGTGTTACCGGCAACCGCCAGCCCGATCCTGCGAGCACGAATATCGCCGCGCGTCGTGCGCACGCCGGTGACGTGCCCACCTTCCACGTCGATGCCGGTGACCTCGCAGTGTTGGATGATATCGACCCCGCGCGCATCGGCCGCGCGCGCAAACCCCCACGCCACGGCATCGTGCCGCACACTGCCGCCGCGCCGCTGCAACAACCCGCCCATAACCGGAAAGCGTGCATTGCCGGTGTCGATCAGTGGACAGAACGCGCGCACCTGGTCGCGATCCAGCAACTCGGCATCGATACCGGACAGCCGCATGGCGTTGCCACGCCGCGCCATGGCGTTGCGCGTGCCATCGGAGTGGAACAGGTTCAGCACCCCCCGCTGGCTCACCATTACATTATAATTCAAATCCTGCTCCAGGCCCTCCCACAGTTTCAGCGACCATTCGTAGAAATTGTGATTTTCGGGGAGCAGGTAGTTGGAGCGGATGATGGTGGTGTTGCGCCCGGTGTTGCCGAGGCCGATCGGACCCTTCTCCAGCACCGCGACATTGGTGATGCCGTGTTCCTTCGCCAANNCGGTTTCGGCGGCGGATCGCGCCAGGCCGGCGTCCAGCCTTGGTTGCCCGCGATCGCCTCGGTGAGCAGTCGTAAGCCGGAATAACGCATGGTCCTCCCCGCTGCAGGGAGTATGCTGCGCGCCCGGCACAGGAGCAAGCTCCTGACCTTGGCATGACGGAGGACACCACGATGATCGCAGTCGGCGACCCTGGCGCGTCGCGGCCGCACAATCCGCACGTCCAACGACTGCGTGTGCCGAATCTGAACGAGATCGACATGGCGGCGCTGCGGGCGAACCGGCTCGCGCGGTTGCGGGCGGCGATGCAGCAGCACGACATCCCGATCTCCCTGTTCTTCAACCCGGCCAATATCCGCTACGCGACTGGCACCGACGTGATGGGCGTGTGGACCGCGACGACGCTGGCGAGATACTGCCTGCTCGCCACCGGACGCGAGCCGGTGCTGTTCGAATACAAGACCTCGATTCACGTCTCGCAGAAGCTGGTCCGTGACGTGCGTCCGGCGATCTCCTGGCAATACGGCGGTACGCTGGGTGCGGCTCGGGCGCGGCGCTGGGCGGAATCGGTCAAAAGCGCGATGGCGGAGCTCGGTTGTGCCGGCGCGCCGCTGGCGGTGGACAAGCTGGACGGATTCGGCTTCCAGGCGCTGGTAGACCAAGGCATCCGCGTCACCGATCCGAGTCCGGCAACCGTGGATGCGCGCGAGATCAAGACGCCGGAGGAAGTGCAGCTCATGATCCTCAACGGCGCCATCGCCGACGTGATGTTCGCCGAGTTCGAAGCTGCGATCCGGCCTGGCGTGCGCGAATACGAGCTGCTTGCCGTGCTCAGCGACACGCTACTGCGCCAGCATGGCGAGTTCATCTTCACCCGGCTGGTCGCGTCGGGCACCAACACCAATCCCTGGATGTCGGAGGCGCACGACAAGCTGGTGCAGCCGGGCGACCTGGTCGGCATCGACACGGACGCCAACGGCTACGAAGGCTACGTGCTGGATGTTTCGCGTACGTTCCTGTGCGGCGACGAGGGCACCGAAGGGCAGAAGGAGGCATACCGCATCGCCTATGACTGCGTGAACGGCATGCGCGAGCTGATGAAGCCGGGAATGACGTTCGAAGATTTTTCCCGCGCCGCCCCGAAGCTGCCGAGCGGCTACGTGAACGGCCGCTACAGCACGATGGTGCACCAGGCCGGGCTGGAGGACGAAGGCCCGGGCATCCCGTACCCGCAGGACCTGCGGGACGATTCGCCGGCAGCGCGCGTGATTCAGGAGAACATGGTGTTCTGCCTCGAATGCTACGCCGGCAAGGATGGTGCGCCGTATGGCGTGAAGCTGGAAGACCAGGTGCTGGTAACAAAGGACGGGGCGGTCGCGCTCAATGCGTATCCGTTCGAGAAGAAGCTGTTGTAGGCGCACCAACCACCGCCGCCGCGGCATCCCCGAACACCGGCGGGACGCGGCGCAATTCATCCAGCGAGATGTGGCAGAAGATCAGGTGCCCATCCCCCGCCTCGCGCGCCGGCGGCGGCACCGTGTCGCAGACCGCGCCCACCTTGCGCGGGCATCGGCCGGCGAAGCGGCATCCGGGTGGTGGGTTGAGCGGGCTGGGGATCTCGCCCTCCAGCCGGATGCGTGCCCGTCCGGCCGACGGGTCAAGCAGCGGCACGGCCGACAGCAGCGCCTCTGTGTACGGGTGATACGGCGGGCTGAACAGTGCCTGCACCGGCCCGCATTCCATGACGCGGCCTAGATACATCACCACCACCTCGTCTGCCAGGTAGCGCACCAGCACCAAGTCATGACTGATGAACAGCATCGTCGTTCCGTGACTGGCCTGGATGCCCAGCAACAGGTTCACCACCGCGGCCTGAACAGACACATCGAGCGACGATACCGGTTCGTCGGCGATCAGCAGCTCGGGGTTGCCGGCGAAAGCGCGAGCAATGGCAATGCGCTGCTTCTGTCCGCCAGAAAGCTGGCGCGGCAACGAGTGCTGCACGGCCGGGTGCAGCCGTACCATTTCCAATAGTGCCCGCACGCGCGCGTCGATCGCCCGGCGTCCCCGCGCGACGCCGAACCGGCGTAGCGCGCGCGCCAGCGGCCGGCCGACCCGGTGCGACGGATTGAGCGTGCCATCGGGGTTCTGGAACACCATCTGGATCGCCGCCACCTGCGCCGCATTGCGCCGTCGCACCGGCTGCGTCGCGACATCCGCACCTCGGAAGCGCAGGCTGCCACTGGTCGCGGCGTCCAGCCCGGCGAGGATGCGCGCGAACGTGCTCTTGCCGGAGCCCGATTCGCCGACGATCGCCAGAACGCGCCCACGCCTGGCCTCGAAGTTGAGCGCGTCATTGGCAACCAGGCGCAACCGGCCAACCTTGAACACCCGGCTGAGCTGGTCCGCCTCCAGCACCACCTCGCCGTCTTGTTGCGCGTCCGCCACGAACGCATCGCTCGCCACCGGCGGCGCGAGTTCGGCGAAGCGCACGCAGCGCACCAAGTGGTCCGGTGCGGCGGGTCGGATCGCGATCGCACCAATGTCGCACTGCCCCGCCCGCGCGTCGACGCAGCGTGGGGCGAACGCGCAGCCCCGGCGTGCCGCCATCGGGCTGGGGACGGAGCCGGGGATCGGGATCAGTGGCGCGGAATGCTTATCCGCGCCGAGCGCCGGCAGCGACGCGATCAGCCCGCGCGTGTACGGGTGACGGGGCGAGGCGAACAGCGAGGCGGCGGGCGCACTTTCCACCATTTCGCCGGCGTACATAACGCCGATCTGGTCGCAGACCTGCGCGATCACGCCGAGATTGTGCGACACGTAGACCAGGGCGGTGCGATACTTCTGGCGTAGCTCGTTCACTAGGTCGAGCACGGTGGCGGCCACGGTCACGTCCAGTCCGGTGGTCGGTTCATCCAGCAGCAGAAGTGCCGGATTGGCGAGCAAGGCCATCGCCAGCACCACGCGTTGCTTCTGGCCGCCGGAGACCTGGTGCGGATAGCGTCGCATCACCGAGTCCGGGTGCGGCAGATGCACGTCGCCCAACATCCGCACGACCTGCGCACGCGCGTCTGCGACCGTGGTGCCGGCACGCAGCAGCGGCACCTCCATCAGCTGCCTGCCGATCGTCAGGCTGGGGTTCAGTGCGGCGGACGGTTCCTGATAGACGACGGCGATGCGCGAACCGCGCACCTGCCGCAGCTCGGCATCGGAAAGGCCGACCAGATCGCGGCCCTCGAACAGGATGCGACCCCGCGTGACGGCGCCGTTGCGACCGAGATAGCCCATGATCGCCATCAGCAGCGTCGATTTCCCGCAGCCCGACTCGCCAACCAGCCCGAAGCTCTCGCCCTGCTCTATCGCGAGCGAGAAATCCGAAATCACCACCGACCGCCCCGCGGAGGTGCGATATTCGACACTGAGATTTTCAATCGACAGCAGCGGCACCGGTCTGCCTCAGTCCGACATCGAGAGCTCGGTGAGCCCATCGGCCAGCAAGTTGAACCCCAGCACCAGCGATACCAACGCAAATGCCGGATAGAGCGACATTCCCGGATACACCGTGAGCATTGCGGTGCCCTGCTTGACCATCCCGCCCCAGTCCGGCGTCGGCGGCGGCAGACCAAGCCCGAGGAAGCCCAGCGTGCCGATCGCGATCGTTACGTAGCCGAGCCGCAGGCAGAAATCGGTGATCAGCGGCCCGCGGCAATTCGGCAGCAGCTCGACCAGCATGATATAGAGGTCGGACTCCCGTCGCAGCTCGGCCGCCGCGACGAAGTCCTGGTGCATCAGCGACATCACCAGCCCGCGCACGATGCGCGCGATAGCGGGCGCCGACGAGAGCACGGCGGCCACCACGATGTTCATCGCCGACGGGCCGATATTGGCAATCAGGATGACGTAGAGCACGACAACGGGAAACGATAGAATAACATCCGACACGCGGCTGACCACGACATCGACCCAGCCGCGATAATAGCCGGCGAGCAAGCCCATGGCGCAGCCGACGACATACGCCGCCAGCACCGCGGCGGGCGCCACCGCGAGCACTGTGCGGGCGCCCCAGACCACTCTGGCCAGCGTGTCACGCCCCAGCGGGTCGACGCCGAGCCAGTGCCGCGCGCCGGGTCCGGGATGGCCGATCGCCGCGTAATCGTGCGCCGTCGGCGACGGCACCGGCAGCACCGGCGCGAGCGAAGCCACGGCTATCCAGAACAGCACCAGCGCCAGCCCGACCATCGCGACACGCGACGTGGGCAGGCGGCGCAGCAGGCTGGGCGCGCGACGTTCGGCCGGTGCAGGCTCGATGGCTGGCATCGCCGGCAGCGACGGCGCCGGGGCGATCAGCGGCCGCGTCTGCACGTCGCTCATCGGCGGCTCTGCGGATCGAGAAAACGATAGCCGATATCGCTCAGCAGTTGCGTCGTGGTGGCAACCAGCAGCGCGATCAAGGTCGCGGCTTCGATCAGCGAGATGTCACCAAACAGCGCGGCATCCAGCAACATGCGACCGAAGCCGGGATAGGCGAACACCAGCTCGGTGACCACGACGCCGCCGATCAGCCAGTTGATCTGCAGCAGCATCACGGTGAACGGCGCGATCATCGCGTTGCGAAACGCGTGGCGCAGGATCACCTGCCGGCGCGGCAGGCCCTTCAGCACCGCGGTGCGGATATAGGGCCGCGTCATCACCTCGGCCATCGAACTGCGCACCATACGCGCGACATAGCCCGCATCGTAGATCGCCAGCGTCGCGACCGGCAGCACGAGCTGCGCCGCCACCGGCCAACCGCCGCTGGGATCGAGCGTGCTGGTGCCGGGCAGCCAGTGCAGGCTGACGACAAACACCGCGACCAGCATCACGCCGAGCGCGAACTCCGGCACCGAGGTCATCACGACCGATGCCGTCGAAACCAGCCGATCGAGTGCACTCCCCGCGCGCATGCCGGCGAGGATGCCCAGCACCAACGACAGCGGCACGATGACCGCGAAAGCAAGCCCGGCAAGCAGCGCCGTGTTGCCGAGCCGGTTCCACAACACGTCGTTCACCGGCGCTTTGTACAGCGTTGAATAGCCGAAATTGCCGAAGTAACGATTGCCCCGCGGGTCATGAAAATCCAGGTCGAGTGCAGGGTCCTGCAGCGGATCAGCCTCGAGCCCCGTTAGCACGCCGACCCAGCGCACGTAACGGACTAACAACGGATCGTTCAGGTGCAGCTTCTCGTAGAGGACATCGACCTGTTCCTGCAACGCAAACGGCCCGAGCGTCTTGCGGGCGACGTTGCCAGGGGAGAACTCGGTGAGCATGAACACGACGAAGGAGGAAAGGACAAGCGTCAACACCAGCTCCAGCACACGGCGGAGCAGGTATTTCAGCATGCGACAAGCCACCTGGTGTTCAAACTGTGACGCATCGATCCCTCTGACCGGACCACCATCGTCATGCCAACGAAGGTCGGCATGACGGCACGCAGCAATCGAGTGCTGCTCGCACGGGTCGAAGCGTCAGGATCACAATGCTAACCGGTCTTCTGCAACGCCAGCCGGGCACCGAAAAGGTAGTTGGACGGATGCATCGTGTAGCCCAGCACCGATTCGTGCATGAAGCTGAATAGGTCGCGCCACAGCGGCTGCACTACCGGGCCGTCCTCTTGCATGATCGCTTCCAGCTTCCCGATCACCTCGCGCCGCTTGGCGATGTCGATGGTAGCGTCCGCCTGGTTCAGCAGCTTGTCGAATTCCGGGTTAGCGTAGCTGCTCTCGTTCCACGGCACGCCGGTCCGGTAGGCAAGGTCGAGCACCATCAGCCCGAGCGGGCGGTGCAGCCAGGTGGTGGCGCCGAACGGCACTTTGGTCCAGTTGTTCCAATATTCCGCCCCGGGAACAACGTTAAGCTTTACCTGCACGCCGATCGCCTTCCATTGCTCCGCGGCGGCCTGCGCCTCGGCGACGATCCACGCCTGGTCGTTGGGCACATACATCACGGTCTCGAAGCCATTCGGATAGCCGGCGTCTGCCAGCAGCTTCTTGGCACCAGCGATGTCGCGCTGCATCGGCGGGATCGGCTGGTAGTCGGGCTGCACCGGCGCGACGTGCACGTGATCGCCGGCCTGGCCGAGACCGCGCAGCGCCACCTCCATGATCGATTTCGTGTCGACGCCGAGCCGCATCGCCTTGCGCACGCGCGGATCGTCGAATGGTTTCTGCGTCACCTTCATGCGCAGGACCGCCGTCGCGGCGGTGGTCACGGAATAGAACTTCAGGTGCGGCAACTGCTTCAGTGCGTCGTATTGGGACGGATCGACCACTGGCAGGCCATGCACCTGGCCCGACGCAAGTGCCGAGATGGGCGCCGCCACGTCGTCGCCGAGGTCGACGAACTCGATGGCGTCGAGATACGGTCCCTCGTTCCACAAGCCGCCCCAATACGGTCGGTGCGCCTTCACCAGTGCCCGCTTGCCGATTTCGACCGCACCCAGCTCGAACGGCCCGGTGCCCTGCGATCCCGGCACGAACACGCCCTTGTCGCCCGGATACAGCATCAGTGCGGGATAATGGTACAAATGCTCCGGCACCGAGAGTTGCGGCTCCTTCAGGTTCAGCCGCACCGTGTGAGAGTCCACTTTCTGGATCGCGCCCGCGTCCCACAGCGAGAGGACCTTCTTCGGCTTGCCGTTCGCGTCGGTGGTGCCGGTATCCTCCTCTTTCATTAGGTAGCTCTTCACCAGTCCGACGACGGACGATCCCACGGCAGGATCGAGCATGTGCTTGAGATTCCACACGACGTCATCAGCGGTGAAATCCTCGCCGTTGTGCCATTTGACGCCCTGGCGGACGCTGAGCGTCCAGGTCTTCAGGTCTTCGCTCACCTGCCATTTCTCGAGTAATAGCGGGTGCGTGACGTTGTGTTCGTCGGTCAGCGTCAGGTACTCGACCACCTGACTGGCAATGGTCGCGCCCCAGGAATAGGCATGCGGGTTCTTGAGGTCCTGCACGCGAGTGGACAGGCGCAAGGTGCCGCCGACCGGCAACGTGGCCGCCCGCGCCGGACGGCCCGCGCTCACGCCGACCAGCGCATAAGCCGCGGGCGCTGCCAGGCCGAGCAATGTCGAGAAACGTACGAACTCACGCCGCCCGATCCGGCCATCGGCGAATTGTTGCTTCAGCGATTTGATATTCGGGCTGTCTCCGTCATCGCGCATGCAAGCCTCCACCTCTACAGGTTGTTCTTGGTATCTTGCGGCCGCGATTTCGGTGCTGTACCGTTCGAGACTGCGGCGCCTTGGTGCCCGACGTTGCGGCGTGGCCGGCCTTGTCGCGTTGGCGGCGCCATCAGGATACCGGGCCACTGCCAGTATGCAACCATCTTGTGCTGTCGCGGAGATGCGGATGCCGTCGCCTGTTGATCCGACTTCCATTGCCGGCAAGGCGTTCCCCGTCGCAGAGCATGTGCCGCTGCTGGTGCTTGGTGCCGGACCGGCCGGGCTCGCCGCCGCGATCGAGGCAGCGCGCTGTGGCCTCCATGTTGTGCTGCTAGATGAGCATCCAGTGGCCTCGGCCCTGATCGGCCTCGACGTGCCGTTCGTGTTCGGCGATCGGCTCGATCCGGCGGTGCAGAACAAGCCGCGCATGACCGAGCGCGTGGTGGCCGCGCGACCGGACCTGGAGCAAGCGGTCGAGGCCGGGGTCGATGTGCGGCTTGGGGTCTATGCATGGGGCGCGTTCGTCACCGGCGCCACCAGCCGCGCGTTGCCGCATCCATTGCTCGGCCTTGCCGATGAAGCGCGCTCGTGGCTGGTGTCATTCGATCGGATGATCGTCGCGGCCGGTGCGCGCGATCTCGCCTTGGCGTTTCCGGGCTGGGATCGCCCAGGCGTGATGGGCGCGCGCGGGGCCGACGCTGCGATCCGGCTCTACCAGGCCTTTGCCGGGCGCCGGCTCGTGGTGTTGGGCGCGGGTGTGTTGGGACTTGGCGTGGCGCTCGGTGCGCAGGAAGCGGGACTTGAGGTGGCGGCGATTGTTGATGTCGGCGTCCTGCCCGCTACGGGTGCGGCGACGCTGCGCACGCTGGGCATTCCCATTCATACAGAACACGCCATCCGCGCCACGCTCGGAACAGCGGAGGTCGAGGGTGTGCGGATCGCGCCGCTTGCCGATCCGGGCGCAGCGTTCGACATTGCCTGCGACACGATCGTCTGTGCCGTCGACCTGGTGCCCAATGTCGAGATGTTCGACCTGCTGGGCTGCCCCATCGGCTGGCGTCCGGAATTGGGCGGGTTTGTGCCGCAGGTCGATGCCGACGGCCGGACCTCGGTCCCCGGCATCTATGCCGCCGGCGAGTGCGCTGGCGTCACCGACGCCGCGGTAGCTGATCCTGCCCTGGCTGCTGCGGCCGGCCGCCGCGCCGCCCGCGCTGCTGCCCGGGACGCTGGCTTGGACGTCGAGGCACTGCTGCCTGCGCCGCCGATCGCCGCGCCGCCGGCCGACCGCGACGCGATGCACCGGCACTGGCTAGCCTCACATGTCGATGCGGCGCGGGCCGACGTGATGATCTGTCGCTGCGAGGAAGTCGGACTGCGCGACTTGTTGGGCGTACGCCCACCGCGTTATCTGTCCTATGACGGGAAAAAATTCGCCGCGCGCGACCTGCGCAGTCTGGCCGCCGACGGGCCGATCAATCAGGATCAGATCAAGCGGCTGACCCGCGCCGGCATGGGCGCCTGCCAGGGCCGGCGCTGCCGCGAACAAGTGCAGCTTCTGCTGGCGATGCAGGGCAATCAGCCGACCGGCAGCGTCCCCCTGCCGAGCTATCGCGCGCCGCTGCGCCCGCTGCCGCTGAACGTGCTGTCGGCGCATGACGAGACGCAGGAGATGCGCGACAACTGGGTGGTCTGGTTCGGCATTCCCGGTCAGTGGCTGCCGCAATGGGAACCGGTGCCGGACCATGCCGCGTCGGCGGTCGAGTCACGTGTGCTGCGGGAATTCGAGACATGAGCTCCGGTGCCTCGGTCGTCGTCATCGGCGGCGGCGCCACCGGGCTGAGCACGGCGTGGTGGCTGTGCCGTGAGGGCGTGCCGGTCACCGTGGTCGAAAAGGGCATCGTCGGCTGGGAGGCGTCGGGTCGCAACGGCGGCGGTGCCACCCATCCGGCAAGCCCGCTGTTTCGCGAAGAGCAGCGGCTGTGGCCGATGATGGATGAGCTGCTGGGCTATCCGACCGAGCATCAGCCGATGCGGATCAGGGTCTGCGTCACGCCAGGCCAGCTAGCGCTAGCAGAGCATGGCGCGGCGCTGGCAGAGAAACAGGGGTTTCGGGTGGAACGGCTGGATCCACAGGCGTTGCGCGAGCTGGTGCCGTGGGTCGGCGACGACGTGGCCGGCGGGATGCTGCTGCACTATGGCGGCCACGCCAATCCGCAGCGGACGGTGCAGGCCTATGCCTGGGCGATCCAGGACCTGGGAGGCACGATCCTGCAGCACACCACGGTGACCGGCATCCGCGTGCAAGGCGGCAAGGCGGTTGCGGTTGAAACTGACCAGGGAGTGCTGGGCTGCGACGCGGTGGTGGTCGCAGCTGGGCCGCACACAGCGCGTATCACGGCGATGCTGGGCGTCGAGGTGCCGGTGGCGCCGGCGCGCGCCGAGATGATCGTGACCGAGCCGGTGCCGCTGATCCGCCACGGCGGGGCAGACGGCAACGGCCTGTATGGACGGCAGACGCTGCGCGGCAACTTGGCCTATGGCGGCGGCCCGCATGAGTGGATCGAGCTGGCTGATGCGCGCACGCCGCGGCCGGTGAACTCGCCAGTGGTGCGCAGCCTGGCGCGCCGGCTGGCCGAGATGTTCCCGCGGCTCGGGCATGTTCGCGTGATCCGGAGCTGGGCAGGGGTGATCGAAAACACGCCGGACGGGCGGCCGATCCTGGACCGGCTGGAGGACCCGTCGAACGTGGTGATCGCGACTATGTCGAGCGTCGGGTTCGGCCTGTCGCCGGCCTCCGGACACGCGCTCGCACAGCTTGTCGTGCGTGGACGTTGCGACTTTGCCGACTTGACTTGGCTGAAGCTGGCGCGGTTCGGTGGTCTTGCCGCCAACTGGCGCGAGCACGCAGGGTGGGTACCCTGGTCGGCAGCCGAACAGCCAGAAAGTTTCGATGGTGCAGGAGTGCATTCATGACCACCGGTTCCGAGATGCTAAAGCTGCTGCGTGTCAGGCGGAAGCAGTATTCGCTGCCACAGCCGTTCTACACCGACGCATCGTTTTACGAGCAGGATTTGAAGGGGATATTCGAACGGCGTTGGATTCTGGCTGGACTGGAATGCGAGGTGCGTGAGCCGGGCGAGTATTTCGAGCTCACCATCGCCCGCAGCTCGGTGATCGTCCTGCGCGACAATGACGGAGAAGTCGCGGCGTTCTTCAACACATGCCGCCATCGCGGCTCGACGATCTGTCCGCCCGGGCACGGCAAGGTTCGCGCGTTGGCCTGCCCGTACCATCAATGGACGTACAACCTCAAAGGCCAGTTGACGTATGCCGGCGGCATGCATGGAGGGTTCGATCCGAGCACGATCGCGCTGAAGTCGGTGCAGGTCGAGGTGTTTGCCGGCATGATCTTTGTGTGCCTGGCCGAGGATGCGCCTGACTTTTCGTCATTCAGCGCCACGCTCGGGCCCTATCTAGCGCCGCATGATCTGCGGAGTGCCAAGCTCGCCTGGTCGGAAGATCTGGTGATCAATGCCAACTGGAAGCTCGTGGTCGAGAACTCGCGCGAGTGCTATCACTGCCCGTCGAGGCATCGGGAACTGGTCCGCACATTCCTCCTGCACTACGACGTTGATGCCAGTGCGGCATACGCAGAGCATGCGCGAAAGTCCGAGCGAGCGGGGTTGCTGGCCGGGGCGGAGATGGGAGACGATTTCCAGCTCGCACGGATACCGCTGGCCGACGGCGCGACCTCCTTGACGATGGATGGCAAGCCGGTCTGCACGAAATTGCTTGGCACTGTGCCGAACGGCGATATCGGCTCGATGCGGTGGTTCCATTTCCCGAGTATGTTTGCCCACGTGCTGGGCGACTACGCGTTCTTTTTCCGGCTACTGCCATTGTCGGTGGATCGGACGCTGGTCACGTCGAAATGGCTGGTCAACGGCGAGGCGGAAGAAGGGCGCGACTACGACCCCAAAAAACTAGCGGAGCTGTGGTCGGTGACCAACGACCAGGACCGTGATCTGTGCGAGCGCAACCAGGAGGGCGTTCGCAGCCTGGGGTTCCAGCCGGGTCCCTATTCGCAAAGCCGCGAGTCGCACGTTATCAAATTCGTCGATTGGTATGCGGACGCGATGGACGACTGGCTAAGGCCCGACACGCGCCGTGCCGCAATCGCGGTGTAAGGAAACCTCTCCCGCGTTACGCGCGGGGTTGGCCCGCGAAGCGGACCGACGAGAGACACGCAGCGGCAAGGGTGAGGGGTAGGGTGATCGGGTCGCCGCACTGCGATCCTTTTGCGCAGCACCGCGTTGGTGAACGGATCCCTGTCCCTGCTGAAAATCTTGTCCAAACGGTCAACAGCATTCCAGTCGGATAAACTTCCGCCTGAATGGTTCCAATTCTGAGGTTCTGCGCGGCTCTGGCTGACCAGATGGGTGTCCCTACCGGAAACTACGTCCGACAATACTCATGGTGAAGGCCGCCGAGGATCGGTCGTGCAGCAATCTCGCCAAGCCGCTGAACAGGACGACGGAGCGGCGCGTCCTTGCCGAGGGCGAGGTGGGTCCGGATGTCATTATAATAGGCGGCATACGCCGTGAGGATCCGGCGCAGATGGGCCTCGCCGAAGACGACGATGTGATCGAGGCATTCCCTACGGATCGAGCCGATCAACCGCTCCGCATGTCCATTCTGCGAAGGTGATCGCGAGGCCGTCGGGTAATCACGGATGCCCATCGCAGCAAGACGCCTGGTGACGGCATGACCATGGACACCCTCGATGGTCGAGAAGGCGATGCCCGTTTTGCAAAAGCATGCGACAGTGTTTGCAAAACTGCTCGTAAATCGGCCCTATTCGGCTGCTAAATCATTGATTCCAAATGGTGCCCAGGGGCGGAGTCGAACCACCGACACTGCGATTTTCAGAAGCAGTCTATGTCAATTAGATCAATAACTTAGCTCATCCAAATCTGCAAAACTCGCCCTGTATAGCTCTGGTTTGCAAAACTGAGGGATGACCGGGCTCTTCTACAGCTAGACAACCTCGGCTTCCAGCCGCGCCTGTGTCTTGAACGGTGAGACCACGACGTGGAGGACCAGGCTCAGAAACGCGATCATCGTACGTCAGCTTAGCGGCTCCGGCCGGCTAATCTAGACCGGATGGGGTTTTCAGTACGGACAACTGGGCATCGGTAGCGCCACCGCTGGGCGCAAGTGCGCCGTTAATGATGGCCAGCAGGAAGGTGTTCTTCGCAACCGCACCACTCTGGAGTTGTCCGACCCAATAGTTCAGGCCGCCGGTATCGGCCTCCCGTTCCGTTGCCTAGCCGATCTGGACCTCGTACGATCCCGGTAGCAAGTTGGGAATAATGCATTGGCTCGTGAGCAGCGTCGTTAGAATGAGCGTGGCTGGCGTGTCAGGCGCTATTCAAACGACCGTTTTACTCTCGCCCGGGTGCCTTCCGGCCTTTTGCGGGAGCCATAGGATGCAGGCGATCATCAAAATCGCGAGAATCGCCGAGGCGTAGAAGCGGCTAACGGCGAAGCCACCGTTGGCAAGCGGCTTGTCGAGCAGATCGCCTACGGTGGCTCCTAGTGGTCGCGTGAGGATGAACGCGGCCCAGAACAGTAGGGTGCGCGAAACGTTCGTGTAGAAATACGTGACCGTCACCAGCGCCAAGCCTCCGGCGAATACTAATGCACCCCGCGCGTACCCGAGCCCGTTTGTGTCAGCCATCCAATCCCCGAGCGCTGTGCCCAAGGTCTGCGAGAAGAGAATCGCCACCCAATAGAACACTTCGACCTTAGGAGACGTGATCGTATCAACTGCAATGGAACCCGCCGACCAGTACCATACACCCAGCGATGCCATCAGAAGCACAAACAGAATCGACGTCCCCCCTGCATAGCCAATGCCGAGCGAGCGGTCCGCAAAATCCGCCATTGTCGTGCCCGCTGTGGTGGTCGCTACGATGACTGCCCAGTACAAGAACGGGTGAAACGACTTCACGGCGATTTGGCTGGCAACGGCTGCTGCAAAGATGCCGATGAATATAAAACTGCTGACCGCGTAACCAAGGTTCATCGACATGGACACGGCATCGCCGCCCGTTTCGCCCAGTGTCGTCGCGGCGATCTTGATGATCCAGAAACCGAGCGTGACCGCCGGTACCTTGCTTACGGAGTTGTTGGGAATTCTACCCATGAAACCTGCTTTCGAGAGCAACGCACTAGAAACGTACCACGGCTGCAACGACTAGACGCTCCTATGGTTCCCGAGTGAGCACGCACTGACCTGCGGGCATCCTCACGTTCTCGCAAATCCTCAGAGGGGTGCGATTCCACGGTAGCAGACTCGTACCCACCTTCAAGAATCAGCCGTGACGCCAAATTTTGAAGGCCGAGTATAGAAGGATGAGGCTCAACATAGGAAGCAGGACCACCGTTGGTGCGATGCCCAAGAGCAGCCCGCCGGTGAAAGTTCCCACCCCTGACCCAGCCGCCATGACGAGCGTGAATCCGATGTTCTCCCGGATCACGGAAAAGCTCTGATCCCGACTATACCGGGTGAATCCCACGATCATCGTCGGCAGGCTGACCGCCAGAGACAGGCTTTCCGCCAGTTTGATATCGGCCCCGAACAGCAGGATCAGAGTCGGTATTAGGAGTTCGCCCCCCGCTACTCCTAGGAGTGACGCGACAACGCCGATCCCGAATCCGAAGCCGATTCCCACACCTACCTGAACCGCCCTATTCATGAATAACGGTCCACCCGACCCGTTCGCGTCATGCCCGAAGACAAGCACAATAGCGATGAGCACCAAGCACACCGCGATTACCCGCTATAGGTTTTGCGCCTTAAGGCGTGTCGCCCACCCCGCACCGAACCATGCGCCGAGAAGACTACCCGCGAGCAGATTCAGGATAATGTCCCAGCGAGCAAACACCTGATCGAAGGGCACTGTCATCGCTCGGAACGGGAGAGCGGTCGCGACCACGATCAGGCTCATCGCCTTGTTCAGGATCACGGCACGGAGAGCTTCGAATCGAAAAACGCCGAGCAGGACCGGCAGCCGGAACTCCGCCCCGCCTAGTCCGATCAGGCCGCCCAATGCTCCGGTGATTGCGCCAAAGGCAAAAGGCCATATGCCTGAACGGTCCAACAATGGTTCCTCGACGGCCCGGAATCTAGACAGCCTTGCGCGGATGGAGTGCCGCCGGTCGGATCACCATCGACGCGATGATCGAACTCATTCGGGGTCGGTCCGTCTACGGCCTGCCTTTGCTGCCATTTCTTGCGATCCCCGATCTGCCTTGATCGTAGTGTAGACACATCATTGAAACTCAGTAGGGGCAATCCTGACTAAGGACCGCGAGGTACCGGGCGCAAATCAGTCGAAGATCAATGCGTACCAAATCGTTGGGCATCTCCTGCGCCATCCGCGTATGATCCTGTGGGTCATGGTGAATGAGCTTCATCGTGACCCCGGGCAAGTACAACACCGACTCAAGAAGCCGCTTTAGGATTTCAAACACTGCGCTTGCCTCTCCGAGGCCCAACGAGCCCCGCTCTTCGTGAGAGCCCTGCCCCTCGCTATTTATGCCAATTCGGATACCGTGACCCACGCACAATGGTCGGCCTGTCGGGAGGCGTCGTGACGGAATGAACGACAACGAAGCCATTGTTGCCGTACGCATCGTATTCTTGGATGAATCGGCGAAGAAGATGCGTCGTGAAGCTGACGAAGCTGAGGCCCAACTGCTTCTTACGCCTGCGGATGAACACCTTAACAAGCGGGTTAGGGCCCTTAAGACTCTTGTCGAGGGGGCACAGGAAGAGGCAGAGCGGCTGCGCGAGGGCGGCCAGGTAGATGACGAATGAAGCCCTTCGCCACCATCGCCGTTTGCATTTTTGCGCTAATCGCGCTGGTGCATCTGTTCCGGTTGATTTGGGGCTTCGAGGTCGTTGTGGGCGGATCGATGTTGCCGCAGTGGATCAGCGTGCCGGGCCTCATCATTGCGGCGGGATTAGCGCTGATGCTTTGGCGGGAATCGCGGCGATAGCTGGCGAGAGGAGATGTCTCTAAGAACCGTTCCGAGAAGTATCGATTCAGGAGCAAGGGTTTAGTCTGGTCAAGCGCCTGAGCATGATGCGAATCATTGCAAGGCGGACGAAGGCGACGACTGTACGGGTGTATCGCTCGAAGTCTCGGGCCAGCCTACGGTTGCGGCTGATCCAGGCGAAAGTGCGCTCGACGATCCATCGTTTGGGTATGACAAGGAACTTGTGCAACTCGGTGCGCTTGGCGATCTCGATCTGCCAAGTGCCGGTGTCGGCCACGACCTTGGCCATCTTGGGTCCTTGGTAGGCGGCATCGGCGAAGATCTTCTTAATCGACGGGAAGCGACGGCCGGCGTTGCGCAGCAGGCGCCGGATACCGTCGCGATCCTGAACGTTGGCGCGATGGACGACGACGTTCAACAATAGGCCGAGCGTGTCGACGAGGATGTGCCGCTTGCGGCCCGTGACTTTCTTGCCCGCGTCATAGCCTTGAGGATCGATCGACGCCCCCTTTTTGCGCCGCTTTGGCGCTCTGGCTGTCGAGGATCGCCGCCGTCGGCTCAGCCTTGCGCCCCGAGGCCTCTCGCACCTGAGCATACAAAGCCTGATGCAGCCGCAGCAGCGTACGATCCGAGCGCCACAGCGAGAAGTAGTCGTAGACCGTGCTCTTGGGCGGAAGGTCCTTGGGCAAGGCGTCCCACTGGCAGCCGGTCGACAGCAGGTAATACACTGCGTTCAATACTTCCCACATGTTCACATCGTGAGGCCGGCCACCCCGCCGGGCAGGCGGCAGAAGCGGCACCGCAGGGCCCACTCGGCATCCGTCAAATCGCTCGGATAGCGCAACCCACCGCGAGCGTGCGTCCGACGATATTCTCCCGTCCACATCCAGCACCTTCCTTCCATTCAAAAGGTGCCGCACAATGAATCACAACCGATTCCAACGAATCAACTTCTTTCCGTATGGGCTCTTACGCTCTGAAATTTCAGATATCCGTGTAGGTGGTAGTTGGAATCAATGGGCTCCGGAGAGACAATATTCAGGGCTCGTTGTTCTTGATGTTTCCAATACCTCGCCCCTAGAGTTTTATCATCCAAGAATTGGCAAAACTTCTTAACCCCTATTCTGTCTCATAGGCGCTGACGGCGTATAGCTGGTCGTCCCAATGTAGACGATTCGCGAACGGCCTTCTTATTGACAATTATTTGCCCGCTTATCGATGACGATTTACCAGAAGTACTTCGTGCCGAACAGGCGGATCTCGGTCTGCTCGTCGCGATGACGGCCGCCTAGGCCGGCGGCCGCGCAGGCTGCTGCGCAGCCAATGGCGAGCGTCGCGGCGGCGAGGAACGCAGCCAGCGCCGTGACCTTGCGGGCCTTGTCGGCGGCAGCGCGCACCTTCACTTCGGCGCCCTTGGCTTGCTCGAACGCCTCGTCGACGCGTTTTTCCGACTCCTGCTGCGATAGACCGGTGCGGCTTGCCACCAGCGACGCAAGGTAGGTGCGATCCGGCGCTGCCAGGGTGCCGGTCTGCAAGCTGTCGAGGAAGACACGGTTGAGCGAGGGCCTGAGTTCGGTTGGCGACAGGATGCGCGATGCCATCACTGGTGTCGGGGCACTCGATCCTTGCGACGCCGCTGGCGGTGAGCTGCTGGCCGCGTCGCTTGTCGGCGCACCGGTGGTGGCGGGCGCCTGGCCGGTTGCCGGGACAGGTGTCGGCGTAGCGATCGCAGCGGTCGCGGGAGCCGGCCGCATCAGATAGTCGATGGCGTAGTCGGCCGGCATGTAGGACACGCCGGGCATCGACGCTGGATGGCTCGCCAAACCGGCGGCTCCGCCTGCAGCGAGCGTGGCGCCAGCCTGCATTCCCGAATGAAGCAAGCCGCCTGCCGCAGAGACGGCGAAGGCACTGCCGAGCAGCAGGCCGAGCGCCCACACGACCAAGCCGTGCATGCCGTCGCGGAAGCGCCGCTCGTGCGGCTCGACGCTCGACCAGCTGTTGCGCACGCGACCTGCGACGTAGCCACCGCTCGCGAAGCCGACAATTTGCACCAGTGCAACCCAGAGAGCGCCGATGATCACCAGCACAATGCTGGGCAAGCCGCTATGCGGCCACGGCGAGATGGCGCTGAGCCCGATCGCCGAGCCGAAGGCGAAAAGAACAAGCGAGATGGCGGCGGCACA
>PLYQ01000202.1 GCA_003153415.1 Rhodospirillales bacterium | reverse complement strand
CCTCGGTTTCCTTCAGCGGCTCGACGATCTTCTGCACGTTTGCAGCGTCGTACATGACTTCCTCCCACAGCTCTCACGTGGGCCCATGATACGGACTCCATACTAGTATGTTAGTATAAACACCATGCGAACAGCCCTCAATGTCGTTTTGCCGGACGCTCCGGAATCGCTCTGGCAAGGAACACCGCGCCTGCACGACCTAGCGTACGCCTATTTAAAGGGTCTCCTCCTCGGCGGAGGGCTGAATCCTGGCGACCAGATCTCTTCCGAAGCAGTCGGTCGAGTCCTCTCGATAAGCCGCGCGCCAGTCAGCGATGCGATCCGGCGTCTGACGGTCGAAGGCCTTCTGGAAATTCTACCTCAGGTCGGCTGCCGGGTGGTGCGGCCGGTGCCGGCTGAAGTCAGGGATCTCTATGAAATCTTCGGCGCCAGCGAAGGCGTGATTGCCCGCTGGGCCGCGGAGCGGCGCTCGGAGGCCGAAGCCCAAGAATTTAGCGCCCTGTGCGCTTCCCTGGCTTCCGGCGCAGGTCTTCCAGCGGATCCCGATGCGCGTTTCCTCGAATTACGGCGACGCAACCGGCGCCGCTACGAGATGCTGCACAAGCTCGCCCGGTCGCCGCTTAGCACCGACAGCGGCGAGACATATTGGGATCGCAGCGACTTCTTCCTCCGCGTGACCTTCGGCGGCCGTGATCTGCCGGGCTTCGTGCGGGACGCGCGCGCGGCGCTCGTCGACGCCGTCGTCGCTGGCGACGGGCAGCGCGCCGAGCATGCGACCCGGCGGTATCTGGTCCGCCTCGGACGAGAGGTTGCAGATGCGCTCGAGCGCCAAGCCCAGGAACAACGTCGTCGATAGCGGCGCCATCAGTGCACCGACTGCTGCAGAGCCCGGTGGGAAAGCAGCCGTACCCCGACGCAGCCCACGACGACCAGCGCGGTCTGGATGAGCGCGAGCACTGACGCCGCCTCCTGTCGACCGGTCACTGTCCAAAGGAAGATGTCCACCGACAGCATGTGTACGCCCGATCCGGCCAGCAGCACGACGACATCGAGGATGCGAACGGCGATGACGAAGAGAAGGATCCACGCGCCGACAACGGCGGGGCGCAGCAGGGGCAACCAGATCCGCAGGAACGTCCGAAGCCAGGAACCGCCGTGAATGCGTGCGGACTCTTCGAGCTCGGCGCTGAGCTGCACCATGGTACTGGTGAAGAATCTCGAAGCGACCGGCAATCCGCGCGCGACAAGTGCGAGAACCACGACCCACAGCGTGCCGTAGATGGGCAGCCAGACGAAGGCCCAGAGGAAGCCGAGACTCATGACCAAACCCGGGATGGCCCACGGGCCCCAGGCCATAAGGTCGAGAGCCTTGCGTCCGCGCCAGCCGGTTCGCGTGACGACGTACGAGATCAGCACCGAAATGACGACGCCCAAGGTGGCCGCCGCGACGCCCACCATGAGCGTATCCATGATCGATTTCAGCACCTCGTCGCGCCCGAGTGCGTTGCGCCAATGCTCGGTCGTGAGCATCTCCCAGCTAATGAAGCCGCTCAGCTCCATAAACGAGTTCAACAGCAGCACAATGAACGGCAGCGCGCCGAAAACGACAAAGAACGCGAAGATGACCCCGAAGGCGATCCATCGCCCGGAGCCGAGATCGAGGGGCTGTGCCTTAAAGCCACGGCCGGAAACAGTCGTGTAGGACCGGCCGCACAGGAGCCGCCACTGCACCACGATCAGGCTGCCGGTCAGCGCGAGCAGGATGAGCGCTAGGACCATCGCGGCGCCGAAATTGGCAACATGCCCGCCGTAGGCGAGGTCGTAGATCCGGGTCGTGAAGACGAAGATGCTGGCTGGTGTGCCCAGCAGCTGCGGAATCTCGAAGGATTCCATCGCCACCACGAACGACAGGATGCCCGATGCGAGCAGGGCCGGCAGCAGCAGCGGGAAGTTGATCCGCCACAAGGTACGCCATGCGCTAGCCCCCGCCATGCGCGCGGCCTCCTCGAGCGTGGCATCCATGGCGAGGAGAGCCGGAAGGATGAACAGGAACAGCACCGGAGCCGAACGCGCGGCGCCCAGCACGATCAGGCCGCCGTAGGAATAGACGTTGATCAGACCTTCGCCGCCCGGAACCAGCGCACCGAGCCATTGATTGAGCAAGCCGACATTCGGTGCGCCCAGCAGCATCCAGGCCAGGACCCAGGGCAGCTCGGGCAGAAGGAACATGAAGACGAGAAGGCCTTCCAGAAGAGTTTTGCACGGGGCGTTCGTGCGGGCGATGCACCAGGCGAAGGCCGTCGCCAGCACCAGCGCCAGCAAGGTGCGGGGAATTGCAATCGCCAGGGTGTACAGCAGGACCTCGAACGTGGCGGAGTCCGACAGCACGGCCGCCCAGTTCTCCAAGGTGAGCGTACCGGGCTGGCCGGGAGCCGCACTCCAGAACGTCCCGAAGACGACCATCCCCATCGGATAGATGACCAGAGCGGCGACGAGCGCTGTAAGGGCGAGCGGCAGCATCGCCTCCAGCTGAAGGCTTCGACGCCGTCCAAGGCGGGAAATCGGGCCCTCCCGCCGGCCGATCGAGCCTTCCGCGGTCGCCATTCGTTACTTCCGGAGGCCCGCAGCCTTCAGGTACGGCTCGGCTTTGGCTGACCATTCGAAGAACAGCTTCGAGCCGAACTCGTAGGTGTCAGGGTTTTCGGGAAACGGCTTGGCGGTGACGAAATGCGCCAGCTCCGGAACCTTGGGCGTGACATCTTTGCGTATGAAGGGTCCGCCTGCGTCGTCGGCGCTGATCTGCTGGGCGGACTTGGTGAGCATGTAATTCATGAACACGCGGCCGGCGTTCGGATGAGGGGCGTCCTTCAGCAGACTCATTCCGCCGGTGAGGAGCATCACCCCATCCTCGGGAACCACCAACCGGAACGGGTGGGGCTTGGGCAGCTTCCAGATGTCCGCAGCGCCTACCTGGGTGGGATGGATGAAGATGCCGTACTCACCGCGCGCAATCTGCTTGGGGGCATCGATCTCCGCACGCGTCAGCGCCTTTACGTTGTCGATCACCTTGCGCAGGTGATCATCGCCGTAGGCCTTCCAGACATAGGCCGCCCAGCGCGATCCCGGCGAAGGCCCGATGGGCTCGGACAGGACAATGAGACCCTTGTATTTGGGGTCCTCGAGTTCCTTGTAACTGCGCGGCCCGCCCCCCGGCGGACAGAGCTTGTTGTTGACCAGGATGAAATAGCCACCCGCGCTCGTCATCAGCGTGTGGCCGTTACCGCCCTTCACATCGACCAACGGATCGATGATCCAGGGCACACCCGGCTCGATCGCTGCCGGCAGCGTACCGAAGGCTTGATCAAGACCCCGGGCCGCGAGGCGCCGGTTCTCCGGGCTGCCGGAGGAGCGAATGTCGATGCTCGCCTTTCCCGCAGCCCGCTCGGCGTTCCAGCGCGCCTCGAAGTCGCCGGTACGGGCCGGCGCAAGCTCCACGCGGATGCCGTAGAGCTGCTCGAACTCCCGGGCATGACGCTCCGTCGAAGCGCCAGGAGCGCCGAAGAACGACCAGACGAAATGCCCTTCCTTCTTGCCGGCGGCAACAACCTCATCCCACGATTGCTTGGTTTCGGTCTGACCCCGTGCCGAGCTGCCGGCTGTCGTCATCGCCGCGCCGAGCGACGTGAGCCCCAGCACGGAGCTCATCTGGGAAAGTGCGTCTCTCCGCTTCATGTCATTCCTCCCTGGTCTTCTCGGCCAATCTTGCCGCCGGCCATATGCGGATTGCGTCTGGTGGAAAATCGAGCTGCACGAGGGCCCCCTCGTCGTGCAGGTCGGTGGTTGGACCGAAGGCACGGATGCGCGCGGTGCCAACACCGACGACGTATTCCGTGCGTTCGCCCAGGTAGATCCTCGACAAAACGCGACCCCGCCACCCACCAGCGCCGTTCGCCGCGCGCACCTGCACCGCAGCCGAGCGCAACATCAGGACCACTTCGTCGTCGTGCCGCCAAGAGTGCGAGCCGTCGAGCGGAACCTCGATGTCGTCGACACCGACCACCCGCGCCCGCGACGACCCGTCGGGTGCAGTGGCGACGCGGGCGCTGACCTGGTCCACCTGGCCGAGAAACTCCATGACAAACTGCGTGCTCGGCCGTTGGTAGATCGCCTCCGGCGTACCCTCCTGGACGATCCGGCCGGCATTCATCACCACCACGCGGTCGGACAGGATCATCGCCTCACTCTGGTCGTGCGTGATAAAGATCGTCGTTACGCCGACCCGCGCCTGGACCTCCCTCAGCTCGAAGCGCATCTCGTCGCGCCGCCGTGCATCGAGATTTGAGAACGGCTCGTCCAGCAGGAGGACATCGGGTTCGCCAACGAGCGCCCGCCCCAACGCGACCCGCTGCTGCTGGCCGCCCGAAAGAAGAGGCGCCGGTCGGTCATGCAGCCCCTCGAGGCCGAGGCTTTGCAGCATCGTCATGACCTTCTCGCGAATCTCCGCCGCCGGCAGACGCTTGCCGCGCAACGGGAAGGCAATGTTCTCGAAGACGTTCATGTGCGGCCAGATCGCGTACGACTGGAACACCATGCCCATTCGCCGCTTGTCGGGCGGCACGTGGAGGCCCTCCTTGGCCGAGGTCACGACCCGGTCGCCGACTCGCACTTCCCCGGCGTCGGGCCGTTCCAGCCCGGCGATCATGCGTAGCGTCGTGGTCTTGCCGCAGCCGCTCGGACCCAGCAGGGTCAATATCGACCCGCTCTCGACCTCAAAGCTCACATCGTCGACGGCGGGAACGGCGCCAAAAAGCTTCCGCAGGCCCGTGACGCGGATGGCTGTCATCAGCTTCCCTGTCTGGCTTTCTTGGGACCGTGGTCCGGAGGTACGCCCAGGTCCTGTAGAAGAGGAGCAATGCTGCCACTGCCCGTGCAGCCAAACTTTGCTGCCAGTGCGGCGGCTTGCTTGTGGAAGCAACAATCCCGGCCACTTTCTGCGCAAGGCATCAAATAGCTGCGCTGCCGGCAAAGCAGACGGCGCATGGTTGTACATGAATGCTCCCCTCGACCGACCGAAAGTGGAAATCCATGTTGCGTGAAGCCCCCGTGATTCCCTGGCCGTCGCGGGACGGCAGCCGCGTGCCGTTCGAGGTGTTCACGCGGGCCGACGTGTTTGCCCGAGAGCAGGAGGCCATCTTCCGTGGCCCGGTCTGGAACTACGTCGCTCTGGAGGCGGAGATCCCGCAGCCGAATGACTTCAAGACGACGTTTGTCGGCGATACGCCAATCATCGTCAGCCGCGCCGAGGACGGGAGCCTGCATGCTTTTCTGAACCGATGCGCTCATCGTGGCGCCACGGTGCAGCGGCAGGCGAGCGGCAATGCGCGCCAACACAAATGCGTCTATCATCAGTGGTGCTACAACTCTCAAGGCGATCTGGTCGGCGTGCCCTACCGCCGCGCCGTGGCGGGGATGGGCGGCTACTCGGCGGATTTCGCGCCCAAGGACCACGGCCTCACCAAGTTGCGGGTCGCATCGCGCAAGGGCGTGATCTTCGCCACTTTCCATCCCGACACCGTGGCCCTTGAGGAATATCTCGACGAACCTCTGCTCGCTGCCATCGACCGACTGTTCTCCCGGCCCATCAAGGTCCTGGGTCACATGCGCCAGCGCGTGCGCGGCAACTGGAAGCTCTATTCGGAGAACACGCGGGACCCCTACCACGCGGCGCTCCTCCACGGCTTTCACGCGACCTTCGGCCTTTATCGAACGAACCAGAGGCGGGTCGGGGGAAGCGACCGGGCAAGAGCGCATAGTACCGGCGCGACCTACGGCGACGATTGGCGCCAGGCGGCCCAGTCCGGGAACATCGGGCAGGACAAGTTCGTCGCGAACTATTCCCTGGCCGACCCTTCCTTGCTGGAAGGTCGGCCCGATTTCAACGATGGCGTGACGGTGTCGATCACCAGCATCTTTCCCTGCCTGGTCATCCAGCAGATCATGAACACGCTGGCGACACGCCACATCCGCCCGAAGGCGGCGGATGAGTTCGAGCTCTACTGGACGTACTTCGGCTACGAAGACGACGACGAGCAGATGATCGCCTGTCGCCTCAAGCAGGCCAATCTCATCGGACCAGCGGGCCTGATCTCGATGGAGGACAGCGAGGCGATCGAGCTGATTCAGCGCGCGATCGTGCGCGACGGCCACGAGAATTCCTTCCTGGAGTTCGGCGGCTTGCACGCCGACCTGGGCAAGGATCGCGTCGGCGAGGCGACGATCAGGGCTTTCTGGCGCTACTACGCCGGGCTTATGGGTCTGTCGCCGGCAGGTGGGGAGGCCTGACGTGAGCGGGGCGACACGCCAGGTCTACGATGACATCCGGGCGCTGGAGTACCGCTACGCCCGTCTCCTGGACGACGACCAGCTCGAGGAATGGCCGAACCTGTTCGTCGAACGCGGCGTGTACAAGGTCATCCCGCGCGAAAACCTCAGCCGCCAGCCGGCGCTGCCGATCATGTTTTGCGACAGCCGGGCGATGATGCAGGACCGTGTGCGAAGCCTGCGCGAGGCAAACGTCTACAATCTTCACTATTCTCGGCACGTTGTATCCAACGTCGAGATTCTTTCGGCGCGGGACGACACCTACGAGGTTGCGGCCTGCTACACCGTGTACCAGACGGATCTCGAGGGGCAGACACGGCTCTTCAGCGTCGGTCAGTATCGCGACGTGATCGCCAACGGCGACGGCGATCTCAAGTTCCGCGAGAAGATCGCGGTGTGCGATACGTTCAATATTCCCAATCTGCTCGCCATTCCGCTGTGAGACGGTCTGCGTGGGCCTTGGTGCAATCCTGCTACGCGACGGCCAGTGTTTGCGATGGGGATTCGCGGAAGCGCGCCTTGTAGTCGCGAGAGAACTGGCTGAGGTTGGTGTAGCCAGCCGCGGTGGCAGCCTGCGTAACGCTGTTGGCGCCGGCACGGCGCCCCTTGATGAGGACGTCGCGCGCCAAGTCGAGGCGCACTGCCTTGAGATAACCCATCGGCGTGATCGATCGGAACCGGCTGAAGCCGTGGTAGATCGACCGGGCGCTGACCCCGCCCACCAGAACGAGGTCATCGGTGGTGATCTGCTCACTCGCGTGTTCGCGGATGTAGTTTTCGACACGACGCACATAGTACGGCGCCGCCGAAGAGAGCTGCTCTTCCGCGAAGGCCCATTTGTAATTGTTGGGAACGGCGTTCAGCAGCAGCAGCGAAAGAGTTCGCTCGGCAAGCCGGCCGAGGTGACCGTCGAAACAAGGATGCGGATCGTTGAGGTCGCGGCAAATCGTGACAATGTAGTTCCACAACGTCGATACCCGCGCCAGGTCGAGGACCTGCATGACGCCAAAGTTCAGCGGATCGCCGATTCCGATGCCGGTTTCGCTGGCGACGATGCGTTCCAGGCGGCTTCGGCTGAGTCTCACCATCAGCTGCTGGGTCGATCCGTGCCAGCGCTTGTGCGAACGCGCCATGCCCTCGAGGAGCACCATCTGCGCGGGCGCCGCGTCGACCTTCGCAGTCCCCTGCTGCAACTGCGCGTTGCCGCGCATGAGGATGTGCAAAAGGATGAGATCCGGATCGTCCATCATCTCGATGTCGTAGCCGGAGACGCTGTCGACCTTGATCACGCTGAACAGCGTCTCCCCGAGCCGCGCCGATCTCACCTCGTACTGCCTGAACTCGCCAGCGCTCGGAAGCGAGAGGTCGAAAAGCCCTTGCGTGCTTCTGTCGACATACCTTCTGGCGAGATGGTAGTCCGCCGTCGAGAAGTGCCGTCCGTTCGACAACAGAGGCTGGTCGAACACGAAGGTGGCCGCCCCGGCAGCCACCGCATCAGTCGATGCATTCATGGTTCCTCCCAAGCGCACTGTTTTGCCCACTCCGACAGCGGCAGTGTCTATCAGTCCATATTACCGAGTCTTAGACGATCACCTGCGGGGCGTCGAGAACGCCGCACCGCCTAACGCGCCCTGGAGAGTCTGCATGAAGGTCTTTGTCTTCGATCTGCTGGCCTATGGCGAAAGCCTCGAGCACGTGAAGATCGGCGCGGAGCTGCCTTATCCGCTGAGCAAGAAATTCTTCAAGGCGGACGTCGCCGTCCGCACCTATGCCGAGCACCTGGCGGCTTGGGAGGAGATGGACAAGCTCGGCTACGACGGCGTGGGCTTCAACGAGCATCATTCCTCGCCTTACGGCCTCATGAACTCGCCGAACCTCATGGCGGCGGCGGCGGCGCAGCGCACCAAGAATCTCAAGCTTCTGATCTACGGAAACCTGCTGCCGCTGCATGAGCCGCTGCGGCTTGCCGAAGAACTCGCGATGATCGACTGCCTGTCGAACGGCCGGCTGATCTCAGGCTTTGCCCGAGGCATTCCGCGCGAATATCAGGTACACAATGTGCCGCTGGCCGAAAGCCGCGCACGCTTCGAGGAGGCTTACGAGATCGTGACGCGGGCCTGGACCGAAGACGTCTTCTCGTACGAAGGCAAGTTCTGGTCTTACAAGAATGTGGCGATCTGGCCGCGGACCGTGCAGCAGCCCCATCCGGAGATCTGGGTGCCGATCGTCGGCAGCAAGGAATCCATCGAGTTCGCCGGCAAACGCAACATTCCCATTACGCCAGGCCTTGGTGGTGGCGGCCTGCGCGACGACATCATCCGCTACTACGCAAAGTGCCTAGCTGCCGCCGGGCATCGGCTGACGCCCAACCACCTTTCGCTCAGCGTCCATGCCTATGTCGCCGATTCCAAGGCGCAAGCGGTAAAGGAAATGGGACCCTATCACCTCTACTTCAACCGCACCCTGTTCAGCCACGGCAACTTCACGGAGACGGCTTTACAGCGCCAGGCTGGCTACTCCACGCCACAGTCGACCGACTACGTGCGGCCGGAAAACCAGCGAGCGGCCGCGCTACTGCGCGAAGACTTCCGCAACACGACCATGGCCGATATCGAACGCATGGCCGAGGGTTGGCCGTGGGGAACGCCCGAGGAAGTGACCAAGCGCATCATCGCACAGGCCAATGCAGCCGGCGCCGACACGGTGCAGATCAGCCTCAATCGCGGGGCCATGCCTCACGAGATGTTCATCGAGCAGATTCGCCGGTTTGCCCGCGACGTGCTGCCGGCCCTGAAGGCGCACCGCGTCGAGCGCGTGCCGGCGGTTGAGGAGGTCGCGGCCTGAAAGGGCGCGGCGCTGCCAAATGCTTTGAGGCACAATCGGCAATGTTTAGACCGAGCATATGTTTCCCGGCCGCCCCAATAGCCGACCTTCGAGGCCAGCGAGCCGTTGCTGATCAAGGCGGCTCTGGGAGTAGCGGATTACACTGCGGCGTTACATGCTCGTGTCTGCCTGATTGTCACAAGCGCAGGGAGTTGCGACGATGAGCTTCAGGATGATCCTGCTGCCGCCCGATATTGGCGACGATTGGCTGGCGAAGATTCGGTCTACGGTAGCGGGCGTCCACGTCGAGGCGTTCCAGACACCAGAGGACGCGACTGAGGCGATCGTCGAGGCGGATGCAGCTTACGGCACGGTGTCACGCGGGCTGCTGGCGCGGGCGAAGCGTTTGCGCTGGATCGCCGCGCCGCGCGCCGGCCTAGGAGGCGACTGGTTCTACGATGAGCTGGTGATGAGCCCAATAGTCGTGACCAACATGCGCGGCATCTACAACGAGAGCCTGGCGCGCCACATCATGGCTTTCGTGCTCGCGTTCGCTCATCGCCTCGACCACTACTTGCCGCAACAGCGTGGGCGGCGGTGGCAGCGCGGCCCAGGTATGCTCGATCTCGCGCAGAAGACCGCGCTCATCGTCGGTGTGGGTGGAGCAGGCGCCGAGACGGCACGCCTGTGCGCCGCCTTCGGCATGCGGGTGATCGGCGTCGATCCGCGCGTCACGGTACCGCCCGAGGGATTGTCCGTGTTGGTGACGCCCGACCGACTGGACGTGCAGCTGGCCGATGCCGACTTCGTTATCCTGACGACGCCCGAGTCGCCGCAGGCTCTGCGTCTGTTCGACGCTGCGCGCTTCGCCGCGATGAGGCACGGCGCCTACTTCATCAATATTGGCCGCGGTGCATGCGTGGTAACGGAGGATCTGGTCGCGGCGCTCGCATCGGGGCACCTGGCGGGCGCTGGCCTTGACGTCGTAACGCCTGAACCGCTACCGGCGGAGCATCCGCTGTGGACCATGTCGGGCGTCATGTTGACGCCACACGTCGCCATTCTTGGCGCACCCTATCAGCGAAAACGTGAGGCGATCTTGCTGGAGAACTGCCGTCGGTTTGCCAGCGGCGAGCCGCTGCTTAATATTGTCGATAAGGCCAACTGGTTCTGAGGCGAGAGCCGCGCTGCGCTCACTCACAAGCATTAGCAGCAGGTCTGTAGACCATTGTTGCTCCGTGCGGACTTACTCATTCCAGCCCGCTGCCTCATCAAAAATCCACGTTCGGTAATACCCCGCGCCCAGGAGCCGGACTTAGCCCTCGTCGGGGAGTAGTCGAGCTAG